>CABZTG010000004.1 GCA_902528645.1 uncultured Pelagibacteraceae bacterium | reverse complement strand
ATCCTATTTGGACCTCCTGGTGCTGGAAAAGGAACACAAGCAAAATATTTAGTTAAAAAGATAAATGGTTTTCAAGTTTCAACAGGTGATATGTTAAGGGATGAAATTAAGAAAAATTCTGAAATAGGAAAGAAAATAATCAATGACATGAATGATGGTAAATTTGTAAGTGATGAAATTGTTAATGAATTGATTAAAAAAGTTATTTTTGATGAAAAATATAAAAACAAACTTATTTTTGATGGGTATCCTAGATCATTGGAACAAGCCAAAAATTTAGAAACTATTTTAGAAAGTTCAAATCAAAAGATTGATTATATTTTTTTTCTTAATGTCGAAAAAGAAGTAATAATTAAACGAGTTGAAAAAAGAAAAACTTTAGAAAAAAGATCTGATGATGATTCAAATATTATTCTAAAAAGATACGATACTTATATGGATATGACACGCCCCGTTTTAGATTTCTATTCCAAAAATTCAAACTTTTATGAAATAGATGGTGCGCTTAAAATCGAACAAATAACCGCTAAAATAGATGCTTTTCTTAATGTTTAAGACGTTGACTTTGAAAGATCTTCTTATATAAAAGGCTAAATTTATCTCAAAATTTATGGCTCGTATTGCAGGAATAAATATCCCCCAGAATAAATTAGTTCAAGTAGGGCTAACTTATATTTATGGTATTGGTGATAAATTTTCAAAGCAAATTTGTGCATCATTAGCAATTCCTAAAGAAAAAAGAGTAAATCAACTTACTGATGATGAAATTTTAAAAATAAGAGAATACATTGATCAAAATTTTAAAGTTGAGGGAGATCTTAGAAGAGATTATTCACTGAGCATAAAAAGATTAATTGATTTAGCTTGCTACAGAGGTTCGAGACACAGAAAGAAATTACCTGTAAGAGGTCAAAGAACTAGATGTAATGCTCGAACGAGAAAAGGTAAGGCTATTGCAATAGCTGGAAAAAAATTAACACCACTTAAGAAATAAGTATGTCAAAATCAGAGAAAAAAGATAATAAAGAACTGAGTCAAGATAAGTCGCCAAAAAAAGCTGTTAAAAGTTCTTATTCAAAAAAAAAGAAAACTAAAAAAAATATCTTAAATGGAATTGCATATGTTCAATCAACTTTTAATAATACAATTATTTCAATCGCTGACACTAATGGAAACGTAATTTCATGGGCATCAGCTGGACAAAAAGGTTTTAAGGGTTCTAGAAAATCAACTCCATATGCGGCGCAAATAGCTGCTGATGCTGCTGCATCTAAAGCCTTAGAGTTTGGTATGAAAACTTTATCTGTGGAAGTTAAGGGTCCTGGTTCAGGTAGAGAAACAGCATTAAGAGCGTTACAAGCGAGAGGATTTAGAATTTTATCAATTAAAGATACAACACCGATGCCACATAATGGTACTAGGCCACCAAAAAAAAGGAGAGTTTAATGGATGTAGAAAATGTAAATGTGAAAAATTGGAAATCATTAATCAAACCTGCGAAACTTGATGTTAAAATAAGTGATGATTTAACTCACGCTACAATTATCGCTGAACCATTAGAAAAAGGTTATGGTTTAACACTTGGTAATTCACTTAGAAGAATTTTATTATCCTCAATCAGAGGAGCAGCAGTAACTTCAATTCAAATTGATGGTGTACTTCATGAATTTACGTCTATTAAAGGTGTAAGAGAAGATGTTACTGATATTGTATTAAATGTTAAATCGCTGGCATTAAAATGTGCTGCTGAGGGAACAAAAAAACTAGTATTAGATGCCAAAGGACCTGGTGAAATTAAAGCATCTGACATTGCATCAGTTCCTGATGTTGAAATTTTGAATCCTGACTTAGTTATTTGTAATTTGGATGAAAATACTCACTTCCATATGGAAATGAATGTTAATACTGGAAAAGGTTATGTTCCAGCTGATTTAAATAAACCAGAAGAACCACCTTTAGGTTTAATTGCAATAGACTCATTATATAGTCCTGTTAAAAAAGTTTCCTATTCAGTAAGTACCGCAAGAGAAGGTAAGGCTTTAGATTACGATAAATTAACGATGGAAGTTGAAACAAACGGATCAATATCTGCTGAGGATGCAGTTGCTTATTCTGCAAGAATTTTTCAAGATCAATTAAAAATGTTTATTAATTTTGATGAACCTGTAGAAGCTCCAGTTAAAGAAGTTTCAACAGAACCTGAATTTAATAAAAATTTATTAAGAAAAGTAGATGAGCTTGAATTATCTGTTAGATCAATGAATTGTCTTAAAAATGATAATATAATTTATATTGGTGATTTAGTTCAAAAATCTGAGGGTGAGATGTTAAGAACACCAAATTTTGGAAGAAAATCATTAAATGAAATTAAAGAAGTTTTAACTGGTATGTCTCTTTATTTAGGGATGGAAATTCCAAATTGGCCACCAGATAATATCGCAGAAATGTCTAAAAAATTAGAGGAAAGCATCTAATGAGACATGGAATGGCAAATAAGAAGTTAAATAGGACTTCTGAACACCGAAAAGCGCTGCTTAAAAATATGCTTAATTCCTTAATAAAGTATGAGCAAATTAAAACAACTTTACCAAAAGCAAAATTTTTAAAGCCACAAGCTGATAAAATAATCACATTAGGTAAAAAAGATAGTTTGCATAATACTAAAATTTTGATTTCTCAATTGCAAGATATTAAGTCAGCCAATAAAGTAAAAAAAACTTTATCTAAAAGATACGAAAAAAGAGCTGGTGGTTATACAAGAATTATAAAAGCAGGTTTTAGATACGGAGATAATGCGCCTATGGCAATAATTGAATTTGTTGATAGAGACGTTCAAGCCAAAAAAGTTGATAAAAAAAAGAAAGATCCAGCAAAAGAAGTTGAAAAAAAAGAAGATAAGAAAGCTGCCACAGCATAAATAAAAGCCTTAAATATTCATGATTAGAAGTTTTATCGTTGAGTCAACGTGTAATAACATGCGTATTGATAGATGGTTAAGAAATAAATTAGGAAATGTACCACAAAGTCTTATTGAAAAGAGTTTAAGGTTAGGAAAAATTAAAATAAACAAAAAAAAAATAAAAAGCTCTTTTAAGATAAAAACAAATGATAAAATAGAACTCTTCAATTTTGATTTTAAAGAAAAAATTAAACACGAAAAAAAACAATTCAATCCATCCATTGAGGTAATAAAATCTAACGAAGATCTGATCATAGATAACAATGAAGATTTTATAGTTTTAAATAAAAGTGCAGGAATATCGGTTCAAGGTGGAACAAAGTCAAAAAAAAATCTAGTAGATATATTTGCAAAAAGTGAAATATTTCAAGGAACAAAACCATTCTCTGTTCATAGATTAGACAAAGATACCTCAGGCGTTTTTATTATTGCTAAAAATAGACAAACAGCTCAACTATTGACTTCTCTATTTAGATTAAGAAAAGTTCACAAAACATATTTGGCAATATGCAATGGAGAAATTGAAAAAGACTCAGGTGAATGGAATGATAATTTGATAAGGTACGACAATGGAAAAAAGATTATAGAAAAAGCTAAAACGATTTTTAAAGTTATAGATAAAAATACCAATGCTAGTTTAGTAGAAATGAAACCAATCACAGGAAGAAAACATCAATTGCGAAAACAATTATTTAACATTGGACATTCAATTTTCGGTGATAAAAAATATAATTCATCTGTTTCATCGAAAGGTATAAATAAAGATTTAATGCTTCATTCCTATCAAATAAAATTTATGATTAATCAAAAAAAATATACTTACAAAGCATTATTACCAGATTATTTTAATAAGTTGCTAAAGACTAAAAGATTAAATTTTTCAAATTAGTTTTAAATATTTCTATTAGCTTATTTTCTAAATCATTATAATTTTGATTTTTAATTTGTTTGAGATTAGTGATACCTTTATCTTTAATCCCACAAGGAACAATTGCATCATATTTTTCTAAATCGTTATTAATATTGATAGAAAAACCATGATAAGCTATCCATTTACTTACCCTGACCCCAATTGCAGCAACTTTTTTTATGGTTGAATTATCATTGTACCAAATACCAATATTTTCTTTATCAGCAAATGTTTCTATGTCATAGAGGTTCAGGGTTTCAATAATTGATTTTTCAATTACAGATATGAATTTTCTAATATCTTTCTTACCTTTCTTTAAATCAATTACAAAATAACAAATGAGTTGTCCTGGTCCATGATAAGTTATTTTACCACCTCTATTAGTTTTTATAATATTTATAGATTTATCTATTATCTCATTTTCATTATAGCTTGTTCCCGATGTATAGATATGATCGTGTTCTAAAACCCAAATCAAATCATCTACTTTTTTTAGATCAATATCTTTAAGTCGATCTTCCATAAATGATATTGCGTCTTCATATTTTACTGGATTTTGGGACTTTTTAATTTCTATAGGCATTTAAAAATTGTATTCTTTTCATTTTGTATTAAAAGATCCGTCTAAATAATAGGTGTATTTATGACTTTAATAAAAAAAATTAAAGATAAAAAAGTCAATTTTGAATTTAATAAGGAATATATAAAAGTTGTAACAGATAAAATTACCTCAAATGATGCATCTTTTATAACTAGATCTTTTGAGGAAATGCATCCAGCTGATGCTGCTGATATTATTGAACATTTAAGTGAAAATGACAGAGAAAGTTTAATAAAATTAAATAATTTTAAGATTGATCCAGAAGTATTTGTTGAATTAAACGAGTCTGTTCAATCAGAAATCATTAAATATCTTTCGTCAGATGCAATTGTTAGGATTTTAAAAAATTTAGAGTCTGATGACGCCATAGCTATTTTAGAAAATGTTGAAGAAAAAGATAAAAATTCAATATTAAGTTTATTACCACCAAAAGATCGATTTGCTTTATTAGAAGGTCTTAGTTATCCAGAGGATAGTGCTGCTAGGATAATGCAAAGAGAGTTTACTGCAATCCCAAGTAATTGGTCGGTAGGACAAACTATTGATTATTTAAGAGAGAATAAAGATTTACCTGAAGAATTTTTAGAAATTTACATTGTTGATGAAAATTTTAAACCTATTGGTGCTGTGCCATCTTCAAAAGTATTAAGAACACCTAGAGAAACAAAAATGTCTACAATTATGGATGACTCAATTTTTTTAGTTCCAGTGGATATGGATAGAGAAGAAGTTGGTAACTCGTTTGAAAATTACGGTTTAAACTCAGCTTGTGTCGTAGATAAAAATAATAAACTTGTAGGAATGATAACTTCTGATGATGTATTAACAGTTTTAAAAGAAGAGGCTGAGGAAGACGCTTTAAGATTAGCTGGTGTTGGTGACGAAGAAATTACAGATGGTGTTATCACAAAAACTAAAAGACGATTTAACTGGTTACTATTAAACTTATTCACAGCATTTCTGGCTACATATTGTATTAGTTTGTTTGGTGCAACAATTGAACAAATGGTTGTCTTAGCATTTTTAATGCCAATAGTTGCATCGATGGGTGGTAATGCAGGTATGCAAACTTTAGCAGTCACTGTTAGAACTTTAGCAACAAATGATTTAACAAAAAATAACTTTAATCAAAACATAATTAAGGAATTTAATATTGGCATTCTAAATGGAATAATTTTTGCTGTAATAAGTTCTTTTATCGTCCAAGTCTGGTTTCAAGATTACCAATTATCATTAATAATATCTATCTCAATGATTTTGACAATGGTAGTGGCAGGTTTATTTGGAATACTTGTTCCAGTCACGTTAAAAAAAATGAAAATTGATCCAGCAATTGCCTCTAGTGTATTCGTAACAACAATAACTGATGTAATAGGTTTTGTTTCTTTTTTAGGTGTTGGGGCTTATTTTTTATAGAATTTTAAAAATTATCAATCAGCCTTACATTATTAATATAAAAAGATATGAAAATTTTTGAATTTTTTAATTTATTAGAAATTTTTAGATTTTCAATATTTCTTAATTCGAGATATTCGATTTTAACATTTTGTAATTTATTTGTTTCATTTCTAGTTTTATTAAGTGCTTTTTTAATATTTGATCGCATATTTAACTTTCTTTTAAGTTTCATAATATTGGTAATTAATTTTGCAGCAAAATTTTTTTCACGTTTTTGTAATAATGAATTTCTGGAAGATAATGCTAATTTGTTTCTTTCTCTAATTGTTCTACATTCTACTATTTTTGAAGAGTGTTTTTTTAAATATTTTTTTAAAAGATATAATTGTTGAAAATCTTTCTCTCCCATAAAAATTTTTTGAGGATTGATGTTTTCAATTAGGCGTTCCATTACATCAATTACACCTTCGAAATGTCCTTTTCTGTACTTAGCACATAATATCTTGTCTTTTTTTGAAATTATAATCTTAGTGGATCTCTTTACTTTATAAATTTCCTTAACACTTGGTAAATATACATAATTAACTTTAAGTCTTTTTAAAATCGATAAGTCCTTTTTTCTATTTCTTGGATATTTCTTAAAATCATTTTTATTATTAAATTGTTTTGGATTTACAAATATACTTACAATAGTTTTACTACATTTATTTTGAGATTGTTTAATTAATGATATATGGCCTTTGTGAAGACTTCCCATGGTAGGTACAAAACCTAGATTAGACACATTTTCTAATGCCTCATTTAAATCATTATTATTTAATAAAATTTTCATTTGTATAAAACTTTTTAATAAGTAAAACATTTGAATGATTAAACAAGCAATTATTCCTTTAGCTGGTTTGGGTACACGTTTACTTCCATTAACCAGTGTATTTCCAAAAGAACTTTTACCTATTAATGGTAAACCAGGAATTGAATACATTCTAGATGAATGCATTGATGCAGGTATTAAAGAGGTTATTTTTATAATTTCAAATAAGAAGAAAATGATAAAGACTTATTTTTATAATGATAATTTTTATAAAAAAATTATTAAAAAAAAAAAAGACAAAAGGATTAAGGAAGAATACAAAAAAATTTTAAAATATAAAAAAATGATAAAATTTGTTTATCAAAACAAACCACTTGGCACTGGAGATGCCGTTTTAAAAACAAAAAAATTTATAAAAGATAATTTTTTTTTAATGTTGTTACCAGATGATCTTATTATTAAAAGAAATTGCTCTAAATCAATGATAAAAATTCATAAAAAATACAACGCATCTGTTATGGCTAGCATGAATGTTAAAAAGAATAATGTTTCGAGATGGGGAATTTATAAGTTAAAAACTAAAATAAATAAGAATAATTATTTGATTTCAGATGTAATTGAAAAACCTTCTGTAAAAAAAGCACCATCTAATAAAGCAGTGATTGGAAGATATATTTTACCTAGAGAAATTTTTTCAAAATTACTTAAACAAAAACCAGGTAAAGGAGGAGAGATACATATTACAGATGCTATCCAAACATTAATTCAAAATGATAAAAAATTCATTGCTCATAATTTTTCTGGAAAATATCTTGATTGTGGAAGCATGAGTGGTTACATCAAATCAACTTTAGAGATAGCTAAATCATGAAATTGTGTATGATTGGTACTGGTTATGTAGGTTTAGTAAGTGGAGTATGTTTTGCTGATTTAGGAAATGAAGTAATTTGTGTAGATAATAATGTTGACAAAATAAATTTACTAAAAAAAGGAAAGATTCCAATCTATGAACCTGGTTTATCAGAATTAGTAATAAAGAATTTTAAAAATAAAAAATTAAATTTTTCTACAGATTTAAAAAAATCAATTAAAGACTCAGACATAATTTTCATTTGTGTTGGTACACCAACAAAAAAAGGTGGTAGTTCAGCAGATTTAAGTCAAATTTACAAAGTTTCTAAAGAAATAAGTTCTTCAATTAATAAATTTAAAATTATCATAACAAAATCAACAGTCCCCGTGACGACAGGAGATGAAATTGAAAAAATATTATCTAAAAAAAATAGTAAAAAGAAATTTTCTGTTGTTTCAAATCCTGAATTTCTAAGAGAAGGAGAAGCAATAAGAGATTTTGTTTATCCAGATCGTGTCGTTATTGGAACTAATGATAAAAAAGCAGGTAGAATTTTGAAAAATCTTTATAGCCCACTTATTTCTAAGGGTGCTTCTTATTTACAAACTTCTAGAAGAGCCGCCGAGTTGATTAAATATGCCTCGAATGCTTTTTTGGCAACAAAGATTACTTTTATAAATGAAATAGCTAATTTATGTGAAAAAACTAACATTAATGTTGAGGATATATCAATAGGTATGGGATTAGATAAAAGAATAGGCAGTCGATTTCTTAGAGCAGGTCCTGCTTATGGTGGATCTTGTTTTCCTAAAGATACAAAAGCCATTATTACAACAGCAGATAAATTTAAAACAAATTTATCAGTGGTTAAATCAGTGATTAAATCAAATGAAAATAGATCTAAAATTATACTAGATAGAATTAATAGAATCTTAAATAGGAAAATTAAAAATAAAATAATTACTTTTTTAGGTGTTACATTTAAAGCTAATACAGATGATATGAGAGATTCCTCAAGTTTAAAAATGATACCATGGTTATCAAAAAAAGGAGCAACTATAAAATATTTTGATCCAACTGGTTATAAAACTGAATTTATGAAGTTTAAAAATGTAATTAATAAAACTTCAATAAAAGATGCTGTTCATGGGGCTGATCTTGTAATTATTCATACTGAATGGAATGATTTTAAATCAATTAATTTTAAAAGTTTAGTTAAAGGTAAAAAGTTCATGATTTTTGATATGAGAAATATATATTCTTCATCAAAGATTAAAGACCAAGGATTTAAATATTACAGCGTTGGAAAGTAATAATCTAATTTAACTCAAATATTGCATCTACTTCAACTGAAACACCTAATGGTAAACTATTTGTGCTTACAGCAGCTCTAGTATGCATACCTGCGTCTCCAAAAATTGAAGCTATCAAATCGGATGCGCCATTTATTACTTTAGGTTGATCAATAAAGTCATCTGTTGAATTTACAAATCCTGTTAATTTCACACATGATTTTATTTTTGATAAATCATTGTCGCAGGCTTTTTTAACTTGGGCAATAATACTTAAAGCACATCTCTTAGCAGCATTGTAACCAGCCGTGACATCCAATTCTTTACCAACTTTTCCTTTGATTAATTCACCATTATCATCAATAGAAATTTGTCCTGATATGAATAACATTTTTCCTGTAATTTTTGTTGCAACATAATTACCAACTGGTGCTTTTGCTTCAGGAAGCTTTATATTGAGTTCTATAATTTTATCTTCAAAACTCATTTTGTTTTTTTTCTTTTTGATTTTTTGGTTTTATCGTATTCTCTTCTTTTCTCAATTAATATTAAAGCCTCTTCCATCGTTAATTCAGTGGGGTCTTTTTCCTCAGGAATAGTTGCATTGAGTGATTTATATTTTATATAAGGCCCATACTGACCCTTCATGACTCTAACAGGTTTTTTATCCTCAGGATGTTCTCCCAAATCTTTTATCATAGAAGAGGACATTCGACCAGGTTTAGCCTCAGCTATTAATGTTATTGCTCTATTTAAACCTATGGAAAATATTTCCTCTACATTTTCTATTCTTGCTGATTTATTTTCACATTTTAAGTAAGGACCAAATCTTCCAACGTTTAAAGTAATTTCCTTTTGATTATCTGGATTTATTCCCAAAGATTTAGGTAGCGAACATAAAAATTGAGCTTTTTCCAAATTAATACTCTCTAATTCTAATCCTTTTGGTATTGAAACATTTTTTAAAAGTTCATTTACATCTGACTTTAATTTTTTAGTTTTTTTCTTTTTCTTACTATTTTTTTCAACTTCTAAATCAGAGGGGATTTTCTCGTATTGAAGGTAGGGGCCGAATCTTCCATTTTTCAAATATATATCATTTCCATTTTCATGTTTTCCTATAAATTTTGGTTCTGCTAATTGTGCTTGAGCAGCAGCTTTTGCTTTAGATAAGGGTCTTGTAAATTTACATTCTGGATAATTTGAACACCCTATAAAAGCGCCACCTCTGAAACTATTCTTTAAACTAAGTGTTCCAGAACTACATAATTGACATTTTCTTACTACATTACCCTCATTATCCTTATCAAAAATTAATTCACCTAGACTATCATTGAGTAAATCCAACACCTCTCTAGTTCTTTTTTCTTTTACTTCCGAAACATTATTATTGAAGTCTTTCCAAAAAAGTTCCAAAACTTTAATCCAACTTTCTTTCCCAGTAGTGATCTCATCAAGTTGATCTTCTAATCCTGCTGTAAAGTTGTAATCTACATATTTTGAGAATAATTTTTCTAAAAAGGCTGAAATTAATTTACCTCTATCTGTAGGAAAAAATCTTTTATTCAATATTTCTGCATAACCTCGATTAGCAATAGTAGAAATAATACTTGCATACGTAGAAGGCCTCCCGATACCAAGCTCTTCAAGCTTTTTAACTAAACTAGCTTCAGAATATCTTGGTGGTGGTTGTGTATAATGCTGTTCATCTATTAGCGCCTCAATATTAATAGGTCCTTTAGACACAGCAGGTAAAATATTTTCATCATCATCTTTGCTTTGATTATTATAAATCTTTAAGAAACCATCAAATTTTAAAACTGATCCACTGGCTTTACAAATTGTATCATTATTATCTGACGTTATGGTGATAGTATTTCTATCAAATTTGGCTGACTCCATCTGAGAAGATAAAGCTCTACTCCAGATAAGATCATAAAGTTTATTTTGATCTGTACTTAGATATTTTTTAACACTTTCTGGAGTTCTTATAATATCAGTAGGTCTGATTGCTTCGTGAGCTTCTTGCGCATTTTTAGCTTTTTTGCCTGAATAATTCAAAACATCTTTAGGCAAGTATTCATTACCAATTTCTTTTTGGATATAATTTCTGAAACTTGTAACAGCATCTTTAGATAAATTAGTTCCATCAGTTCTCATATAAGTAATTAAGCCAATTGTTTCACCTTCCATTTCTATACCTTGATAAAGTTTTTGGGCAATTTGCATTGTTCTAGATGCACCAAAACCTAGTCGACTTGATGCGGTTTGTTGAAGAGTTGAAGTTGTAAATGGTCCAGAGGGATTACGATTTACTATTTTGCTAGAAATGTCAGTTATACTAAATTTTTTTTTATTAATACTTGATATGGCTTTATTTATCTCTTCTTTATTTCTAAATGAAAATTTTTCAATTTTATTGTTGTCAAGTTGACTAATACTAGCAGTGAAATTTTGATTTGCAGTATCAGCAAATTTAATACTTAAAGTCCAAAATTCCTCAGGTTTAAAAGACTCAATTGCATGTTCTCTCTCAGTAATTAATTTTAAAGCAACAGATTGAACTCTTCCTGCAGATTTTGAACCTGGGAGTTTCGTCCAGAGGATCGGGGATATATTAAAACCAACCAAGTAGTCCAAGGCTCTTCTAGCCATATACGCATCGACTAGTAATGGCTCAATTTGCCTAGGATTTTCAATTCCTTGAATAACAGCTTTTTTGGTTATTTCATTAAATACAACTCGTTCAATTTCTTTATCTTTTAAAAGTTTTTTTTCATTCAAATATTCTTTGACATGCCAAGCAATTGCCTCACCTTCACGATCAGGGTCAGTTGCTAATATAATTTTAGATGAGTCTTTAGCCGCATCAGTTATTTCTTTTAAATATTTTTTTGAAAAACTATCAACTTCCCATTCCATTCTAAAATCTTGATCTGGATTGACAGAACCATTTTTTGACGGCAAATCTCTTATATGACCATAACTTGCTAAAACTTTATAATTATCACCTAGGTATTTATTTATAGTTTTTGCTTTAGCAGGACTTTCTACAATGACCAAATTCATAAACTACAAACTACTCAAAAGCTTTAGATAGTCAATTTAATAAATTTTTGTCTTATTTTCTTCTTTATTTATCAATCTTTTAATATTTTCTCTGTGAGTAAAAAAAATCAAGATAAACATGATCGTAAAAAAAATTGCCTGATTAAACTGAATAGAAATTAATAGATAGATTGGTATAGATATTGAAGCTACTAAAGATGATAGAGATGAAAATTTAGAAATAAAAAAAGTTACAAACCAACATATAGAAAATATAATTCCAAAATATAAATTTATAGCAAATAAAATACCGACATAAGTAGCAACGCCTTTGCCACCTTTAAACTTAAGCCAAATTGGAAATACATGACCTAAAAAGGCACATAAAGATGCAATATATAAAAAATCTTGGTAGAAAATTTTTACATAAATAACTGGAATAATTGCTTTTAAAATATCTAATGCTAACGTGAAATAACCAATACTTTTGTTACCAGTTCTTAAAGCATTAGTAGCTCCAATGTTACCAGATCCGATTTCTCTTATATCTTTTTTTAAAAAAATCTTTGTAAGTATATATCCAAAAGGTATCGAGCCCATGAGGTATGAAATGATACCTATCAAAAAAATATCCATACTAAAGCTTAAATAATTCTTTTCCTTTTACAAATGTATTCGTAACCTTACCTTGGAGTTTTTTGTCTTCAATTGAGGTATTTTTTGATTTTGAAACCAATTTTTCTTTTTTTACAATCCATGGTTTACTTATATCTACAACACAAAAATCTGCATCATTGCCAATGGAGAGATTACCTTTATCTATTTTGAGAATTTTTGCAGGATTTGAAGTAAGCGCTTTAATTAATGTTTCTAATTTTAAAGATCCATTGTGATATAACTCTAAACTTAAAGATAATAGAGTTTCTATACCTGATGCGCCTGTTGCAGCTTGAGAAAATGTTAATCTCTTTGACTCTTCATCTTCAGGTTTGTGATCTGAAACAATCACATCTATTAATCCATCCTTTAATCCTTCCACTAGAGCAATTCTATCTTCCTCACGCCTCAAAGGTGGAGATAGTTTTAAAAAAGTTCTAAAATCACCAATATCATTTTCATTTAAAGAGAGATTATTTATCGAAACACCGGATGTGAATTTTACAATTTCTTTCCTATGTTTGATCACTTCAATAGATTTTTGCGATGATAATTGAGAAATATGATATCTGCATTTTACTTTTTCAAGTAAAGTAAGATCTCTTTCAATCAAAATTCTTTCTGCGATCTCAGGAATACCTGATAATCCTAATTTAGATGCGATAATGCCTGAATTTATCATCCCATTTTTTGCAAGTTCATAATCTTCTGCATGTTGCATTATCAAACAGCCAATATCTTTTGCAGAATTCATTATCCGAGACATTAATCTGGGATTTTGAATAGTTTTAATGCCATCAGTAAATGCTATTATACCTTTACTTTGGAGAAGACCAAATTCTGTCATATTGTTTCCTTCAATATTTTTTGTAAGTGATGCACACGGAAAAATGTTTATTCGAGATTTATCTCTTCCTCTTCTTTTTAGAAAATCGACTATAGATACATTGTCTATTATCGGATCAGTATTTGGCATTGTTACCACAGATGTTACGCCACCAGCTAAAGCAGCATTACTTAAGGTTCTAAAATTTTCTTTATATTCATAGCCTGGTTCACCTACAAATACTCTCATGTCAACTAAACCTGGAAATATATATTTTCCCTTTAAGTCAATAGGTTTTTCTCTTGTAGGAAGATTATTTGTATTAACCTTTTTTCCTACCGCTTCTATCTTTCCTTCTTCAGAGATTATAAGACCACCTGTCTCGTTAATTGAATTATGTGGGTCAATTATATTTGCGTTTATAAAATATTGTTTTTTCATTTAAGTACAAAAAATCTTTAAACAGGCCATTCTTACCGCAACTCCTAGTTCTACTTGTTCTTTAATTACGCTTTTATTGATATCATCAGCTAAATTAGTATCTATCTCAATACCTCTATTCATTGGACCTGGGTGCATGATTAATGCATCAGCTTTTGCATGTTCTAATTTATCTGGTGTAAGGCCATAATATTCATAATACTCTCTGTTAGATGAGAGATAAGAACTTGTCATTCTTTCATTTTGTAATCTTAACATCATTACAATATCACAATCTTTTAATCCTTTTTTCATATTGGTGAATGTATTGACACCAAATTTTTCTATTTCCTTTGGCATTAAATTTGTGGGAGCAATTATATTTACCTCTGCTCCTAACATATTCAGTAAATAAATATTAGATCTTGCAACTCTTGAATGTAGGATATCCCCACAAATGGCAATTCTTAAACCTTCAATTTTTTTTTTTCGATTTATAATTGTTAGAGCATCCAATAAAGCTTGAGTAGGGTGCTCTCTTCTTCCATCTCCAGCATTTAAAACCGCACAATTAACTTTTTGAGAAAGAAGATTACATGCACCAGAGTCTTGATGTCTTATTACAATAATGTCAGGATGCATAGCATTTAGTGTCATTGCTGTATCAATAAGAGTTTCACCTTTTTTAATTGCAGAATTACTTATGTTCATTGACATCACGTCAGCTCCAAGTCTTTTTCCTGCTAATTCAAATGAACTTTGCGTTCGTGTTGAGGGCTCAAAAAACAAATTAATCTGTGTTTTACCTCTAAGCGCATCAATTTTTTTATTTTTACTTTGGTTTACTTTTATAAAATCGTGAGCTTCATCAAGTATTAGATTAACATCATTTATAGATAAATCCTGAATACCTAACAGATGTTTTTGGGAAATTTTAATAGCTTTATTTGTTTTAATTGCCATTAAAACCAACTCTATAGCTATAAAGTTGTATAATAGCAAGTATTAATTGTTCAAAAAATCTATTGCTCCTTGCAATATAAAAGCAGCGGCATTTTCATCAATTTTTTTTTCTCTTTTACTCACATTAACATCTAAGTGACTGGAAAGATTAAATGCACCAACAGTTGATAGTCTCTCATCCCATAAACAAACTGGAATATCTATGTTCTTTTCAATATAAGTAGAAACATCTTTTGCTGATTGAGAAGATTTGCCAGAAGAGCCATCCATATTTAAGGGGTTTCCTATTATGATTCCCTTTATGTTGTTTTCGATAATTATTGACTTAAGTTGATCTATAAGGTGTTGAGAGGATTTTTTTTCTATAGTTATAAAGGGTGTGGCAATTAATTGTTTTTCGTCACAAATTGAAACTCCTATTCGTTTTGAACCAAGGTCTAAGCCTATCAATCTGCACTTATCTAAGTGATTTTTTTTAAATTCCTCTAATGTGATCATATTGTATATTTTTAACTTAAATGATAGTTTGCGTCATATCTAAATAGCATATGAGTATAGATCTTAAAACAATAAAACACATATCAAAATTATCAAGAATTTCTGTTGATGAAAAAAGGGCAGAAAAATTAGCTGATGATTTGAATTCAATTTTTGAATTTATTGAAAAGCTAAATGAATTAAAAACAGATGATGTAAAGCCACTAACATCAATAGCTGAAACAACTTTAAAGTTCAGATCTGATGAGATCAAAAGTAAAAATATTAGAGAACAAATAATTAAAAATTCTCCTGAAGATAATGAGGATTATTTTGTTGTACCAAAGGTAATTGAATAATGTCAGACATTACAAAACAATCTTTAACAGAATTAGTAGAGAATATTAAAAATAAGAAACTTTCTTCAACAGATGTGACCAAAGCATTTATTCAAAGGTCTGAAAAGTCTAGTGAGTTAAATGCTTATATCACAGATGATTTTGCACCTGCTTTAGATAAAGCAAAAAAATTTGATCAGAACCCAAATTTAGATTTAAAATTACCTGGTATACCTATGGCAGTTAAGGATTTATTCTGTACAAAAAATGTTAAAACAACTGCTGGTAGTAAAATTTTAAATAATTTTGTACCAACTTATGAGTCTACAGTTACTGAAAATATTTGGAATGAAGGTGCAATACTTCTGGGTAAATTAAATTGTGATGAGTTTGCAATGGGTTCATCTAATGAGACAAGTCATTTTGGAAACGTACAAAATCCTATTGATAAGAATTTAGTCCCCGGTGGTTCATCGGGTGGTTCAGCATCAGCAGTTGCTGGACAATTAACTCCAATCACAATTGGTACTGATACTGGAGGATCAATTAGACAGCCAGCTTCATTTACTGGAATTGTAGGTTTAAAACCAACATATGGAAGTTGCTCACGATATGGGATAGTTGCTTTTGCTTCCTCATTAGATCAGGCAGGACCAATGGCCCAAAATGTAAAAGATTGTGCTTTATTGCAAGAAGTAATCAGTACATATGATTCAAAAGATTCTACTTCAATTAATTTTAAAAGAAATCATTATAGCAAGGAACTTACAAAAAATATAAAAGGAAAAAAAATTGGAATTCCAAAAGAATACAGAGTTGATGGTATGCCTAAAGAAATAGAGGACCTTTGGCAAAAAGGTATTCAGTACGTAAAAGATTGTGGTGCTGAAACAATCGACATATCACTTCCACATACAAGTTATGCTTTACCAACGTATTATATTGTTGCTCCAGCAGAGGCATCTTCTAATTTAGCAAGATATGATGGTGTAAAGTATGGATACAGAGCCAAAGGTGAAAATTTAATTGATATGTATGAAAAAACTAGATCTGAAGGCTTTGGTGCAGAAGTTCAAAGAAGAATTATGATTGGAACTTATGTATTATCATCTGGTTATTATGATGCATACTATCTTAAAGCTCAAAAAGTGAGAAAACTAATCAAAAATGATTTTGATGAAGCATATAAGAAAGTTGATGCAATTTTAACTCCATCAACACCTAGCTCAGCTTTTAAAATAGGTGAAAAAACAAATGATCCAGTTTCGATGTATTTAAATGATATATTTACAGTACCAGTTAATTTGGCAGGCCTGCCTGGTATATCAATTCCTGCAGGACACGATACTAAAGGTTATCCTCTGGGTTTACAAATAATCGGTAAAGCTTTTGATGAACAAAATATATTAAACATAGCTTTTGCCATGGAGGAGAAAATAAATTTTAAAAACAAAATTACTGATTGGTGGATTAAGTGAATAAGAAAAACACAGAATATTTGATTAATCGGAAAGATAATCAATATGAAGTTGTAATTGGATTAGAGGTACATGCTCAAGTATTATCTGAGTCAAAACTATTTTCTTCCTCATCAACTAAATTTGGTGCTGAACCAAATACACAAGTAAGTTTAGTTGACGCTGCGTTTCCAGGAATGCTACCTGTAATAAATGAATTTTGTATTAAACAAGCTATTAAAACTGGCATTGGTCTTAATGCAAAAATTAATAAACGCTCTGTATTTGATAGAAAAAATTATTTTTATGCTGATTTACCTCAGGGATATCAAATATCACAATTTAAAGATCCAATAGTAGGTGAGGGCAAAGTTATTTTGGATATGCCTAATGGTCAAAAAGAAGTAGGTATAGAAAGATTACATCTAGAACAAGATGCTGGAAAAAGTATTCATGATCTTGACCCACAAAATACTTTTGTAGATTTAAATAGATCAGGGGTAGCTTTAATGGAAATAGTGAGCAAGCCTGATTTAAGATCCCCAGATGAGGTTAATGCTTACATTAAAAAATTACGATCTATAATGAGGTACCTAGGAACTTGTGACGGAAATATGCAAGAAGGCTCTTTAAGAGCGGATGTGAATGTTTCTGTAAGACCTAAAGGGTCAAAAGAATTTGGCACTCGATGTGAAATTAAAAATGTTAATTCAATTAAGTTTATGCAAATGGCAATAGAATATGAGGCTAATCGGCAAGTTGATTTAATAGAAGAGGGCAAAACTATTGATCAAGAAACCAGACTTTTTGATACGAAGAAAAATGAGACAAGATCAATGAGATCAAAAGAAGATGCTCATGATTACAGATATTTTCCTGATCCTGATTTATTACCTTTAGAGGTATCGGAAAAATTTATTGAAGAACTTAAAAATGATATTCCAGAGCTTCCAGATGATAAAAAGAAAAGATTTATTGAAGAGTTTAAATTGTCTCCCTATGAAGCCAATATTTTAGTGTCTGATATTGATACTGCAAAATACTTTGAAGAAGTTGTAGCTAAAATGGGCAAGAACAAAGATATTAAGTTAGCAGTCAATTGGATTACAGGAGAACTATTTGCTGTTTTAAATAGCAAAGGTTTAGAAATTTCTCACAGTCCAGTGAGTGCCAAGAACTTCGCCATATTGATAAATCTAATTAAGAATGGAACTATTTCTGGAAAAATAGCAAAAACTGTTTTTGAATTAATGATTGATGGAGACAAAGATCCACAAAAAATTGTTGAGGAAAAAGGATTAAAGCAACAAAGTGATCCAAAAGCTTTAGAAGCTTTAATTGACAAAATAATTAATGAGAACAGAGAAAAAGCTATTGAATATAAACAAGGTAAAGAAAAATTATTTGGTTTTTTTGTGGGTCAGGCAATGAAAGCATCTGGTGGAAAAGCAAATCCTCAATTGATCAATGAGATCCTGAAGAAAAAATTATAAGGTTATGGGTTCAGACCTTAATATCACAAAGCATTTACAAGATTATATACTAAAGAATGGTTTGAAATTACATCCAATTCAAAAAGAAATAATAGACTATAACTTATCACTTGGTGATATTAAAAGAATGCAAATATCTATTTCCCAATGTCAATTTTTACATTTAATTATTAAGATTTCCAAAATTACAAAAGTCTTAGAGATAGGAACTTTTACAGGTTTAAGCACGTTATCTATGGCTTTAGCATTACCAGACGAGGGTAGTATAATTGCTTTAGATAAAAATGAAGAAACAAATAAAATTGCTCAAAATTTTTTTAAAAAAGCTAATCAAAATCACAAAATTAAAACAATAATTAAACCAGCATTAGAAAGTTTGATGAGTATTAGAAATGAAAAATTTGATTTAGTTTTTATTGATGCTGATAAAATGAATTACCAAAAATATTATGAAATTTCACTAGATCTGTTAAATAAAGAGGGTTTAGTAATTATTGATAATGTTTTATGGCATGGAGAAGTTGTTAACAAAGATATAAATGACAAATATACGAAAAGTATTAGAGATTTAAATCATTTTATTTCAAAGGACAAAAGAATTGAAAAAGTCATGGTGCCTTTTGGAGACGGAATGACTGTCTGTAGGAAGATTTAATGTTCACTATATTTGGATTTTATAAATTTCAAAAAATAAATAATCTAAAAAAAAATCAAAAAATGTTGAATAATCTTTTAGTTAATAAAAATATATATGGATCAATTATTGTATCAGAAGAAGGTTTAAATGGATCTATATCTGGAAAAAATAAAGATATTAAGGCTACAATTATTAAATTAAAAAAAATTTTTAGTATTAAAAAATTTGATAGTTTCAATAATTCAAAAAGTAAATTTAAACCTTTTCACAAATCTAAAGTGAAAATTAAAAAAGAAGTCGTACCAATGGATTTTAAAATCTCAAATAAAATTAAAAAAAAGAATACTCATATTGAACCAACGAAGTGGAATGAATTAATAAAAGATAAGAAAACTTTTTTATTAGATGCAAGAAAACCTTTTGAGCATAAAGTTGGTTCTTTTAAAAAATCGGTAAATCCAAATATAGACAACTTTAGAGATTTCCCGAAATACTTAAAAAAGTTAAAAAAAGATCAACCAATAGCAATGTTTTGCACCGGTGGAATTAGGTGTGAAAAAGCCTCTGTATTTTTAGAAAAAAAAGGTTTTAAAAATATTTATCAATTAAAGGGTGGAATTTTGAATTACTTAAAAAAAATCAAACAAAAAAATAGTTTATGGAAAGGTGAGTGTTTTGTATTTGACAATAGAGTAACTCTAAAACATGGATTAGTACAAGGAACTTATTCAATTTGTGGTGGATGTAGACAACCAATTTCAACTAAAGATAAAAAATCTAAAAGATATGAGGAGGGTGTAACTTGTCCTAATTGTATTGATAAACTCTCAAAAAACCAAAAATCTCGTTTTAGAATGAGACAAAGTCAGATATACAAAGCAAAGCAATCTGGAAAAAAATACATTTTTCAAAAAGAGTTTAAATAAGGATAATTTTGTCTAAATCAATAAAATTAACGAAAGATCCAATTTGGACACTATTGAGAAGAGTTACGATACCTGCAAGTGTAGGCTCATTATTTCAAACATTTTATAATTTAGTTGATACTTGGTTTGCAGGTAGAATCTCTGCAGAAGCAATAGGTGCAATTGCGAAATCGTTTCCAATATATTTTACCATTATAGCTGTTGGTGTTGGATTAGGTGCCGCAACTAATGCTTTAATTGGTAATTCAATCGGTGAAAAGAAAATAAGAGTTGCATCATTATATGTCGCTCAGTCTTTAATCTTTGCAGTATTAGTGTCAATAATTGTTACAATATTTGGTTTAAATGCATCGAATTATCTTTTAGGTGTCATGGGCTCTGATGAAGCTGGAATAATTTTAACGAGAGAATATTTAGATATTATTTTCTACGGAACTTTTATTGTATTGATACAGATATCTTTAAATGGAACTTTGAATGCTCAAGGTGATACCAGAAGCTATAGAAATGTATTGATATTTAGTTTTTTCCTTAACATTTTTTTAAATCCTCTTTTTATATGGGGATATGGATTTATCCCAGGGTTTGGAATAGCTGGCCTTGCTATTGCTACTGTAATTTCTCAATCAATAGGAACGATCTATTTAGCTTTTAAGGTAAATAATTGTCAAATAAGGAATTATCTTAAACCTCAATGCTTTATTCCAAAATTTGGATATTTAAAATCATTAACAAATCAAGCTGTACCAGTAATGTTCAGTATGTTGTTTATTGGAGTAGGTATTTTTAACATCTTATATTTCATAGGTAAATTCGGGGATTTAGCAACAGCTGGTTATGGTGCAGCATTAAGAGTAGAGCAAGTTTTTTTATTACCAGTTATTGGTTTAAATACCGCAGTTCTTTCAATCGGAGGACAAAATTTTGGAGCAAAAGCCTATAATAGAATAAGAGAGCTTTATACTAAGGCTTTATTTTTTGGAATATCATTTATGACTGTTGCTGGAGTAATAATTTTTTTTGGGGCTGAATTTTTTGTATCTTTATTTACTGATAATCAAGAAGCAGTTATGAGTGGAGCTATTTATCTCAAGGTTGCAGCTTTAATTGGACCAATTTATCCGGTCTTCTTTATTACTACAGCAGTATTTCAAGCTGTTAAAAAACCTTTGTATAGTCTCTATTTGAGTATTTTAAGATTAACTGCGTTTCCTTTTCTAAGTTTATGGTATGTGATAAATATAAGAGGTGGTGATTACCAAGATATTTTTTATACTATTATGGTAACTAATTGGGCTATGGGAATTGCTGTTTTAATATTTATTGGGTATTTTCTAAATAATGTATTTAAACAAAATAAAGCTATTTTTAGTTATTAGTTTTTTCCTATCTTCTTTTTTCTTAACTCTAAAAGATGTTAAATCATATGAAATTAAAGTTGTTGATGGTGATACTATACATTTAAATGGAAAAAAAATTAGATTTAGTGGAATTGATACCCCTGAATTGAAACAAACCTGTAGTAAAAATAATCAAATAATTTTTTGTGGGATTGAAGCAAAAAAATTATTAATTAATAGAATAGGAAATAATGAGATAAAATGTGTTGAAGAGGGGAAGGATCAGTATAAAAGAATTTTAGCTGAATGTTTCGTAAATAATACCAGTTTATCAAGTTATTTAGTTAAAGAAGGTTATGCTTTTGCATATAGAAAATATTCAAAGAAATTCGTCCCTGATGAGAATTATGCAAGATCAAATAATTTAGGAATGTGGTCTATGAAATTTGAATATCCTTGGGATTGGAGAAGAAAAAATTAATCTTTTTGTAATCTTTTCTCTAATTTTCTAACTAAAAAAGAAACAACCAAAATTAAAACAAGATACTCGAGGATTAAAAATGTATAAATTTCTAGCGGCCGATAAGTTGTCACAACTAATTCGTTTGCTTTTCTTGTTAAATCTCCAATACCAATTATTGACACCAGTGATGACATTTTAAGAACATATACAAATTGATTACCTATAGCTGGTAAAATATTCTTTATTGCTTGAGGTAAGATAACTAATCTTAATTTTCTAAAAAAACTTAATCCCAAAGAACTTCCCGCTTCCCATTGTGATTTTTTAATTGAATTAATTCCTGCTCTAAATATTTCTGCTTGAAAAGCACTTTCACTAATTGAAAGAGCTATGATACCAGAAACAAAAGGACTAAAACTTATACCTGTCATAATTGGTAAACCATAATAAATCCATAAAATCAAAACTAATAAAGGAATTGCTCTTACAATCTCCACATATCCAATATTCAGATAGGTTAAAAATTTGCTCTTAGCTAGTGATGGAATAGCAACTAAAAGACCTAGGATAATTGAAATAATTATAGAGACTATACTTATATAGATAGTGGTTGTTAAACCACTTAATAAAAACTTTAAGTTAGTTAATCCTTCAATATTGTTTGGAGACAAGATTAACCAATTTAATTCACTTTTACCGCATGAAGTTAATGGGAAAATTAAGAGTAAAAAAAATAAGTTTCTCACTCTTCAAGTTATAAAGAATTAAAAACTAATTACTAATTTTTTATAAACTCTTTAAATTATATTTAGCTAATAACTTAGTGAAGAACCCTGAGGATTTTTTATCTTTAATCCATTTATTTACATAATCGTTCCACTTAGTATCACCTTTTGGTACCATCATTGCTAAAAAAGCTGGATTTTTTCCACCATCTGGAACAATCGCTAATTGAGGATATTTGATAACCAATTTATTTGCTTCTGTTGAACTTGTAATATTACCATCAGCTCTACCTGCTAATACTTCTTGAAAGTCTCTAGCTGGAGCTTCAATTGAGTTTAATTTTGATTTTGGAAAAAATTCTTTAGCCTTTTCTTCTTGAGAAGTACCAAGAGTAGTTGCTATTGTTACATTCTCATTATTTAGAGAGTCCCAAGTAGGGAATTTTTTTAAGTTCTTTTTAAGAACTAGTGGAACAGTTGCATATTTGTAATAAGTATCAGTAAATCCTGCTACTTCAGCTCGTTTTGGAGTTTTTGTTACACTTGTTGAAATATCATACCTTGCTGATGTTATACCTGAAACAATAGTTTTCCATTCTGCTGGTACAAATTCAATCTTTACACCCATATCTTTTGCAAGTTGATTCATGACATCAATATCAAAACCCTTATATTTATTAGTAGCTGGATCCTTAACTGTCATGGGATCCCAATCTCCAGTAGTGCCAACTTTTAATACACCTGATGATAGTATTTTATCTAAATTTGAATCTGCATTAAGTGAGAATGGTAATAAGGTAAATAATATTAATAGAAGTAATTTTTTCATAATTCGTAGAAATATATTATTTTTTTTGTTATTGAGATCTATAATCTTGACGCACTATCATTCATCCATGAAAATAAATGATCTGAAAAGGATCTTCTCACAAATAAATTTACATCGTTAATGTCCTGATTATGAACAATTATATCAATTTTTGTCAAAATTGTTTGAGTTACAAGGCCTTTTTTGGATTTAAAATCGTTAAAATTAAACGGAGATCCAGTTTCAAATAAATCAAAAATTTTATCACCTTTAAGATTTATTAATACAAATTGATCTGTGACATCAGTTACAGCACCCAAATTTGTTTTACAAATATTTTTATTGAGTAATTTTTCTACATCGTAGTTATTGTCATCTGATTTTAAAATTTCATTTGAAAAAATCATCCATTCATCTGGGCTTAACCAAAGAGCTGTTAATTGATCACTTCTTGAGGAAGTATTTGCTTCATTTGGTAAAAGTAGATTTAATGATTTTCCAACTGCAGATAAAAACTGTCTTTTTTTTCCTCTAATAATAAGTTTCATGACAGGTTTTATTTCTCTCATTTGCAAACCTGGATAAGATTTATCATTTTCAATTACATTTGAATAATTAAGCATTTAATCTTTTGTTCTCCTTGTCTAGGAATACCGGATCTGTAACTGTTACATTGATTTGTTTTTTTTCCATTGGAATTATTAGTTTTTGACCCATCATATTTTTTCCACCCTTAACTACTCCAAGTGCAATAGATTTTTTTAAATTTGGACTAAAATAACTAGAAGTGACATGACCTAACATTTCTATTGGTGTTTTGTTCATATCTGCAACAATTTGTGCTCCTTCTTCTAATATTTCTTCTGGATTGTCTGTGATAAGACCTACTAATTGTTTCCTATCTTCCCTTATAGTATCTGATCTATATAAGGATCTTTTACCTATAAAATCAAATTTCTTTTTACTAACTATCCAATCCATCTGTAAATCAATTGGTGTCATGGTTGCATCTGTGTCCTGACCGGCTATGATAAATCCTTTTTCCGCTCTTAATAGATGCATTGTTTCAGTCCCATAGGGAGTAATATTAAATTCCTTTCCTGCCTCCATGCAATTTTCCCATACTGATTTAGCGTAATTGGCCTGAATATTTATTTCGTAACTTTGTTCACCAGTAAAACTTATTCTCATAATTCGACATTTCACTTTACCAATTTTTGAATTCTTAAATGACATATGAGGAAAATCTTTATCTGATAAATCGATTTCAGGTATTACTTTTTGAATTATCTTTTTACTATTAGGACCACAAACACTAATAGTTGCGTAATGGTCAGTTACAGATGTCAAATACACATCTAGTTCAGGCCATTCAGTTTGAAGATAATCTTCAAGTTTACCTAAAACTGTAGCAGCACCACCAGTTGTCGTTGTCATAATATAATGATTTTCGTCTAATCTGGTAGTAACACCATCGTCATAGACCATGCCATCTTCATTCAGCATTAAACCATATCGGCATTTTCCAATCTCAAGTTTTGACCAAGCATTGGTATAAACTCTATTTAAAAATTCAGAGGCATCAGTACCTTGAATATCAATTTTACCTAACGTGGATGCATCCAATATGCCCGCACTATCTCTTGCAGCTTTACTTTCTCTTTGAACTGCTTCGTGCATGTTTTCGCCATTCTGTGGATAATACCAAGCTCTTTTCCATTGTCCTACATTCTCAAATTCAGCTTTGTTTTCAACATGCCATTTGTGAATTGGAGTTTTTCTTATTATATCAAAATATTTACCAACATTTCTTCCAACAATAGTACCGAATGTAAGAGGAGTGTAGGGTGGTCTAAATGTTGTAGTACCAAGTTCACCCATTTTAGAAGATGCTGTTTCAGAAATTATTCCTAAGGCATGTATATTCCCAAGTTTACCTTGATCTGTACCCATGCCTGTTGTTGTATACCTTTTAACATGCTCAATAGACCTGAAACCTTCTCTTAAAGCTAATTTAATATCTTTAGCTGTTGCATCATTTTGAAAATCTACAAATGATTTAGTTTTCCCTACAATTTTATTCGAAGGTAATAACCAAATATTTCTTTTTGATTTGTTAAATGCTGAATATATTTCAATATTTTCGTATTCGGTTTTCTTTATTTTTAAAAATTCTTTAAGTAATTTAGGTCCATTAATTAATATTTCATCCAAAGTAAAATCACCATTACAACTTCCGATACTTATCTGATTTGATGGATAAGTATTTGGAATAAAAACTTGATCATCATCTCTAAATTTAAGTTTTCCACCCGATTGAGTAAATAGATGAACTGCTGGTGTCCAACCCCCTGAAACACCCAAACTATCGCATGAAATATTTTCTTTTGATCCTATAACCTTTTGACCATCTTTAGACAATTTCATTATAGAGACACTATTTATTCTTTTGTATCCAAATGTATCTACAATTGTGTAACCTTTATAAATCTTTATATTGTTTTTTTCAGTTTCTTTAATAAGTTTAGAATCAATTTCTTCTCTATTGTCAATTATCGCTTGTACTTTAATCCCTTTTTGAATTAAGCTCATTGCAGTTTCATAAGCGTTATCATTATTGGTAAATAAAATATTTCTCTCTCCACATGCTACACCAAATAAATCTGCATATTTCTTTATTGCAGATGAGAGTAATATCCCTGGGCGATCGTTATTGTCAAAAATTAAAGGCCTTTCAATAGACCCTGTGGCTGTGATAACTTTTTTAGCGCGTATTTTGAGTAATCTTTGACGAGTTTTATTTTCTCTTTGTTCAAGTGGCAAGTGATCAGTTAAATTTTCCCTTGCTAATAAAAAATTATAACCATGAAAAGCAGCAACGCTTGTTCTGGTTTTAATTTCTAAATTTTCAATTTTTTTTATTTCATTGATTTCCTTTTCTAACCATGAAGCTGAATTTTGATTGTTAATTTTAAAAAATTCTGAGTCTTGATAAATTGTAGAACCACCTAAATATGATTTTTCCTCAACTAATAGTGTTTTAAAACCATTTTTTGCAGCAGTTTTTGCTGCAATAATTCCTGAAATACCTGCACCAATAACTAATACATCGCAATGAATGTATTTGTGTTCATATATGTCAGGGTCTGGAACATCAGGTGATTTTCCTAAACCAGCAGATTTTCTAATAAAATATTCATATTTTTCCCAAAAACTTGCTGGCCACATAAAAGTCTTGTAGTAAAAACCTGCAGGTAATAATGGACTTAAAAAATTGTTTATACCTCCAATATCAAACTTTACACTAGGCCAACAATTTTGACTTGAAGCATCAAGACCTTCATATATTTCTATTTCAGTAGCTCTTACATTTGGTTCTGTTCTTGAAGTTCCATTATGAAGTTGAACAATAGCGTTTGGTTCTTCTGACCCAGCAGTCATAATTCCTCTCGGTCTATGGTATTTAAAACTTCTACCAACTAGGTGGATGTTATTAGCCAATAGGGCAGAAGCAAGTGTATCACCTTTAAATCCATAATAAGTTGTACCATTAAATTTAAATGAAATTCGATATGTTTCATCGACTAATTTACTACTTTTAACTCTTAAATTTTTTGTCATTGATTATTTAACCGGTGGTTTTTCACCCATTTTGTAAACGGCTTTAATTTCATCATTTGATGTATCTCTCACCATATTAAACCATTTTCTACAACCATGAATGTGGTTCCATCTTTCGAATTGAATACCTTTAATATTTTTTCTCATAAATAAATATTCTGCCCATTGATCGTCACTTAATTCAGTTGGTTGTTTGGGCCTAACAATATGAGCTTCTCCACCAGCTTTAAATTCACTTTGTTCTCGTTCACCACAAAAAGGACAATTAATTAAAAACATTAGTGCGCTACAGCTGCTGCACCATGTTCGTCGACAAGGTCACCACTTACAAATCTATTCAAATTAAATGCAGCATTAAGTTTATGTGGTTCATCGTTAGCTATTGTATGCGCAAACAAATCTCCAGAGCCGGGTGTAGCTTTAAATCCTCCTGTTCCCCAACCACAATTAAAATACAAACCTTTGATTGATGTTTTACTTATAATTGGGCTTGCGTCTGGACAAATATCTACAATTCCACCCCATTGTCTTAACATTCTCATACGACTAAAGATAGGGTATAACTCTAAAATTGCATTCAATGTCCCTTCAACAATATCATGACTTCCTTTTTGTGAGTACGAAACGTAATCATCGGTTCCTGCACCAATTACTAACTCACCTTTATCTGATTGACTAACATATGCATGAACAGCATTTGACATAACAACTGTATCTATGATTGGTTTTACAGGCTCTGAAACTAAAGCTTGAAGCGGTTTACTCTCTAATGGCAACCTTAACCCAGCCATATTAGCTATTACACTAGAGTGACCTGCGGCTACTACACCAATTTTATTTGTTTTAATAAATCCTTTTGTAGTTTCAATACCTTCAACTGTATCGCCATTTCTCTTAATACCTTTAACCTCACAATTCTGAATTATATCCACACCCATTTCATCTGCACCACGTGCATATCCCCATGCAACTGCATCATGTCTTGCGGTTCCAGCTCTTTTTTGTAAAGTTCCACCTAATACAGGGTATCTTATATCTGGAGATGTATTTATTATTGGACAAAATTTTTTAACTTCTTCAGTATTTAAATATACCGCATCAATACCATTAAGTCTGTTAGCATGGGTTCTTCTTTTTAAATCTCTTACATCTTGAAGATTATGAGCAAGATTCATTACTCCTCTTTGACTAAACATTACATTGTAGTTTAATTCTTGAGAAAGGCCTTCCCATATTTTTAGAGCGTGATCATAAAGACCAGCACTTGCGTCCCATAAATAATTAGATCTTATAATTGTAGTGTTTCTTCCTGTATTCCCACCACCAATCCAACCTTTTTCAACAACAGCAATATTTTTCATATTATGTTTTTTTGCGAGATAGTAAGCTGTTGCTAAACCATGGCCACCACCACCAATAATTACCACATCATATTCTTTTTTTGGCTCAGGGTCTTTCCATGCTTTTTCCCAATTTTCATGATAAGAAAAAGCATTTTTAATAAGCGAAAATATTGAATACTTATTTTTCATAATTAATGAATAATTACTTTATTAATGTTGATTATTCAATACAATCAAAGGCGACAAATTTCTTGGAAGAGTGGGTGAGAGGCTTAAACCAGTCGTTTGCTAAATGACCGTGCGAGGAAACTTGTACCGAGGGTTCGAATCCCTCCTCTTCCGCCATTATTAAAACAAGGGATTATTCTTAAAGAAATCTTTCATTGCGATTGGCTGCTGTTCAAGCACGTATCTATAAACATTGTAGTTTTCCAATACTCTTTGGACATAATTTCTAGTTTCTTTAAATTTAATTAATTCAATCCAGTCGATATAATCAATTTGATTTTTTTGAGGATTTTTGTTTATTTTTTTCCAATATCGAACTCTTTTTGGTCCAGCATTGTAAGCAGCCACTGCAAATGGATAAGCACCGTCATATTCAAGAATTAATCCTGCTATATAATGTGACCCTAGGTTAATATTATATTCTGCATCAGTAGTTAACCTAGATTTTGAATAAGGAAGTTTTGCCTGCTTAGCAACTAGTTTAGCAGTGTAAGGCATTAATTGCATTAAACCTTTTGCACCAGCATGACTATTGGCACTTAAATCAAACTCACTCTCTTGTCTTATGATTGAAAGAATGAAAGCATTATCTGGAATTTTTCTTCCATTAATATATTTGGGTGTGCTTATGATTGGGTAATTATATTTGTTGTGAAATCTTTTTTCATAGGATGCTATTTTAGAAATTTGAATAGCAAAATCAAATCGTTCTATATTTGTTGCAAGTTCAGCTGCTAAAACCTCACTACCACTAGCAACATCATCATTAGCCAAATGTCTTAGTATATGTTTAGCATATTTATCTTCATCTAATTCATCAAGTAAATATATCAATTTGACTAAATCTTTTTTAAAAAAATAATCACGATATTCTTTTTTAATAATCATGTCTTTTGAAAGCTCAAATTTTTCATTTGGACTAATTTCCATAAATGCCAATTGACCGTAATAAGTGGTCAAATAATTTGTTGCTTCTTTAAACCATTTATAAGATAGATCTTTATCACCAAGTTTTTTATAAGTTTTACCTAACCAATATGCACCTCTAGCTGTACTAATAGGGTATCCAACATTATTATAAAAATTTTCAAAATGTTCTTTGGCTAATACTGGATCATCTAGAAAACTTAATGCAATCCAACCACTCATCCACTCAGCAGCAGCAAATTCAGGTCCATCATTCATTCCATGGTTGCTGGCAATTTTATAAGCTAATTCATATTTTTTTTTATATATTAATGATCTGGAAATTATTTCTCTTTCTATCCACCATTTATCCGGACGAACTAAGTAATCTTTTGTGTTTTTTATATTAAGAAGAATTTCAACAGAACTATCAACTCTTCCTCTTTTTCTTCTCCATTTTAATCTATCGTAATTTAAACCAGCATCATTTTTAAGATTAGATGGAACTTTAGAAATAGCATTATCGACACCATACGATTTACTCATCAATAGTTGTCTCGCTGTATATAATAGTTCATAATCTTTAGGTAAATATCTTAATAGTCGTTTTAAGTCCCAGTATTTATTATTCCAAGCAAGATATTCTGCTCGTTTAATATAATCGTCTGCATTAAGATATTTCTTAAATTTTTTACGATAAAATCTTAAATCTGTTTTAGACAATTCAGCTGATATCCAGCCTTCTTTAATGAATCTTATTCCTTTTTCCTTATTACCATTAAGAATAAAACTTTCACCCAATATCATTTTACCAAAACCACTTAAAGGTTCCGCAGGACCAAACCATTCTATAATTTTTTGTGGACTAACTTTTTCTGTAGAAAGTTTATGCTCTGCTAAATATTTTATTCTTCCAATTCTAGGATAATCTTCATTTGAATCTATGAATGTTTTATAATCATAATAAGAAGCTTGATTTCCCTTTGTAAGTAAATGCCTCCATTGAATAAAGTCATATATAGATTTATCTTTAGCTCTTTTGGCAGTTTTAATTGCAGCTGTCCAACTGCCTTTTTTCATTTCGGAAATTGCTTTTTTTGCTAATGCAAAATCTTTTTTACGATAATATTTTGATATCTTTATTTCTTTTGTTTTTTTTGTTCCAGCAATTAAAGGTTTTTTTTTGGGAAGTATCAGTCCACTTATCTTCTTTTCTGGCTTAGATTCAATTTTTTTTTCTGTATCTTTTGTTACTATTTTTTGCGTTGGTTTAGGTAAGGGTTTTAGTACATCTATTAATAATTTTTTTTGTGTTAGCTCATCAGATTGGATGGGTTTTTTTAATGGGATTATGTCAGATTGAGCTATAGTTTGTAGACCGAATAAATTAATCAATACTATCCAAAATAAGATTTTTTTAATCATAATCTTTTACTATATGAATCTACAATGTATGTTATAAGTATTTATGTTTAAAGGATCAAATGTTGCTTTAGTCACCCCGTTTAAAAATGATAAACTTGATGATGAGACATATATTAATTTAATTCATTTTCATATCCAAAATGGGACAAATGGATTAGTTCCAGCAGGAACAACTGGTGAGTCACCAACTTTAAGTCATGATGAACATGAAAGAGTGATTGAGTTATGTGTAAAAGAAAGTAATGGAAAATTACCAGTTTTTGCAGGTACAGGATCGAACTCTACAGAGGAGGCTATTTCACTTACAACTCATGCAGAAAAAATTGGAGCCACAGGCGCTCTTATTGTAACACCTTATTATAACAAGCCAACACAAGAAGGCTTATACCAACATTATAAAGCAATAAATGATAAATGTGGAATACCTATAATAATTTATAATATTCCTGGGAGATCGGTTATTGATATGTCAGTTGATACTATGGCTAGATTATTTGAATTGAAAAATATTATTGGTGTTAAGGATGCAACTGGAGACCTAAATAGGGTTGAACAAACTTTAAAAAAGATGGGAAATGAATTCATTCAATTAACTGGTAATGACGATAATGCTTTAGAATTTAATAAAAGAGGTGGAGTGGGAGCTATAAGTGTTACTGCAAATATTGCTCCAAAACTTTGTTCTGATTTTCAAAAATTTTCAAAATCTGAAAATAACGATGAAATTAAAGAGGCTGAAAAAATTGATAAAATATTACAACCTCTTCATCATGCAATGTTTGTCGAAAGTAATCCAAGTCCAGTAAAATACGCAGCAAAATTATTAAATCTTTGTGATGATAATGTAAGACTACCTCTTGTAAAAGTGACAGCTGAAACTAAGGATATCGTTAAAAAAGCACTTCATTCTGCAAAACTAGTTTAATGAAAAAAAAAACCAATAGTGGTTTAAAAATAATTTGTCTTAATAAAAAAGCTAGTTTCAATTATTTTTTTGAGGATTTGTTTGAAGCAGGTATTGTCTTAAAAGGTTCTGAAATAAAATCAATTCGTAATGGTAAAGTTAACATAGCAGATTCTTACGCAATAGAAAAAAAAGGTGAAATAGTCTTGATAAATTCACATATTGCATCTTATAAGCAAGCTAGTTATTCAAACCATAATCCAACCAATGAAAGAAAATTATTATTAAATAAGAGAGAAATTAATAAACTAATTGGTAAAATGCAAAGAGATGGGCTCACAATAGTTCCTACAAAAATGTATTTTAAAAAAGGAAAAGCAAAATTAGAGTTGGCTGTAGCCAAGGGTAAAAAACAATTTGATAAAAGAGCAGTAAAAAAACAAAGAGACTGGAATCGTGATAGAGCAAGATATATTAGAAAATCAAGTTAATCCTGTCTATTTAGGTATAGGTTCTAATCTTGGAAATAAAATCAATAATATTGAATTAGCTAAATCAAAATTAATTCTTAATGATATTATGATAGTAAAATCATCAAGCTATTATGAGAGTTTGTCTTGGCCTGATAATAACAATCCTAAATTTTACAATGTTGTAGTTAAGGTTCTAACTAAATTATCACCTATTGAATTAATAAGTGTTTGTAAAACTATTGAAACAAGCCTGGGACGAAAGAAAAGACTTCGAAATGCTCCTAGAGAGTGCGATATCGATATAATTGATTTTAATAGAAGAAAAATTAAAGGTGAATTAAATCTACCTCATTCAAGAATGCATAAAAGAAATTTCGTCCTTTTTCCATTATTTGAGATAGATAAAAATTGGAAACATCCAGTTTCAAAACATTCCATAAAAAAACTATTATTATCATTAAAAAATAGAGACATTAGGTCTATTAAACAAATTTGATTTAGTGATATAGTGTTTGAATGCTTAATTCTGAAGATTTAATAAATAAAGTAAAAATTTATAACAAATTTTTAAACCCTGAAAAACTGAATAAAGCTTATGATTTTGCTGTTAAAGCACATAGTAATCAAAAGAGAGCTTCAGGTGACCCATATTCAGTACATCCAATAGAAGTAGCAAATATCCTAACAGATCTCAAATTAGATAGTGCTACTATTACTACTGGTTTATTACATGATACAATCGAAGATACCTACGCTACTTACGAGACCATTAAAGGAGAATTTGGTGAAGAGGTTGCAGATTTAGTTGATGGTGTTACAAAAATTTCAGTTTTTGAAAACACCGCAACCACAAACTCAAAAGCAGAAAACTTTAGAAAACTTATTTTAGCAACCTCAAAAGATATAAGAGTTTTGTTAGTTAAAATTGCAGATCGTTTACATAATATGAGAACGATAAAAGCTATCACTAAAGAAGATAAAAGAAAAAGAATTGCACAAGAGACAATGGAAATTTATGCACCATTAGCTGATAGAATGGGAATGCATAGAATTCGTGATGAGCTAGAAGATTTATCTTTTGAGGTTTTGAATAATGATGCAAGAACACTAATTCAAAATAGATTAGATGAAATCAAATCTGACAAAAAAGATATTTTCGAAACTCTTTCTAATGAAATAAACACTTTGTTAAATGACAATAATATACAATCTAAAATTTATGGAAGAGGCAAAACACCTTTTTCAATTTGGAGAAAAGTTCAAAAGAAACGAGTTTCTCTTGAACAAATAACTGATATTATTGGATTTAGAATAATTTTAAAAAATATTGATGATTGTTACAAAACTTTAGGGATAATACATAAAGAATACAATTGTATACCTGGCAAATTTAAAGATTATATCTCTTCACCTAAAATTAATGGTTATAAATCAATTCATACAGCAGTTATTGGATCTAATAAAAAACCTATAGAAATTCAAATTAGAACAACAGAAATGCATGATTTCGCTGAAAGGGGTATTGCTTCACACTGGCAATATAAATCCTCTGAGAAATTTAATTCTTTAACATGGAAAGAATATGACTGGTTAAAAGATTTAGTAGAAATCATTGAAAAAAATGAAAATCCAGAACATTCATATGAATATACAAAACTACAAATGTTCCAAGAAAATGTATTTTGCTTTACACCAAAAGGATCGGTTATTAAATTACCAAAAGATGCTACTCCAATTGATTTTGCATATGCCGTACATACTAAAATAGGAGATACTGCAATCGGTTGTGAAATTAATGGTAACAAAAGTGAACTCCAAACTATTTTAAGAAATGGAGATCGAGTTAAGATTATTACCTCTAAAAATCATTCACCATCATTGCATTGGATCCCAATAACAAAAACAGGAAAAGCAAGAGCAGCTATAAGACGTTATTGGCATGAAAAGGGAGAAAGAAAAGAGGAAAGAGTAAAAAAGTACAATACTACTTTATGGATATCTTTACCAGATAAACCTGGTCAGCTTGGTAATGTTAGTTCGTTAATCGGAGAGCATAAACTAAATATTTCAAACCTTGTGATGGCAGGCAAAAACCCTAACTATATAAATTTTAAATTCCAATTAATCATAAGGGATTTAAAAAATTTCACTAATTTTATTGCAGAGCTAAAACAAAAAGGTATAAAATTTAAGATAATTAGACACGAAGATAAAAGAAATGCTTTCACACAAAAAATCCTTAGATATTTTAAGAAAAACTAATGCATTATTAGAGGGACATTTTGTTTTATCTTCTGGATTACACTCTTCAAAATATATTCAATGCGCAAAACTATTAAGTTTTCCGAATAAGGCAGAGAAAATTTGTAAATCTTTAGCCGAAAAAATTAAGAAAAAATTTAAAAACTTCGACTTAATTTTATCACCAGCAATGGGAGGTATTATAATAGGTTATGAAATTGGAAGACTACTTAAAAAAGAAACTATTTTCTGTGAAAGAGTAAAAGGAAAGTTTAAATTAAGAAGAGGTTTTCAAATTAAAAAAGGATCAAAAGTATTAATTATTGAAGATGTTATAACCACAGGCAAATCAAGCATGGAATGTGTAAAATTGATTAAAAATGCAAAAGCAAAACTAATGGGTTTTGCAACAATTATTGATAGATCATCAAAAAATAATTTAAAGATAAAAAAAAATATAGTTTCACACCTCAAAATTTCTGTTCCAACTTATAAAAAGAATAAAATTCCAAACGAGTTGAAATTAATTCCAATTTCAACACCAGGAAGTAGATACACGAAGTGAGACGTCTTGGAGTAAATATTGATCATATAGCAACCCTGAGAAATGCTAGAGGTGAATTACATCCAGATCCGATATTTGCAGCTAAATTTGTTAAGAAAGAAGGTGCTGACTCAATAACAATTCATCTTCGTGAAGATAGAAGACATATAAAAGATAATGATGCAAAAAAAATTTGTTCTTTAAAAAAGATTTTAGTTAATTTGGAAATTTCAACTAACCCAAAAATGATAAGTAAAGCATTAAAAATAAAACCAAATTATATTTGTTTAGTGCCAGAAAATCGAAAAGAAGTTACCACAGAGGGAGGTTTAGACTTAGATAAAAATAAAAATAAGATTAAAAATATAATTTTGAAATTTAAAAAAAAAAAAATTAGAACTAGTTTATTTATAAATCCATCAATTAATGATATTAAAACCTCGTATAAATTAGGATCTGATTGTGTTGAAATTCATACGGGTAGACTTTCTAGATTAGTAAAATTAAAGAAGAATTATTCTAAAGAGCTTAATAGAATAAAAAAATGCTCAATTATTGCAAAGAAAATTGGTTTAGAAGTTCATGCTGGTCATGGACTTGATTATAAAACAACTGAATTATTATCTAGATTTAAAGAAATAGAAGAATTTAATATAGGACATTATTTAATCGGTGAGTCAGTATTTTTTGGTTTATCCAAAGTAATAAAAAAGTTTAAAAAAATTATTAAATAACAGAAATGAAAATATTAGGAATTGGAGTTGATGTAGTAAATAATAGACGAATTCTTCCTTTAATTAAAAACCAAAACTTTATAAAAAGAATTTTTGGACCAAATGAACTTAAATTTTCTAAAAATAAAGTTAATAGAACAAACTTTTTTGCAAAAAGATTTGCAGCCAAAGAAGCTTTATCAAAATCATTCGGCACCGGCATAAGAGATAATTTGAGTTTTAAAGATATTGAAATTTTAAATGATAAAATGGGAAAACCTTTTTTCTATAAATCAAAAAAAATTGATAAAATTATAAAAAAAAAGTTTAAAATTAAAAAATATGACTTGTTTCTTTCACTATCTGATGAAAAAGATCATTCAATAGCATTTACAATGTTGGTTAAAAGATAATGTTAGATAAAAATTTCTTTAAAGAAAACATAAAAACCTTATTTTATGCATTAATTATTGCAATTTTTATTAGATCGATATTTCTTCAACCATTTTACATACCATCTTCATCGATGGAGCCTAATCTGTTAGTTGGAGACAGATTATTTGTAACTAAATATTCATATGGTTATAGCAAACATTCATTTCCGTTTAGCCCACCTATTTTTACAGGAAGATTAATGTTTAGTGAGCCGAAAAGGGGAGATGTTGTTGTATTCAAAACTCCTGCAGATAATAGAACTGATTATATAAAAAGATTAATTGGTTTACCCGGAGATCAAATACAATTTATTAATTCAAATTTGTATATAAATAATGCAGAAGTTTTGAAATCCAGAATCTCAGAAAATGATAAAATATTCTGTGGAAATAGAACCATTGATGTATTTACTTTTGAGGAAATTTTACCTAATGGAAAAAAACACAAAACTGTTTACTTAAAAGATTATACATTTAAAAATTCAGATAAATTTATAGTTCCAAAGGATCACTACTTCTACTTAGGAGATAATAGAGATTGTTCTAAGGATAGTAGATATTTATCAAGCGTTGGATATGTACATAAAGATAATTTAGTAGGAAAGGCTCAATTTATTTTCTTCTCTTCAGATAGATCTATTGGAAGTATTTTTTCATTTTGGAAATGGAACAAATCAATTAGATTTGATAGATTCTTTCAAAAGATCAAATAATGAAAATTAATTATCAAACTTTAGAAAAAAAAATTAAGATCAATTTTAAAGAAAAAGATTTGTTAGTTAGAGCATTAACTCATAAAAGCTATAACAAAGAAATTAATAATGAAAAATTAGAATTTTTAGGAGATCGTGTCTTAGGATTAGTAATTGCAAAAAAACTTTTGGAAATTTACCCAAATGAAAAAGAAGGTATATTAGATAAAAAGTTTGCATCCCTAGTAAATAAGAAAACTTGTTTACAAATTGCAAAAAAAATTAATCTTGATAAATATATTTTAACTTTAGATATTAAGAAAAAGAAAAATAAAATAGAGGATAAGGTTGTTTCTGATTGTTGTGAAGCATTAATAGGATCTATCTATTTAGATAAAGGTTTTAATTCTGTAGAAAAATTTATTTTAGAACTATGGTCAGAAAATATTAAAGATAGTGTTATTACTCAAATAGATGCAAAAACAAAATTACAAGAATTCTCTTTAAAAAGATTTAAAAAATTACCTATTTATAAACTTATTTCAAATACTGGACCGAGACATAAACCCCTTTTTAAGGTTGGTGTAAAATTAGTTGATACTAAGTTTTTTTTAGCAGAGGGTAGTTCGAAAAAAGATGCTGAACAAAATGCTGCTATTAAATGTTTACAAAATCAGAGCAATTTATGATTTGGGACGATATTGGATTTTTATTGAGTAAAAATAGATATAATGAAAATTCATTAATATCCGAAATTTATACTAAAAATTTCGGTAAAGTAAGTGGCATTATTTTCGGTGGAACTTCAAAAAAAATTAAGAACTATCTTCAAATAGGAAATAAACTATATGTAAATTATAATTCTAAAAATGAAAATAGTATGGGTTATTTTAAAGTAGAGATTCAAGAAGCTTTATCTCCATTATATTTTGATAATCATCAAAAATTAACTTGTATTTCCTCAGCTATGAATTTGGTTAAATTGCTTACAGCTGAGTCACAAAAAAATGCAAAGATATTTTCTTTGTTAGAAGAATTTTATGTTTTATTGAACTCTAAAGACTGGATAAAAAATTATATCTTTTGGGAGTTGGAATTATTTAAATCTCTAGGCTACGACTTAAATTTTGAGAATTTAGTTAATGAAAAAATTATTGGTGATCAAAAACAATATATATCGAAGTCATCAACAAAAAAAAGAATTATACCGAGTTTTTTAATAGATAAAAATAACTCAACAGAAGATTTAGGATCTTTACTAACAGGTCTTAAATTGTTGAGTGATTATCTTGAAAAGTCAATTTTAAAGCCCAATAACCTAAACCAACCAATCAGCAGACTACAATTTATTAATACTTTAAAATAATTATTTAATAATTTGGTCTAATCTATCAGCGTAATAGCTAACAATAGCATTTGCTCCAGCTCTTTTAAAAGAAATAAGACTCTCTAAAATAATGTTTCGATCAGTTAAATCATTTTTAATTCCATGTTCTAATAAAGAATATTCACCTGATACTTGATATGCCATAACTGGAATCTTAAAGTTTTCTTTAACTTGTTTAATAATATCAAGATATGGTAGCCCAGGCTTAACCATAACCATATCAGCTCCTTCTTTAATATCTAAAGCAACCTCTCTTAAGGCTTCATCACTATTTCTATAATCCATTTGATAATTCTTTTTATTTCCTTTTAATAAGTCTTTTGAACCAACTGCATCTCTAAAAGGGCCATAAAAACTTGACGCATATTTTACAGCATAAGAAAGTATTTGAGTCATTTTAAAATTATGTTTGTCTAGATATTTTCTAATTTCACCAATTCGACCATCCATCATGTCAGATGGTGCTAAAACATCACAACCCATTTGTGCTTGCAACAAAGATTGATCTAATAAAATTTTTATGGTTTCATCATTTAACACATATTTGTTTTGTAAAAGTCCATCATGACCATGTGAGGTATACGGATCTAATGCAACATCACACATTATTCCAATCTCATTTTTATATTTATTCTTTATTATCTGTAGTGCCCTACAAACCAGATTATTTTCGTTAAGAGCCTCAGTACCTAAGTTGTTTTTTTTTCTTTTTTCAGTGTATGGAAACAAGGCAATCATAGGTATGCCTTTTTTAATTGCTCTATCTACTATATAATTTAATTTATCGATTGTGTACCTGTAAACACCGGGCATTGATTTAATAGATTGTTTTTTATTTTTTCCATCAATTAGAAAAATGGGTAAAATAAAATCATTAGGTGTAAGATTATTTTCTTCAATTAACCTTCTTGACCAATCTGTTTTTCTATTGCGTCTAAGTCTCAATGCTGGAAATTTTCCTGTAATCATGTTTAAATCTATTTAAAATATGCGACAAATGTTATATACAAATATATCTTAAAAAAGATATTAAACAATATCAGGAGACAATATATTACAAATGAATTTAAATTTTAACGATTTTCAAAAACAAGATATTAAGTTTGATGTAAACAAACTTCAAAATGCTTACAAAGAATTATTAACCATCAAGGGTTTTTCAGGTGTTGATGGTGTTTCAAATTTTGGTGCAATTTCATTAACGCAAATACCGGGTGATCCAGACTCTATTAAAGGTAATAAAGCAAGAGGTGTGTTCTGGACTAAACCAGACTCTTCTGGAAATGAAGCTATGAGAGATGAAATGATAGATGAGTCTGCTTATTCTGAATTTATTGAAGATTACAAACATACTTATTTCAAAGAAGTGTTTGATGTCCTTTCCTCAAAGTATAAATTAGGACGTGTAAGAATTTTATTAAAGGAGCCAAGATCAACTTTAAGTTGGCACAGAGATCCAGAACCAAGACTCCATATTCCAATAATTACTAACCCGGGCTCTATAATGGTTATTGATAATGTTGCGAAACATATGCCTGCAGATGGATCTGTTTGGATTACTAATAATACTAAATATCATAATGCATTCAATGGAGGAGAGGAAAATAGAATCCATTTAGTGGCGTGCGTTTTAGATTACAAATTTAACTAATTTGAAAAAAATATTTATTTCTTCAGATCACGCAGGATATAACTTGAAAGAACAAATTAAAAAAAAGTTTCTAAAAAGATACAATTTTCATGATCTTGGGACTGATAACTCAAAGGTCTCAGTAAATTACCCTGACTATGCTCATAAATTATGTAAAAAGGTCAGTGTTAACTCAAAAAATATGGGTATTTTAGTTTGTGGTTCCGGTATGGGAATGTCAATGGCTGCAAATAAACACAAAAAAATTCGAGCTGCGATGTGTTATTCAATAAAAAACACAAAATTATCTAGATTGCATAACAACGCGAATATTATAACATTAGGATCTAGATTGACAAAAAAAAATACTGCCTTTAAATGTATTGAAGCTTTCATTAATACTAAATTTGAGGGTGGTAGACATAAAAAAAGAGTAAAAAAAATATAAGGAAAAAATGTCAAGTGAAACAAAATATATAAATTCTTCTTACCAGGATTTTTTTGAAAAAAGTCTTTCAAAATCTGATCCAGATTTATTTAAGGCAATAAATGATGAGTTAATTAGACAACAAAATCACATTGAGTTAATAGCTTCTGAAAATATAGTTTCACAAGCTGTATTAGAAGCTCAAGGATCAGTTCTTACAAATAAATATGCAGAAGGATATCCAGGTAAAAGATATTACAATGGTTGTGAACATGTAGATGTAGCAGAACAACTAGCACTTGAGAGAATAAAAAAACTTTTCAATTGTAAATACGCAAATGTTCAACCTCATTCAGGTGCTCAAGCAAATGGTGCCGTGTTTCTAGCTTTGTTGAAACCAAATGATACTTTTATGGGTATGAGTTTAAATTCAGGAGGTCACATAACTCATGGATTAAAAATTTCAATGTCAGGTAAATGGTTCAATGCGATAAGTTATGACGTAGATAAAAAATCTGAACTAATTGATTATGATAATGTTGAAAAACTTGCTTTAGAACATAAACCGAAATTGATTATTGCAGGTGGTAGTGCGTATTCAAGAGTAATTGATTTTAAAAGATTTAGAGAAATTGCTGATAAAGTTGGTGCATATCTTATGGTAGATATGGCTCATTTTTCCGGTTTAGTAGCTGGAAAAGGATATCCAAATCCTTGTGACTATGCACATGTCGTAACGTCCACAACACACAAGGTATTTAGAAGTGCACGTGGTGGAATTATTTTATCGAATGATTTAGATCTTGGAAAAAAATTTGATACAGCTGTTTTTCCTGGTTATCAAGGTGGTCCTTTAATGCATATCATCGCTGCCAAAGCTGCAGGTTTTTTTGAAGCATTAAAACCAGAGTTCCAAACTTACATAAAGAATGTTTTAGCAAACGCTAAAATGTTAGCAGAGACTTTAAAAAATAATGGATTTAAAATTTACTCAGGTGGTACTGATACACATTTAATGTTAGTTGACCTGAGACCTTTCGGTGTTAAAGGAAATATAGCCTCTGAGAGTTTATGTAGAGCCAATATTACTTGTAATAAAAATGGAATCCCTTTTGATACAGAAAAACCAATGATAACTTCAGGTATAAGACTTGGTTCACAAGCTGCTACAACAAGAGGATTTGGTTTAAAAGAATTTGAAAAAGTAGGTGAATTAATAACTAAAGTAATAAAAGGTTTATCTGAAAATCCAGAGGATAATAGTAAAGTGGAAAATGAAGTGAGACAAGAAGTTATAAGTTTATGTTCTAATTTTCCAATTTATAAAAATTTGAATAAATGATCTGTCCTTGTGAGAAAAAAGGGGAAACTTCTGTAGTTGATTCCAGACCTACAGAAGATGGAACTGCGATTCGTAGAAGAAGACTATGTAGTTGTGGTGCAAGATTTACTACATTTGAAAGAATTCAGCATCGTGAGGTAATGGTTGTAAAAAAAAATGGAAGAAAATCTTCTTTTGATCGAGACAAATTAGCTAAGTCAATTTACATTGCATTAAAAAAGAGACCTTTAGATACAGAAACTGTCGAAAAATTTATCAGTCGAATTACAAGATCTTTAGAAGAACTAGGTCAGAATGAAATTGCAAGTAATACAATCGGAACTATGGTCATGGAGGGTTTAAAAGAACTTGATCCAGTTGCCTATGTTAGATTTGCTTCTGTTTATAGAAATTTTAGAGAAGAACAAGATTTTGTACAATTTGTGGACAAACTAGATGTCTACAAAAAAAGATAAGTTTTCAACTCAAGATAAAAATTTCATGAAATTAGCTTTAAACTTAGCTAATGCGCGAAGGGGTTTAACAGGAAACAATCCTTCGGTTGGATGTGTAATAGTAAAGAATAATAGAATAATATCTATAGGACAAACAGGCTATAATGGTAGGCCTCATGCTGAACATAACGCTATTTTGAACTCTTCAGAAAATTTAAAAGACTCAAAAATGTATGTTACTTTAGAACCATGTAATCATTATGGAAAAACTCCTCCCTGCACTAATAATATAATAAAGAATAAAATCAGGGAAGTTTATTATTCAATTGATGACATTGATTTAAAAGTAAAAGGCAAGAGTTATTCAATATTAAAACAAAACAACATAAGAGTTGAAAAAGGACTTTTAAGAAAAGATGCAGAAAATTTATACAGATCTTATTTTTTTAATAGAAAAAAGAACCTACCATATGTAATTGGAAAAATTGCAGTATCAAAGAATAAGATTATTTACAGCGAAATATCAAAGAGAATTACTGATAAAATATCTGATAAATTAACTCATTATTTAAGATTAAAAAGTGATGGTATAATGATTTCTGCCAAAACACTAAATATTGATAATCCAAAACTAAATTGTAGGTTGGAGGGTTTTAGTCAATTCTCCCCAAAAAGAATTATTTTAGACAGAAATTTAGAAATAAATTTAAGAAGTTATATAGCTAAATCTATAAAAAATGAAAATACTATAATTTTCCATAATTCTAACGATAAATCAAAAATAAAGCTTTTAAAAAAAAGAGGTGCTATTTTGATAAAGCGATCTACAGATAAATACAAAAATTTGGATCTAAAAAAAATTCTAAAAGAACTATATAAAATGGAAATAAGAAATCTATTAGTAGAAGGTGGAGATATATTAACAAAAAATTTCCTTCAAAAGAAATTATTTAATGAATTTTATATGTTTAGAAGTTCGAAAAATTTATCTAAAAACAAAAAACATGTTAATTTTACCTCTTTCAGCATTTTAAATACCAAATATAATAAACATAAGATAAACTCAAAATTAGCTAGTGATCAATTAACTATTTACAAAAATTAAAATGTTTAATGGAATTATTTTCAACAAAGGTTTAATTACAAAAATAATTAAAAGACCAAAAGGAATTAATATTTTTGTAAAATCTGATCTTAAATTAGGTTTAAAAGATATAGGTGTTTCCGTAGCCTGTGATGGAGTTTGTCTTACTCTCATTTCAATAAAAAAAAGAATTATGGAATTTTATTTATCAAATGAAACTATAAAAAGATCGAAATTTAAATACATAAAGATAAATGATAGAATTAATCTAGAACTTCCTCTTAAATATGGTCAAAAAATTTCAGGGCATATTTGCCAAGGACATGTTGATACTGTTGGGAAAATATTATCAGTAAAAAATATTGATAAATCTTATCTATTTGATTTTGAAATTGATAAAAAAGAGAGAAAAAATATAATCGAAAAAGCTTCGATTAGTATAAATGGTATATCATTAACAATTTCTAAAGTGACGAAAAGAGGTTTTCAAATCTGGATAATTCCTCATACTTATAAATTAACAAATCTGTCATCCCTCAAAAAAGGTAATTTAGTTAACGTAGAAATAGATATTCTTTCAAAATACGTTAGAAACTATTTTTATGAAAAAAAATAATTATTCATCTATAGAAACTATAATAAATGTCGCAAGAAAAGGGGGTATGTACATCTTAGTTGATGATGAAAAAAGAGAAAATGAGGGTGATTTAGTTATGTCAACTTCGGATACAAATGCAAAGAATATTAATTTTATGGCTAAATATGGAAGAGGTCTTATTTGTTTAGCCTTAGATAGTCTTCAAGCTAAAAGATTAAATTTATCTTTAATGTCACCTGTAAATCAATCAAGAAATCAGACAGCGTTTACAATTTCAATAGAAGCCAAAAAAGGTATCACAACTGGAATATCGGCAAAGGATAGAGCAAGAACTATCAAAATAGCCTCTAAGAAAAATGTGAGTAAAAAAGATATAGTATCCCCTGGTCATGTGTTTCCAATCATTGCAAAGGATGGGGGTGTTCTTGTAAGAGCTGGTCACACAGAAGCTTCTGTAGATATTTCAAAGTTAGCTAAAAAGAATAATTCAGCGGTCATTTGTGAAATAATGAATGAAGATGGAACAATGGCTAAGGGTCAAGCACTTTTAAATTTTGCACAAAAACATAAACTTAAAATTGGTAAAATTGAGGATTTAATTTCTTATCGATTAAAAAAAGAAAAATTAGTAAAATTAAAAAAGTCTTCGGATATCAAAGTAAAAAATCAAAAATATAAGATCAAAATATATGAGAATCTTCTAGATGGATCAGAACACTTTGCTCTCATTAAAGGATCTTTAAAAAGATCAATCGTACCGCGTGTTAGGGTTATTTCATCAAATGTAGTTTATAACTATCTTATAAGTCAGAAACTTCCCAATTCATTTGATAAAACAATGAACTATTTTAAAAGATATAATAATTGTGTACTAATCTTTATAAAAGACTCTAACTTAAATTCAGTAACTCAAACGCTTAAAAGTTTTAAAAATAAAAGTATTAAAAAGAAAGGTAAAGATAATCTTATCAGAAATTATGGTATAGGTGCTCAAATTATTAAAGATTTAAAAATCAAAAAGATGATATTAATTACTAGAACACCAAAAAAAGTTATTGGTTTAGAGGGGTATAACATTAAAATAACTAAACAAGAATTGATTTGATGAAAAAAATTTTAATAGTCACAGCGGATTATTATAAAGATATTTCTTTGGGTTTGTTAAATAGTGCAAAAAAAAATCTCCCAAGAAATTTTAATATAAAAATAATTGAAGTTCCTGGCGTTTTTGAGATACCTGTGACCATCTCAAAACATTTAAAAAAATTTGACGCTTTCATCGCTCTTGGATGTGTTATTAAAGGTCAAACTCCACACTTTGATTTCATATCTCAATCCTCAACTAATGCTATTATGGATTTAGCTATTTATTCAAAAAAACCTATAGGAAATGGAATTCTAACTTGTTTAAATATGAAACAAGCAAAGGCCAGAAAAAAAAAGGGTGCTGAGGCAGCAAAAGCTGTTGTTTCAGTTTTATCTCAAAAATGAAAACAAAGTATAGCCCAAAAAACAACCCTAGAGTTATAATTATTCAAAAATTATATGGTGTTTTGTTTAATAACGACGACAAAATAGATTTCCCAAAACATAGATTTAAAAAATTTATAAAAGATATAGTTTTAGGCACAATTGAACGAAACGAGATAATAGTAGATGAATTAGATAAAAATTTAGGTGATAATTTCAATTTATTTAAATTAGATAAAATTTTTCAAGTTATCTTAAAATCTGCAACATATGAAATCTTATATAAACCCAACGTATCGATCAGGATAATCATTAAAGAATATCTTGATGCATCTAATCTCTTTTTAAATGACTCTCAAACAAAATATTTAAATGCATTATTGGACAATGCTGCCAAAAAATTAAGATCAACAAATGCATGAATTTGAGATAATCAAAAAATATTTTTCAAAACTCTCTTTAAATAATAAAAATTCACTTAACTTAAATGATGATGTTTTTTTCGATAAATCAAAGAAATTAGTTGTTTCTGTAGATACTTATATAGATAAATCACATTTTTTTGATTTTAAAGACCCTGATTTAGTTATTAAAAAAATTCTAAGATCTTCTATTTCTGATTTGATTTGTAAAGGTGTTAAACCAAAATATTATTTTATTTCAGGCTCTGGAAATAAAAAAACATATACAAAATCGAATTTAAGTAAGATTTCTCAATCACTAAAGAAAGAACAAAAAAAGTTTGGGATTCATATTTCGGGTGGAGATACTGTTTTTTCAAACAAATTGAGTTTTACAATAATTTCTGTTGGTTTTTCCTCTAATATAATATTCAGAAATAAAGCAAAATTTAATGATGACATCTATGTAACGGGTAACTTAGGTGATAGTTATATGGGCTTAGAAATATTAAAAAAAAAGTTTTCTTTTAAAAAAGATCTCAATAAATATTTTATTAAGAAGTATTATCTTCCAGAATTACATATCAATTTAACAAAAAAATTATTTAATTTTGCTAATACCTCTATAGATATTTCTGATGGTCTTTTTGCAGATTTGGATAAATTAATTAATAAACAAAAATTATCTTATAAGGTTAATATTTCGAATATTCCAATCTCTAAAAATCTAAAAAAAATAATACATTTAAAAAAATTAAAAAAAATTAACTTAGTGACTAAAGGTGACGATTATCAGATATTATTTACTGCATCAAAAAAAAAGTCTAGAATCATCAAAAGAACCTTTAAATCTCTAGGTATTAAGATTTCAAAAATTGGAAATATTTCTTCGGGTGGTCAAAAATCACAAATTATTGATGAAAAAGGGAATAAAATTGCCATTAAAAATAAAGGTTATTTTCATAATTTTTAAAAGTTATTTATTGCCTTTTATAGCTTTTTTTGTATTGTCCGATTTTTAATAACTAACAACCAACAACATAATTAAGGCTTATATGACATCAACCATCGAAACTATTCTTTTATATACAATTGGTGCTGGATTATTATCTATAGTTTATGGATATTTAACTGGAAAAAATATTTTAAATTCAAGTGCTGGAAATTCTAAGATGCAAGATATTGCATCAGCGATACAAATCGGTGCAAAAGCTTATCTAGCTAGACAATATAAAACAATTGCTTTTGTTGGTGTTGTTGTTTTGGTTATTGTAAGTTTCGCTTTTAATATGCTTGTTGGTTTAGGTTATCTTATTGGTGCAACTTTATCAGGTATAGCGGGATATGTTGGAATGTTAGTTTCAGTGCAAGCAAATGTTAGGACTGCTGAAGCGTCTAGAAAAGGATTAGCTAATGGTTTATCAGTCGCTTTTAAATCTGGAGCTGTAACTGGAATGTTAGTTGCAGGGTTAGCCTTATTATCAATTGCTGTTTATTATTATTTATTATTAAAATTTAATGTTGATGAGAGAGAAATTGTAAATGCATTAGTTGCTCTTGGTTTTGGTGCATCATTAATTTCTATTTTTGCAAGACTTGGTGGAGGTATTTTCACTAAGGGTGCTGATGTTGGAGCTGATTTAGTTGGAAAAGTAGAAGCTGGTATACCAGAAGATGATCCGAGAAATCCTGCTGTAATTGCTGATAACGTTGGTGACAATGTGGGTGATTGTGCTGGAATGGCTGCTGATTTATTTGAAACTTATGCAGTAACTATTGTTGCAACAATGGTTTTATCCTCAATATTTTTTCCAGGAGATTTATCGATGATGATTTATCCACTAACAATTGGTGGAGCATGTATTTTAACTTCAATTATTGGTACTTTTTTTGTTAAACTTGGTAGAAATAAAAATGTAATGGGAGCTTTGTATAAAGGATTTGTTGTATCAGCTTTAGCCTCTTTAGTTATTTTATATCCAGTCACTGATTATGTTTTAGGTTTAGAAAATTCTTATGATTTAAACAATAAATCATTTTCTGGAATGAGTTTATATTATTGTGGAATAATAGGATTAGTTATTACAGGATTACTAATTTGGGTGACTGAATATTATACAGGAACTAATTATAGACCTGTAAAAAGTGTTGCAAGTTCCTCTACTACTGGACATGGAACCAACGTAATTCAAGGTTTAGCAATTTCTTTAGAGGCAACAGCTATACCAGCTTTAATCATTGTTGCCGGTATTTTGCTTACTAACCATATCGCTGGTTTGTATGGTATAGCAATTGCAGTAACAACTATGTTGGCATTAGCAGGTATGGTTGTTGCTTTAGATGCTTATGGACCTGTTACAGATAATGCTGGTGGTATAGCTGAAATGTCGAAGTTACCAAATAATGTTAGAAAAACAACTGACGCATTAGATGCTGTAGGTAATACTACAAAAGCAGTAACAAAAGGATACGCTATTGGTTCTGCTGGATTAGGTGCACTAGTTCTCTTTGCAGCCTATACTGAAGATATAAAACATTTTTCTAAGGAAGTTGGCTCAAAATTAGAGGGAATAGTTGTAACATTTGATTTATCAAATCCATATGTTGTTGTTGGCTTGTTAATTGGTGGAATGTTACCTTATTTATTTGGATCTATGGGTATGCAAGCTGTTGGTAGAGCAGGGGGCGCAGTTGTTATAGAAGTAAGAAGACAATTTAAAAAATACCCAGGTATAATGAAAAGAAAACAAAAACCTGATTATGCTAAATTAGTTGATTTACTAACTGTAGCGGCAATAAAAGAGATGATTATCCCTTCATTGTTACCTGTCTTGTCACCCATTGTTTTATATTTGATAATATTTGCTATTGGTGGACAGGTTGCTGCCTTAGCATCTGTTGGAGCAATGTTATTAGGTGTTATTATTACAGGTCTATTTGTTGCAGTTTCAATGACAGCAGGTGGTGGTGCTTGGGATAATGCAAAAAAATATATTGAAGATGGAAATCATGGTGGTAAAGGATCAGAGGCTCATAAAGCTGCAGTGACTGGTGATACAGTTGGGGATCCCTACAAAGATACCGCTGGTCCAGCTGTAAACCCGATGATAAAAATTACAAACATTGTTGCCTTGCTTTTATTGGCTGTTATCGCTGGTTAATTTCTTTTCTTTTTTTCGCCCTTACTCCAAGAGGGTCATTAATTTTTTGTCTCATACTAGACATAAAATCATATATGAACGAATTTCTTGCAAAAGACGCCTCTGTTGTCTCCTCGACCACTTTTATTTTATTCATATCTTTCATATTAAAAAATTCTTTTTTTTTAAGAACGCCATAATTATCTATTTCAATAACCAATACATCATTTTTAAAAATTTTCATCTTTCCAAGATTTCTTAATTTCGATTGAGTTTGTTTTCTTTCAATATATATCCAAACATCGTTGTCAAATTTACTTCTTGATGAAGGTGTTCCCAAAATTTTTCTTACATCATTGCTTGTAGATTTATTAATTACTAATTTCTTTTGTTTTTTTTCAAGAAATGGAACTCCATGATGTTTTACAACTTCTTTAAATGAACAATTTGTTACTACTAATGCAAAAAAAAATATATATAATATTTTTATCATGGCTGAAAATTATATAAATGTTTATAACAGTTTAATCAATTACTCTAGAAATAAAGATTTATACAAATCTTTAAACCGAAAAGATAACTTTTCTGATCGTTTAACATTCTTTCTTATCCATTTTGCATTCTTTTTAAAAAACTATAAAAGTAAGGAAAATAAGGATATTTTACAGGAAATTTATGATTTTAACTTTAGACAATTGGAATTAAGCATTCGTGAAATAGGTTATGGAGATCAATCAATAAATAAAAAAATGAAAGTTTACTTAAATTTGTTTCACGCTATTGTTTCGGACATACATTTTTGGCACCAATTAAATAGAAGTGAAAAATTAAAAAAACTCTCATCTTTTTTAGAAGATTTTAAAGAAATTGATGTTTTGGTCGATTATTTTGATGATTTTGCTAAAAATTTAGAGAAAAAAACTTTGAATTTCTTTTTAAAAAGTGTAATTAATTCCTGATTATGGCAGTACCTAAACGAAAACAAACTCCATCAAGAACTGGTATGAGAAGATCCCAAAATATGAAATTCTCATCAAAAAATGTTGTTGAGGACAAAAAATCTGGTGAATATAGATTATCTCATCATTTAGATTTAAAAACTGGAATGTATAAAGGTCGTCAAGTTTTAGATCCAGAAGAATAATTATTTTTTAATGTCAGATTTTACTAAAATTGCAGTAGATGCAATGGGCGGTGATGGATCACCAAAGAAGATTATTGATGGTATCATTCATAGTCATAAATCAGATAAAAAAAATTTTTTTAAGATTTTTGGAAGTAAAATTGAAATAGAGCATCTAATTAAAGATAAGCTTGATAAAAATTTTTATGAAATAATACATACTAATAATATTGTAAAAAGCACGGACAGCCCTCTTGAAGCTGCTAAAAGAGGAAAAGACACAAGCATGTGGCTTGCAATTGAAAGTGTAAAAAAAAAAGAGACAGATATTGTAATATCTGCTGGAAATACAGGCGCATTACTTGTCATAGCTAAATTAAATCTTAAGATGATTGAAAATATAGATAAACCAGCACTTTCTGCTCTTTGGCCAAATAAAAAAGGGATGAGTGTTGTTTTAGATTTGGGGGCAAATATAGAATGTAGTTCGAAAAATTTAGTTGATTTCTCAATTATGGGTGCTTCACTTTATAAATCTCTTTATCCAAATGAAACGCCTAACACAGCTTTGTTAAATATAGGATCAGAAGAATTAAAAGGAAATGAGATTATAAAAGAAACTTTTCAAATACTTAATGATAAAAAGTCTGATAATTTTAATTTTTCAGGTTATATAGAAGGAAATGAGATTATGGATGGGAACGTTAATGTAATTGTTTCAGATGGATTTACAGGTAATGTTGCATTAAAAACAGCAGAAGGAACTGCTAATTTTATAACAAATGAATTGAAAAAAGTTTTTAAAAGATCAGTGATAGGTAAAATTTCAGCGATATTAAATTACTCAAATTTAAATAAATTTAAAAAAAGATTAGATCCTAGATTGTATAATGGTGCTATTTTTATTGGCTTAGACTCTCCGGTTGTAAAAAGTCATGGGGGAACAGATTTTATTGGATTTTCAAATTCTTTGAATGTTTGTAGTAAAATAGTTAGAGGTGATTTAATAAACAAGATTAGAGAAAATATCTGATAAATGAGAATTAATTTAACCAAAAAAGACTTAATTAATTCAGTTTATATGCAAGTTGGATTTTCAAAAAAAATTGCAGAAAACCTTATTGAAGAATTTTTTTCTATAATGATTTCAAATTTAATAACAAATAAAAGTATAAAAATTTCAAAATTTGGAACTTTTTTAGTCAAAACAAAAAACTCAAGAATTGGTAGAAATCCAAAAACGAAAGAAGAAAAAAAAATATCTAAGAGAGATGTTGTTTTATTTAAACCATCAAAAGAATTTAGAGATTTGCTAAATAAAACTGGAAATAGTGCAACCTAATAACACTTGATAAAAAGGTTATTTTGCAATAGAAAACTGAGATTTGGTCCCTTCGTCTATCGGTTAGGACACGTGGTTTTCATCCTCGAAAGAGGGGTTCGATTCCCCTAGGGACCGCCATATTTATGATATTTTATGTCTATATGCTAAAAAGCATAAACAGCAAAATACCGAAAACATATGTGGGCTATACTAATAATCTTTTATCGAGAATTAAAAAACATAATGCTGGGACTGGTGCAAAATCAACTAGAGGATATAAATGGAGAATTATCTATAAAAAAAAATTTTATGATAAAAGCTCAGCTATGTCTTATGAATATAGATTAAAAAATGATAAAAAAAAAAGAAAATATCTAATTAGTAAATTTTAAGATGAAAATAGCATCAATACTTCCTTATAAAGAAAATTATTCAAAGCAAGGAGCAGGAGCTGTTGCTTTATGGATAAGCGAATTTATGAGAGACTCAATTTACAAAAATAAAACATATGTTATTGGAAGTACTTTAAATAAAAAATATCTCACTAAAAACTACATAAACATAAATATTAACAACATAAATTCTAAATTGAATAGTACTACTAAAGAATATTCAAAAAATATTATCAAAAGAATTAAAAAACTTAATTTTGATATTATAGAATTACATAATAGACCTGTAATGGTTAAAGAATTTTTTAAACAGATCAATGCTAAGATAATTTTATATTTTCATAATGATCCAACTACAATGAAAGGCGCAAAGTCAGTCGATGAGCGTATTTATTTATTAGAGAATGTTGACAAAATAATATTTATTTCAAAATGGGTTAAAAAAAGATTTTTTAAAGACCTGCCAATTTTATCTGATAATAAAACTCAAATTATTTACCATAGCATTGATCCTATAAAAAAAAATGTAAAAAAAAATAAACAAATAATTTTTGTTGGTAAATTAAATGAGTCAAAAGGTTATGATCTTTATTGTAAATCTATGTTTAAAGTTTTAGATTTATACAAAGATTGGAAAGCTTATTCAGCAGGTGAAGAAAAAAGATTTCAAGATTACCCCACACATAAAAGACATTTTAATTTAGGCCAAATTTCTCATAGTAAGGTTTTAGAATTTTTGAGTAAATCAGAAATAGCAATAATACCATCTAGATGGGAAGAACCCTTTGGCAGGACGTCTTTGGAGGCCTCCTCAAGAGGATGTGCAACCATTATATCAAATACTGGTGGACTAGCAGAAACCACAGATTATGCAGTTAAACTCAAAAAATTAGATGTAAAAAATATTGAGTTAGAAACTATTAAATTAATCAAAAATAGTAAACTTAGAAAAAAAATTCAGAAAAATAGTAAGAAATTTGTCAAACATAAATTAAAAATGAATTCAAAAGTAATCGACTTAATGAGAACTTCATTATTTCCGTTTACCAAAATAAATATTAATCATGGAAAATTGAGGATTTTAAATATTTACAATTTAGCTCAAAAACTAAATCATAGAATTTACAATCTATCGTTAGGTAAAAAATTTACCAATGGTTTTATTCGAAATGGTCATGATGTAATTGAAATTAGCGATAGAGATTATGTAAGACAAAATAAAGGTCTAAATTTTTTGAATATAAAAGATAAATTCCATCATTATTTAGTTGAAACTTTTAAAAATTATAATCCAGACCTTATTATCTTTGGACACTCAGACAATATTACACCAAATATATTAAACGATTTTAAGTTAATAAATAAAAATGTTATTATTTCACAATGGAATGAAGATCCTTTCATGACTAATTTACCTGATACCTATGGTAATATGGAAAAATTAAAAAAATTTATTCCTATTGTTGATCATTCATTTATTACAACTAATCCCTCTGTATTAAATTTTTCAAAAAAAGATAGCCAAAATATCCATTTTTTTATGACCCCAGTAGATAAAAACATTGAGTGTTTTGATGTTTTTAAATTAAATCCTCAAAATGATGTATTTTACGCAATGAGTCACGGAGTTAATCGAGCGACTTTAAAAGAGGGAAAAACAGACGATAGGGTTAAATTCCTAAATAAACTAATTAAAAAAATTAATGGAATTAAATATGATTTTTATGGTTTTGGTAAACAAGAACCCGTTTGGGGTAATGAATTTTATAGATCTTTATTGAATTCTAAAATGGCATTAAATCTTAGTAGAGGAAATCCCACAAAACATTATTCAAGTAATAGAATAGCCTCTCTTATGGGAAATGGCCTAATGGTTTTCATTGATAAAAAAGTTAAAATGAATAATTTTTTTAATTCAGGTGAAATTATTACTTATAGTAGCATTAATGATCTTGCTGAAAAAATTAAATTTTATAAGAAAAATAATAAATTAAGAACAAAAATAGCTAAAAATGGAAAAAAAAAATACTTTAAACTTTTTAATGAGTCAAAAATTTCAAAATATATAATTGATAAATCTTTAGGAAAAAAAGTTTCTTTATTTTGAAGAATTTAAATTTTAATCTTGTTTAAAGCATTATTTTTAAAGATATTTGCTTCTCTTATGTATCTTCTAACCATTTGTGTTGTTTTATGCCCTGTCATTTCCATAATACTTCTTTCATCCGCTCCAGACTCAGCGGCTACTGTTGCAAAGCCTGACCTTAAACTATGACCTGCAAAATTTTTATTTTCTAAACCTGCTAAGTTTAAATACTCTTTCATTAATATAACTACAGATTGATCAGTTAACCTTTTATCTGTTAATGATAAACCTTTGGAAAATCTTCTAAAAATAGGTCCAGACTTAATTTTAGAAATTTCTAACCATTTTTTTAGATTTGAAACCGGACAATATATTTCATTATTGAAGTAGGGTAGTCCTTTAATCATTCCCTCACCAAATTGGTCTGTTTTTGATCTTTTAATAGTTATTTTGAGACCCTCTGGAACAAATTCTAAATCTTCATAATCAATTGAAATAAGCTCCGATCTTCTAAAGCCACCCCCAAAACCAGTTAATATAATTGATTTATCTCTCAGTTTTTTAATTTGCTCAGTTTTTTCTTCATTAATAGCTTTAATAATTAATTTTAAATGATTGATTAATAATGGTTTTTTTCCTTTTTGAATACTTCCTTTGACCCTTCTTATTCCCATTAAATTTTCGACTATAATTGGATGTTTAGTGTCTAAATAATGCCCTTTTAGCTTATGAACCATACTTATTGATACTAATCTTCGTCTTAAAGTGCTAATTTTTGATTTTTTAGAGAGATGGGTAAGGTATAAGGAAACTATTTTAGGTTCTGTTGGCAATGAATTTAGACCATGTTTTGAACAAAAAGCTCCAAAGTCTTTAAAGTCAGATTTGTAAGCTCTTAAAGTATTTTTTGCTTTAGAGCTTCTAAGGTTATTCAATGTTGCCTCGTGAAGAGATTTAAGGTCTGTAGTAAGTTCACTCATATAATTACTATTGATAACAATTAATTATCACTAGTAATATATCAAGTGATTTTTAATGTCAATAGTTTAAATATAAAAATTATGGGTTCAATTGATGGAGAAATTCCTGCTGTATGGTTTTTAATTACCTCTGTAGGATTTATTATTTTAAGTTCAATTCAGTATAAAAATCATGGCAAAAGCATTGAAACTATTTTTTTATCTATCTTAGCAATCTTATTTTTAATCAGCTATTTTATCTTAGTTTTCAAAGCTTAATTTATCCCCAATATTCACAGGAATTTCTGTAAATTTTAAGAATCAATTAAAAGGTGATACAGCTTTAAAATCATATCTGTTAAAGTATAAGTGAATTAAGGGGCAACCCTTAACTGGCCAATTGGGCAAAAGCCGAGAGGTACAAATCCAAGGGGCAGAAAGTTCTGCAAAGCATCGCTGAACATGCAGAACGGGAGGCATGGCGGTAGCGCATCAACGACGTGCCAAAACAACTGTTCTTTGCACCCTTAAAAGTGCAAGGAAACAGGGGTTTCACAAAAAAATGCATCTTAAAGGCACTAAATTTCAATTAAAAGTCTGGAAATACCTCAAAACTATACCAAAAGGTAAAATAAGAACATATAAACAAGTTGCTGCTGCAATAAACAGCCCTAAATCAGCCAGAGCTGTAGCCAATGCTTGTGCTAAAAACCCATATGCCCCAAAAATACCCTGTCATAGAGTGATTAGATCTGATGGAGCTCTTGGAGGTTACTCTGGTAGAGGTGGAATCAAGCAAAAGCTCAAATTACTAAGATCCGAAAAGGTAGTTATTTAGGTCTATATTAAACATTTTTTAAGTGAAAAAGGTGAGTAAAATGAACGCTTTTTTACCTTTTTGAAGGATTACTTTCTAAATAACATAATTCACCCTTCGGTTGTACCATATACTAGCCCATACCAAAAATAGGCCCCTCTATGGGCGTTTAAATGCTATATTCAATTAATGCATCGCTCTACTATTCAACCATATCAATGCTTTTGGACTGCCCTATTTTTTTGGAATTTTCATAACCACAATCGGAAAAAATCCCTATTTTAAAAGGTTATTTAATGTTTTTCATAATTTACTATAAATCTACACTTTTGCAGAGAATATTAGGGTGATTTAAACATTAAATAATCTAAAATATTTAAAAATTAATATTGTAATAATTTTTAATAAAATACAATAAATACAATATTTTATAATTAATACTTAATGTAATACATTAGAAAATAGTAAATAAATATTACCTATTATTTTACTTTTTTAACCAAGTTCTCTCTTCTTGAGATGTAGATACCACTTAATACAATAATAAACAAACCTAAGAAAGTCCAATTATCAGGGAAATCACTAAAGAAATAATAACCTATAATTATGTTTGTAATGATCTCAAAGTAACTAAATGGAGCTAATTTTGAAGCATCAGCGTATTTTAGAGATAATATTAGAAATAAATGACCTACGCAGGCAAATACACCAATAGCAGCCATCATTGACCACTGATTAATTGTTGGCTTGATCCAAACAAAAGGCATTACACATGAAATAATAACAGCCCCTACTACACCAGTTAACAATAAAGTTAACAAAGGGTTGTCTGAAGTACTTAACTTACGAGTAATAATTAAATAAAATCCATACATTATTCCTGTTCCAAGCGCAGCAATACTTGCTAAATTAATTTCAACAAACCCAGGTCTTATAACAACCAAGGATCCTATAAATCCTATAATTACAGCTGACCATCTTCTAAAACCAACCTTCTCACCTAAAAAAATTGGAGAAAAAGCTGTAACAATCAAAGGTGCAACAAATGCCAAAGTTAATGCTTTTGCTAAAGAGATTACTGAAATGGCATAAAAGAAACAAATATTTGCTGTTAAAAGTATTAAGCCTCTTATAAATTGAAGCTTCGGTTTGTCTGTCCAAACAAGATTTTCTCGAAAAAAGAAAAACATAATTGGTAAAGTGAACGCCACTGTGAAAAAATATCTTGCCCAAGTGATTTGTAATACAGGTAATTCTGCACTTAAATATTTAGCAAAACCATCCATAATTGGAAGCATTACCCACGCTAAAAGATTAAATGTAATAGCCTTCATATAAGAAGGATATAGATTAATTAAAGTATTTTAAAGCAAAGAATACAACAATTGGAATTGTTACAAAAGACATGAGTGTTGACACAACAATAGTACTAGCAACACTATCAACAATTTTTTTAGGTGAATAAATTGATGCAACAAGGTAATTAAGAACTGCGCTAGGCATTGAACATTGAATCAGTAATACACCAGCTGCGAACCCATCTAGACCGAAATATAAAATTAATAAATAACCGATAATAGGTCCAACAATCACTCGGCCTAAAGAAGAAAATATTGCCTTGTTAAGTGAAAAAACCTTAAGTCTTGTTAGTGCTATTCCTAATGACATCAAAATTAAAAATATTGTGGCATACATTAATAAAAAAGTAGTATTTTCTATAAATCCTGGAAGTTCATAATCATAATAAAGTAAAAAAACCGCAATAATGATCGCATAAAAAGGTGGGCTTTTTATTATGACTTGTAAACTAAATTTTCTATCTGCTAAAAAAACACCTAATGTAAAGTGACACAAAATGATTAATGCAGAAATAGCGGCCGAAACACCAAGACCTTGAGAACCATACGCGAATAAACATATTGGTAGACCCATATTACCAGTATTAGGCATTGTTAAAGGCGGAAGTTCTCTTATTATATCTTTAGTATTTAAAAGAGATAATATGATTATTCCAACAATAATGAACCCAACAATTGCGATTGCATAGTACCAAAAATAGTTAATGAAAATAGTAAACGATATATTTACTGGATTTAATGCATAAATAATCATTGCTGGTGTACCAACATTTGCGGCAAAATTAGTAATAAATGTAGTGTCAATTTTAGGATTTTTTTTACCAAGATAATATCCAATACCCACAACAAAGAATACTGGAAACAAAACTTCAAAAAGTTTTATATAAATATCCATTAATTATAAAGTCTAATTAAAGTTGGAAATTTGAGAATATTTTTATTTTTTTTAAAAATTGATAGACAATCTTTTATATTTTTTTCAGTAGTTTTATGGCTTATAATAACAATTGTAGCCTTCTTATTTTTCTTATCAGGAGTTTGAATAATTCTTTTTACAGAGATCTTAAATTTAGATAATCGATTTGTTATTAAAGATAAAACGCCCTGTTTATCCTTAACCTCAAATCTAAGATATAATGAATTAGAATAATTTTGATTGTTAAAGGGTTTTATAGATCTTCTTTTATCATAAGAAATTCCAAAAGGAGGTTTTATATTTCCTCTCAAAATTGATAGTAAATCTGATAATAAAGATGATGAGGTTGGTCCAGGACCTGCCCCCTCTCCTTGTAAAATACTTTGACCTACTGGCCTGCCCTCTGTAATAACCGCATTCATTACACCATTCACATTTCCGATATATGAGTTTTTACTCACTAAACATGGATGTACTGTTTCGAATAATTGATTATTAATAATTTCAGAAATCCCAAGTAATTTTATCCTCAAACCTAATTGATTTGCTATTTTAATATCTTCTAGTTTAATGTTTTCAATTCCTTCCATTATACACTTACTTCTTGATATTTTGATATTAAATGAAAGTGCTGATAAAATTCTAATTTTAGCAAAAGCATCAAAACCATTTAGATCTAATTTAGGATTACCTGGTTCAGCATAACCAAGTACCTGGGCTTTCTTTAAAACTTTTTCAAAACTTTCGTTACTATTTTCCATCTCTGACAAGATATAATTAGTAGTCCCATTTAGGATTCCATAAACTTTTTTAATCTTATTAGTTGCTAATCCTTCTTTAATAGTTCGAAGAATTGGAATTCCTCCAGCAACAGAAGCCTCGAACTCTAGATTTACTTTATTCATTTCAGCTAGTTTTGCTAAATGATCCCCATGTTTAGCAATTAATGCTTTATTTGGCGTTATTACATTTACTTTTTTTTTCAAAGCATATTCTACTATCTTTTTGGAAATACCATCAGATAAACCAATACATTCAAATAAAATATCTATTTTTTTTTCTTTAAAAATTTTTAAAGGATTTGAATAAAAAATTTTTTTATCTATGTTAAAACGTCTTTTTTTATTTTTATTTTTAGCAGATATAGCTACAATATTTATTTTTTTTCCGGTTTTTATCTCGATTTCTTTCTTTTTTGAATTTAATTCATTATACAAAAATATTCCAACCTGACCCAATCCAATTAGTGCAATATTTATCTTTTTATTCATTAGTTAATATCTGGAAATTTACTTTTTTTGATATAATTATTAATATAAATTTCGTACTCTTCAATTGTCATTAATCTAATATCATTTGATTTTTTCATTATTTCGGTCAATTTTTTATTATCTTTTTTTTTATCGCTTTTCTCATTCCAATATTTAGAGTCAATATTAAATGAACATGCGTTTAAAAATATGAAGAGAGCTATAAGTAATAATTTATTCATTTAAAACCAGCATCTTTTGGAAAATTAAATTTCATATTCATATTTTGTATTGCCTGACCTGCTCCCCCTTTAATAAGATTATCGATAGCAGAAAGTATAATTATCTTATTCTTATTTTTTGATTTAAAAACAGATATATTGCAATTATTCGTATTAATTACATCATTTGTACTTATTAATTTGTCTTTATTTAATATTTTTATAAAATTTGCTTTTTTATAATATTTTTTCAATGTGTTTAATATTTTTGATACTGAAGAAGTCTTATTAAGCTCAACATAAATTGTGCTTAAAATGCCTCTAAACATAGGTGATAAATGAGGAGTAAAATCAAATTGAACATTTCTTTTAACACATCTTTTTATCATTTCTTCAATTTCAGAATTATGTCTGTGTGATGCTACACCATAAGCACTTAAAGATTCATACAAATTTTTATCTTTATATTTTTTGTGTACACCTCTTCCAGCACCAGAATATCCTGATTTTGAATCAATTATAATATTATGATTTTTTATTAATCTATTTTTTAATAAAGGTATTAAAGGTAATAGAATAGAAGTCGGATAACATCCAGGACAAGAAATAATTTTATAATCTTGAACTTTTTTACCTGTAATTTCAGGTAAAGAATAAATACTATTCTTAATATTATATTTTGCTTTATGATCTTTTTTATACCATTTTTTGTAATCTAAAGCTTTTTGAAGCCTAAAATCTGCGGCAAGATCAATTAAAACGTTCTGTTTATTCAAATATTTTGAAATTACTTGTGCTTCTCCGTTGGGAAGTGCTGTGAATACAACATCAATTTCATTCAAAAATTTTTTATTGAATTTTACAATTTTGGGCAATTTTTTTAATTTGATGGTACTATCGTAATAAGAAATCTTTTTTCCTACTGATGTATTTCCACATAAATATTTTATTTTTACATATTTATGTTTGTTTAACAATTTTATCAATTGGATACCAATATAACCAGTTGATCCAGCGACTAATACATTAATCTTAGGCATTTCTTATTATAACAGTTAAAAATTAAAAAAAAATTATCTTTTAGAAAACTGAAAGCTTCTTCTAGCTTTTCTTCTTCCAGGTTTTTTTCTTTCAACCGCCCTGGAGTCTCTCGTGGTTAATTTCTCAGTTCTAAGAGTAGATTTAAAGCTTTCATCAAATAATACTAAAGCTTTTGAAATTCCATGTACCATAGCCCCCGCTTGTCCTGTCGGACCGCCACCTTTTACATTACATCTCACATCATAATCTGTAGCTTGATTAATTAATTCAAAAGGTCTTGTAATTTGCATTTTGTGATTCTCGCTAGCAAAATACTCATTGTATAATTTGCCATTAACATAAATTTTTCCTGAACCCTTTTTAAGCCAAACTCTTGCAATAGATGTTTTCCTTCTTCCAGTTGCATATTTGCTATCCTTAAAATCAAGTTTTAATTTTGTTGTTTTTGATGAAGTCTGAGCGTTTTCCATATTAATTTCTTGCTATATTCTTGCTATTCAACTTATCTAATTCAATTACTTTAGGATTTTGAGCTGAGTGAGGATGATTGTCACCTGCATATATTTTAAGTTTTGTAAGTTGTTTTCTTCCTAAAACACCACCTGGCAACATTCTTTTAACCGCTAATTTTAATGCCTCGCCTGGTTTTTTTTCATGTAATTTTTCTGGAGTTGTTTCTTTAATACCTCCAGGATGGCCAGTGTGCCTGTAATATTTCTTATTTTGAAATTTTTTTCCTGTAAATTTTGCATGCTCTATATTTTTGACTACTACAAAATCTCCTGTATCCATATGAGGAGTGTATGTTGTTTTATTTTTTCCTCTAATGATCTTAGATACAATTGTTGCAAGTCTTCCTACAACAGCATTTTTTGCATCAATTTCAAACCAAGATGAATTAAGCTCGCTTTTTTTAACAAATTTTGTCATTACGCGAGGATTAATACTATTATTAAGTTTAAAGTCAATTTTATATTTACCTTGTAAAATAACTCTATTCTGTTAAAAAGACATTGCCGATTTGATCCTATTGCGGGCATAAACTGCTAAAAAGGAAATTCTCATAAAATCGGTAGGCATTTGAACTATATTGTGCGCCTTGCATAAAGTAGAAGCACTAAAAAAGGAGTAAAAATGAGTACAAAAAGAAATAATCCAGAAACTATAGCCATTCATGGTGGTGACTATAAAAGTGATCCAGCCACAAATGCTGTAGCTGTACCTATCTATAGAACGACATCGTATCAATTTAATAATACTGAACATGCTGCTAATCTTTTTGCATTAAAAGAATTTGGAAACATCTACACGAGAATTATGAATCCGACTAATGATGTTTTAGAAAAAAGAGTTGCAGCTTTAGAGGGAGGATTATCTTGTGTAACAGTATCTTCGGGTCAAACAGCATCATCTTTTGCAATATTAAATGTGGCTCAAGCGGGTGACAACATTGTAAGTTCAACAGATCTATATGGTGGAACTGTATCTTTATTTACTCACACATTGAGCAAATTGGGAATTGAAATTAGATATGCGGACCCAAGTGATCCAAAAAATTTTGAAAAAATGGTAGATGATAAAACAAGAGCTTTTTACGGAGAAACTCTACCAAATCCTTATCTTAGAGTTTTTCCTATTAAAGAAGTTTCTGATATTGGCAGAAAATATAATATTCCATTAATCATGGACAACACTGCATCACCAGTTATTTGTAAACCTATCGAACATGGTGCAGCCATAGTAATTCATTCACTTACTAAATATATTGGTGGACATGGAACTGCAGTAGCAGGGAGCATTGTTGATAGTGGTAATTTTGATTGGACTGCTGATCCAAAAAGACAACCTTTATTTAATGAACCTGATGCTAGTTATGGTGGTGTAATATGGGGTAAAGCAGTGCCTGAGCTTACTGGAGCAAATGTTCCTTTTGCAGTGAGAGCTAGAGTATGTTTACTAAGAGATCTTGGTTCCGCATTAGCACCTGATAATGCATTTGCAATAATTCAGGGTTTAGAGACTGTAGCTTTACGTATGAAACAACATTGTGAGAATGCTGAGAAAGTTGTTAATTTTTTAAAAAAACACAAAGAGGTTACAAAAGTAATCTATTCTACTGAACATGATAAGCCAATTGCTGATAGAGCAAAAAAATACCTAAAGGGAGGTTACGGACCAATGGTTGGTATTGAATTAAAAGGTGGTATTGAAGCTGGAAAAACATTCATTGAGTCTTTAAAAATGTTTTATCATGTTGCAAATATTGGTGATGTAAGAAGTTTAGCAATACATCCTGCTAGCACAACTCATAGCCAATTAAATGAAAAAGAACTTGCAGCATCTGGAGTTACACAGAGCTATGTAAGACTATGCATTGGTATTGAACATGTAGATGATATCATTGAGGATTTAAACCAAGCTTTAAATAAATCTTCTAAAGGTAAGTTAAAGGCGGTTAGTTAAATCTTGTATTAAGGTATAAAAAATAGATACAAGAACTTACCAAAAAAATTGAACTTATTTGGTGCATAGAGGCTATATAGATTTGTGCACCATATAAAATTGTTATTATTCCTAAAACAATTTGTAATAAAATAAAGAAACCCAATACATTTATAGATTTGTATAAATCGAAAATTTTGTCCCTATAAATTTTGTAAAACATAAATAAATAATAAAATCCAATTATATAAGCTAAGTTTCTATGAATAAACTGAACTAAAGATGGGTCGCTAAAAGCAGATAGTTTAAATAAATTAGCAAATTCATTGTCGTCAGGAAAATATGCTGTACCCATATTTGGCCAGGAATTATAAATTTTTCCAGCATCCATACCAGATACAAAAGCTCCAATAACAATTTGTGTAAAAACCAATGTTAAAAAAACAAGTGGTATTAAGGGATTTATTTTATTTGTTGTATTATAGCTCAAATTTAGCTTGAGATAGTTCCAGAATATTAATGATAAAATAATAAAAGCAATCAATAAATGAATAGATAATCTAAAATGACTTACATCAACTCTATCTACAAGACCACTACTGACCATATACCAACCAATAAAGCCTTGAAAACATATTAGAAAAAAAATTAAATACAAACTATACAATTTTGAAATACTAATTTTAAAAGAAAAATAAATTAATGGTATTAAAAATCCGATACCAATTAATCTTCCTAAAAAACGATGTGCCCATTCCCACCAAAAAATAATTTTGAATTCTTGCATATTCATATTGTAATTTTGTAATTTGAATTCTGGTATTTGCTTATAAAGATTAAAATATGAAATCCAGTCTTCTTGATTTAAGGGTGGTAAAAATCCTGAGAAAAGTTGCCATTTAGTAATTGAAAGACCCGAGTCCGTTAATCTTGTTAAACCACCAACAACAATCATAATGGACACAATCCAAAACATTGAAATTAACCAGAGAGATAATTGATAATTAATCTTATGATTTGCTGTGTACATATGCGCATAAATATAATAATTTTTTAATTATCCAAATATATAAATGTCGCCGCAAAAACGAAAAAAACTAAGCAAAATTAGATCAGAACTAGATAAAATAGATAATTCACTTATAAAAATTATAAAAAAGAGAACATTTCTCGTAAAAAAAGTTTTAGAACTAAAAGATAGAAAAAATCAAATAGTTGATCAAAAAAGAATTAAATCCATACTAAGTAATATAAGAAAAAAATCTTTAAAAAATAAAATTGATCCACGTATTACTAATAGAATATGGAAAAATATGATCTGGTCTTATATTGATTACGAAAGAAGAAATTTTAAAAAAAAATGATTATTTACTATGTGGTGGTAATTTTTTTTCAACAAAAATTTCATGTTTTCTAGTTGAAGGATTATATTTTCTAGCTTTTAATTTTACTTTAGCTTTTTCTCCACCGGCAGGTTTTTTTACATAGTAAAAAAAGGGACTATCAGGTTTTTCCTCAGGGACTAAACGAACTTTTATATGAGTTTTTTTTGCCATCTTATTTAAATTTTTTTAAACTTTTTATAATATTTGAAATCTTATTTAACTTTTTTTTTAAATTATTAGTTCTTATAGAATTATCTGCTATTTCGTCAAGCTTTAAAGGTTCTTTATTGTTTAATATTTTTTTTACACCTTTGATGGTCATTCCTTGATCTTTTAATAAAAAGTGGATTTTTTTTAATAATTCAATGTTTTTTTTGTCATAATATCTTCTATTTCCAGTAAGTATTTTAGGTTTAATTTGTTTAAATTCTTTTTCCCAGAAACGCAGAGTATGAGTGGGTAAAGAGTCCCCTTTTTTTGATTTTAAATTTAATATTTTAACAACTTCGCTTATAGTTTTGTAGGAATTATCTTCTTTATTCATCTATTTCATTTTTTGATTTTATTATTTTTTTCAAATTTGTAGATTTATGCGTAATGAGCGTTTCTGATATATAATTATTTTCCTCTATTTTAATCCCAGAAACAATGTCCCCGTTTGTAATGCCGGTTGCACAAAAAATTGAGTCACCCGTAATTATTTCATTTAACAAATACTTTTTATCTAAATCATCTATACCCATTTTTTTTGCCCTTATTGCATCATTTTCATTATCAAAAATAAATCTACCTTGAAAAAAACAATCAAAAGCATCCAAAGCAGAAGCTGCAAGCACACCCTCGGGTCCGCCACCAATACCCATAAAAATATCTATATTATATTTTTTATCAGAAACTAATAAAGCTCCTGATACATCTCCATCAGATATAAGTTTTAAATTCACCTTCAAATTCCTTAATTCTTCAATAATCTTTTTATGCCTTGGTCGATCTAAAATACATGCAGAAAGTTCATTAGGTTGTTTATTCTTATAATCTGCAAGATTAGAAATATTTTTTTTAACTGAATAATCCAAATCAATAATACCCTCAGAGGGTACATTTGCAGAAATTTTATTCATATAAGTCTCTGGTGCACTAAATAAATTTGACTTTTCTGCAACTGCAATTACAGATAATGCTCCTGGCTGATTATTTGCTGCAAAATTAGTTCCCTCTAAAGGATCCACAGCAATATCTAACTCAGGACCACTCATGGTACCTAAAGTTTCTCCGATATAAAGCATAGGAGCTTCATCCAGCTCTCCCTCTCCTATAACCACCTTTCCTCTCATTTCTATTTCATTAAGTTTGTTTCTCATTGCATCTACAGCTGATTTATCAGCTGCTATTTTATCTTTTTTTCCAACAAAATGGTAAGATGATAATGCTGCTTTGATTGAAACATTTAAAAATAAGTCTTCAAATTTTTTGTCTAATGACATTATTTTGCAGTTTCAATAGATATATTTTTCTCTAATTTTGATTCAAATTCTCTCAATCTTTTCCAAACTGAAATTAGTTCAACAATAATTGGCCAGCTTCTAACTAAATATTGCAGTGATGTTTCAACTCGACCAAAAGCTCTTATAATTTGTTGAACAAAACCAAGTGTTATTGCACCAGTTACGATCGTTGGTGCTAATGCTAAATATGGAACAATTACCATACCTTGTAAGTAACTCCATTTTACTGCATTAAAGTAAAGGTAGTGAAAATACATTTTATAATGAATTTTTCTAACACCACCATAAAGATCTGTAATTTTTGCAGGTTGTGCGCTTTCTTTAAAATCCTCTCCTAAAACTAATTCTTTCCTATAAGCAGCCTCTTCTTTTTGAATATCATATTCAATGCCAGGAAGTTTAATCCCAACACTGGCCAATAATATTGTTCCACCCAGTGCTGATATAATCGCGACCCAAACTAAAGCATGTTCAACTTCGCCAATCCATGGCAATATAGTAATACTTTTGGATAAGCCCCATAAAATTGGAGTAAAAGCAATCAACGTCATTACACTTCTAAGTAATTCAGCCCCTAGCCCTTCCATTATTCTAGCAAATTTAAGAGTGTCCTCTTGAACTCTTTGAGATGCACCTTCTATAGAAGAGGCATCATTCCATTTGTCATGATAAAAATCTGCCATTGCAGTTCTCCATCTAAATGTCCAGTGGCTGGTAAAATAATCACTAAAAATAACTACCAATATGTATACAGCTGCAATTTTAGCAAATGTAAAAAGATATGCGATAAATTCTTTTTCAGATACTGAATTAGGATTTGTCAGAGCTTTTTGTAAAGTGTCGTAAAATTCACCAAACCATTCATTAATTCTCACATCAAGCTGAACCTGATACCAAGTAGCCATTAATATCAACAAAGTTCCACCTATACTCCATAAATACCATCTTCTATCTGTAAAAAACTTAAACATTATTTATTTATTTTAAAAAATTATCTGCATAGGATTTTTTAACTATTTTTCTTTTTTTCGGCTCAATTAATTCATAATCAATTTTTTTCTTTTTTGCGTAATTAATTGCTAATTCTTTGGTTGAAAATTCTAGTTTCAGCTCTGAATATGTATCATTAGAACTTTCCCATCCCATTAAAGGATTTTTTGATGGATCATTAGTTTCAAATTCAAGTATCCATTTATCAAGTTTTCCTAAACCTGATTGCATTGCACTCTTATTGGGTATGTAAATTTTTGCTTTCTTCATATAAATGGTCGGAGTGGCAGGATTCGAACCTGCGACCCTCTGGTCCCAAACCAGATGCGCTACCAGGCTGCGCTACACTCCGAGATTGTTCGTTATAGCGTTTTTACTTATGTTTTCAATAAAAAGAAAAAGGTTAAATGATAAGGAAAAGTAGAAATAATTGATTTTACCTTCTATATTTTAATATAATTTCTAGAAGCGACAATGTTTATATTAAGCAGGTATTATAAATTTTACAAATACAACGGATTAATAAAAACAATTATAAAAATTGTAACAACACCATATCGGATTATTAAAAAACGCGTTTATCAAAAAAATAAAAAAAAAATCTTTAATCAAAACACTGCAGAAAAAAGATTTAATCTTATTTATAAGACTAATTTCTGGTCTTCAAATGAAAGTGTTTCAGGTCTCGGATCTGAATTAAAAAATACCATCAATATTGAAAAGGAAATTATAAAAATTATTAAAAAGTATCAAATTAAAAGTATTTTAGATGCACCATGTGGAGATTTCAATTGGGTTAAAAATGTTTTAGATAAGGATTTGACTTATGTTGGTGGAGATATTGTTCAAGAAATAATTGATAATAATTTTAGAAAATTTAAGGATAATAATATAGATTTTATTAAACTTGATATTACTAACGAAAGTTTACCAGACTCAGATTTGATGATTTGTAGAGATTGTTTAATTCACTTATCACTTAAAAGTATAAAATTATTTTTTAAAAACTTTAAAAAAAGTAATATTAATTACTTATTACTCACAACATATAAGTTAAAAGATACTAATAAAGAAATTGATAATTTTGACATTCCTGATGGAGAATATAGAGAAATAGATTTAACAAGACCTCCTTTTTCGTTGCCTAAACCATTACATGAAATACTAGATAAAGATGAACTGAATAAAAATAGTGGTTTTAATTGTTATTTAAATCTATACTCTAAAAGTCAAATTCATGATCTTAAAATCAAATAAATAAATTTTTATATTTTTTAATAAAATTAATTCTATCTCTCCTTCTAATTCCAGCTAAATGGATGATCACAGGATTAAAATAAAAATTTGAAATTTCATCACTTTCAGGATTCTCAAAATTTCTTTTTGGCATACTATTCCAAATACCTGATAAAAATGAAACATTATTTCTTACATCTTTAGATAAATTATTATCAGATATTTTTGAAATTTCAGCTTTTAAACCAACCTCATCCATAAAAGCGGCATTATCAGGCCAAAAATGTTTAAGATATTTTTTTTTGTTCCAAACATTTTTAAAAAAATTTAATGACCATTTTGTATTTCTAACAAGCAAAACACCTACATTAGGACCCCAGGTTAAATAATTCACAAATTTATATTTTGTTTTATGCACAGATTTGAAAAAATTGTTGTGAACAAAGATATGTTTTGATTTATCAATATGATCTAATATGTTTTCATATCTGCAAAAAAAAGTATCAGCATCTAGCCAGAGATAAAACTCGTGATTTCCTTTTTCAAGATTTTCAATTAGCATTTTTATCTTTAACCAATAAAAGTGTCTTTCAAATTTAT
>CABZTG010000003.1 GCA_902528645.1 uncultured Pelagibacteraceae bacterium | reverse complement strand
AAAATTTTTACACTTAAATCTCCTAAAGACAATGTGATCCAAGGAATGCCTGTTCCATAAAAAGATATTGAAAAAAATATAAACGTATCAATTGTTGAACCTATCAAAGATGACGTTAAAGGTGCAACAAACCATTCTTTTTTTCTCAATTTATCAAAAATTTGAACATCCAAGAGTTGCGCAACTAAAAAAGCAGTACCAGATCCAATTGCAATTCTTATGGATATCAAGTCTGTGAAGTTTGTTGAGAATAAAAGTGTAAAGCTAATACCTATAGCAAAACCAATATAAACAATTTTTCTAGCAACTATCTTGCCAAAAGATCTGTTGGCTAAATCTGTGATCAAGAAAGCAATCGGATAGCTAAAAGCTCCATAAGTTAATATTTCTTCTAAACCATAGTGTTTTATAGGGAACTGAACCAAATAGTTAGATGCTAAAACAACTGCTCCCATTAAAAATGAGAGTATAAAAAAAATTTTATTCATTAAGCTGTCTTAGATTGAACTTGTTTTTTTTGAAATGGAGACTTAATTAATAAACTTTTCTTCATCTTCTTTAATCTTGGAGATAAATTTTTATTTTTTACAGTCTTTAAAAACTCGTCAAAACTTCCTTTTTTATCTACAGATCTTACACCAGCATTACTTACAGTAAGTTTCATGCTTCTCTTTAAAAGTTCGCTCGTAAATTTTACTTTTTTTAAATTAGGTAAAAATCTTCTCTTTGTCTTATTATTAGCATGACTAACATTATGACCTTTAAGGGGAATTTTGCCGGTAAGTTCACATTTTTTTGACATAATAATTTCGACTATATAAAGTGAGTTGATGATTGCGTCAAGTTTATAAAATTTAAGAAGTTGTTTTTTTCCCTATGATTTCACTATAATGTTTAACACCATCTCTTATCAATAATTCCTTAAGCTCTTTTTTAATAAGGTTTACAATATTTGGTCCTCTGTATACCATACCTGTATAAAGTTGAACATAACTCGCTCCAGCTAAAAACTTATTGTATGCACTTAATCCAGAGTCTACTCCACCAACTCCAATAATTTTAATTTTATTACCAAGAGTTTTATAAAATTTATTAATCAGTGTTGTAGATTTTTCCTCTATTGGTTTACCTGACAAACCTCCTTTTTGATGCTTTTGAATATCATTTAATTTATCTCGAGTAGAGTCAGAGGTGTTCGATAAAATTACTGCTTTAATATTATTGCTTAAAAGAACATCAGAAATTTTGGGTATTTCCTTATCTTTAATATCTGGTGAGACTTTTACTACAATTGGAATTTTTGAATTTAGTTTTGTTTTTTCACTATTGATTATATTTAATAAACTATTCAATTTTTCCTGATCATGAAAATTTCTCAGCTCTTCAGTGTTAGGAGATGAAATATTGATCGTAATATAGTCTGCAAATTCATGGAAGGTTTTTAAACATTCAACATAATCCTTCAATCTATCATTTGTATCTTTATTAGGACCTATGTTAATTCCAAGTAAACCAATTTGTTTATTACTTGAGATCTTATCAACAATGTTTTTTGCACCTAGGTTATTAAAACCCAATCTATTAATTAATGCTTCATCTTCAACTAATCTAAAAACTCTTGGCTTAGGGTTACCATATTGTTTAAGAGGTGTAACTGTGCCCACCTCCACAAAACCAAATCCCAATTTAAATAAAGAATTATAAACCTCAGCATTTTTGTCAAAACCTGCTGCCATTCCAATTGGATTTTCTATTTCCTTTTCAAATAATTTAGTCTTAAATAAATAGCTATTTTTATTTTTATCCAAAACATTTGGCACAAAATTAAATTTTAATGACTTTATTGCCAAACCATGGGCTGTCTCTGGATCAAGTTTAAAAATTAGAGATCTTAAATTTGAAAACATTATTTAATTTTATTTATTATAAGATCTTTAGTTTCTTTAACACCAAAAAAACTTATAAAAAAACCCATTCGAGGGCCATTTTCGACTCCAAATACAACTTCATAAATTAATTTAAACCAGTCTCTCAAATTTTCTGAATACCCATTTTCTTTTCCTGTAGAATAAATTAAAGTTTGAATTTCCTCAGGAGACATCTTGTCATTACATTTATCTAAGGTTGATATTAGAGCCTCTAGTGCTTTTTTTTCTATTTGATCAGGTATTTTATATTTTTTTTTGGCTTTTATTACATCGTTAAAATATTTAATAGCATAACCAACTAGATTATCAAAAATGGGGTGATCTTTTTCAGAAATATTTTCCTTATATTTTTTTACAAACTTCCATAATAATTCTTTGTTTTCTGCATTACTTGTTTCTACAAGATTTAATAACATAGAAAATGACATAATCATTTTTTCTTTTGGAACACTACCATTATGAACATGCCATACTGGATTCATCAGTAACTGAAGCTCATCTTGAGTTTTAGCCTTTTCAATAAATTCCAAATATTCATCGACCGCTTTTGGAACTATCTCATTATAAAGTTTTTTAGCTCTTTTTGGATTTTGATACATATATAATGATAAACTTTCTGGTGAGGCGTACTCCAACCATTGCTCGATTGTTATTCCATTCCCTTTTGATTTAGAAATCTTTTCCCCTTTCTCATCCAAAAAGAGTTCATAAGCAAAACCAGATGGGTTTTTTTTACCAATTAGTTTAATAATTTTAGTAGATAATATTGCACTTTCTATCAGATCTTTTCCGTACATTTCAAAGTCAACATCTAACGCATACCATCTCATGGCCCAATCTACTTTCCACTGAAGTTTACAATGACCATCTAATATGCTTGATTCTAAATCTTTACCTTTATTATCAAATACAATTTTAGACTTAGAATTATCAATTTCTTTGACTGGAATTTCTAAAACATGTCCTGTTTCTGGGCAAATAGGAAGAAATGGACAATAAGTTTTTTGACGTTCTTTTCCTAAAGTAGGCATAATGATATTCATTATTCCATCATAATTATCTAAAATAATTTGAAGTGTTGGATTAAAAAAACCTGATTTATACAATTGAGTAGAGCTTTTGAAATTATATTTAAAATTAAAACTATTTAAAAACTTTTTTAATTTCTCATTATTATGTTCACCAAAACTATTATATTTTTCAAAAGGATCTGGCACGTCTGTCAAAGGTTTATGAAGGTTTTTTTCTAACAATTCTTTATTGGGTACATTATCTGGTACTTTTCTAAGACCATCCATGTCATCAGAAAAAGTGATAATTTCTGTTGGAAGATCAGTTAATTGTTTTAACGCATTAACCATCATAGAAGTTCTAGCAACTTCTCCAAATGTTCCTATGTGAGGAAGTCCACTTGGGCCATATCCAGTCTGTAGTGTAATTTTACCTTTTTTTTCTAAAAAAGATTTTCTTTCTCTAAGCATTTTTTTTGCTTCAACGATTGGCCAAGAGCTTGTTTTTTCTAAGTTTTCTTTTTTTATCATGAATAATCCAACAAAATCTTCTATTAGCGAACTACTTAATTCTTATAGAGTTGAAATTTATTTACCATAAAATAATGTTCTTTCAAAATGTCTAATTATAAAACAGTTTTTTTCACTCTTGGAATTCTTCAAATAATTCTTGGTATTTTTATGCTTGTTCCAATAATTGTACAATTTATTTATGGTCAAATAGATTCTTCTTTTTTTGGTGCAGCAATTGTTACAATCATTTTTGGAACCTTATTTTTTCTCTCCAATCTAGATCATGAAAAAAAACTTAATTTGCAACAAGCATTCCTTCTAACTGCATTAGCATGGTTAAGTATCGCTATATTTGGTTCATTACCCTTTATATTCTCTAATTTAGAATTTTCAGTCACAAATGCCTTTTTTGAAAGCATGTCAGGTATTACAACAACTGGTTCAACAATCATATCAAATTTAGAAAATATGCCTAAAGGGATATTATTTTGGAGAGCAATACTTCAATGGTTGGGAGGTATTGGTGTCATAGTGATGGCGATTACATTAATGCCCATAATGAATGTTGGGGGAATGCAATTATTTAAGATTTCAAACAATGATTCATCTGAAAAAATTCTTCCAAAGTCTAAAGAGGTTGCTCTAAGATTGATTTATATTTACTCTGGATTAACAGCGCTATGTGCAATCACTTACAATATTTTTGGAATGAATATTTTTGATAGTATTACCCATTCGATGACAACTATAGCAACTGGTGGATTCTCTAATTATAATCAATCCATTGGTTTTTTTAATAGCTTAGCGATAGAAACTACGGCTATGGTATTTATTATTTTAGGAAGTGTTCCATTTATCGTGTACATCAAATTTTTGAATGGCAATAGGTCTATTTTTACATCAGACTCTCAAATCAAAACTTTTATTAAAATAATATTTATATCAATTTTCATTTTATCGATTTATCTTACTTTAAACAATTCAAGTTCATTTAATTTAAGATCAATTTTCTTTAACGTTATTTCTATTCTAACCGGAACCGGTTATGTCAATGCTCAATTTGACAATTGGGGTAGCTTTCCTCTAGTATTATTTTTAGCTTTGATGTTCATAGGTGGCTGTGCTGGTTCAACAACATGTGGCATAAAAATTTTTCGTTTTCAAATTCTTTATTCATTTGTAATTAATCAACTAAAAAAAATTATTTACCCTAAAGGTGTTTTTGTATTGAAATACGATAAAAATCCAATTGATGATAAATTCATAGCATCGATCATTTCTTTTATTTACATGTACTTAATAATATTTTTTTTATTGTCTGCGTTATTATCTTTAAATGGACTTGATTTTATAACCGCAATTTCAGGTGCTGCGACCTCTATTTCAAATGTTGGTCCAGGTTTAGGATCAATAATTGGACCTAATGGTAATTTCTCCTCATTACCAGATTTTTCCAAATGGATTTTAACAATCGGTATGATCTTGGGAAGACTGGAGTTATTTGCCATATTAGTGTTATTTTTACCTTCATTCTGGAGGAATTAAAAAATGATAGAAATTAAAAAACAATCCCTTTCAGAAACATTTTCAGTTTATTTCGATAAAAGAATGTTAAAAATATTATTGCTTGGTGCTATCTCTGGTTTTCCTTGGGTATTGATAGGTAGTAGTTTAAGTTTATGGTTAAAGGAAGATGGATTAAGTAGATCTACAGTCGGTTGGGCTGGTCTTATATTTGCAGTTTATGCATTTAATTATTTATGGGCTCCTTTAATCGATCGTATTCAAATACCATACCTAACAAAAAAAATTGGACATCGAAGAGGATGGATTGTCCTAATGCAGATATTAATCTTAATCTCATTATTTTTGTGGAGTGTAATTGATCCTTCAGAAAATTTAGCCCTTGTAATATCAGTAGGTTTACTGATTGCAATTGCTTCAGCAACACAAGATATTACTGTGGATGCTTTAAGGATTGAGCAAATTAGCGAAAACGAGGGTAAATCAATGGCTGCGGGCGCAGCAATGGCTGTTGTTGGGTGGTGGAGCGGATATAAATTAGGCGGAGTTTTGTCATTGTTTTCCGCAGATTTTTTAGAAAATTTAGGTTTTCAAAATTATTGGCAACTAACTTTTTTAATCTTAGGAATTTTAATAATTTTAATGAATATTGGATTAATGTTTGTCAATGAAACTGACTCGACTAAAAGACAAATTAATCAGAAAGAAAATGATCAATTAATTGCTGGTAAATTCCAAAATTTAAATTTTCTTACTAAAACTATAACTTGGATCAGTGGAACAATCAGTGGACCTATAATAAGTTTTTTTAAAAAAAATGGCTTTCAAATAGCTTTGGGGATCCTAGGGTTTGTTTTTTTATTCAAAGTTGGAGAGGCTTTTTTAGGGCGTATGTCTATTATCTTTTACAAAGAAATTGGTTTTAGTAAATCAGATATTGCTATTTACTCAAAAACCTTAGGATGGATAACAACTGTCATCTTCACTCTGCTGGGTGGACTATTTGTAATAAGATCTGGTGTTTTAAAAGCAATGTTTTTAGCAGGAATTTTAATGGCGAGCACAAATCTCTTGTTCAGTCTTTTAGCGTGGAGTGGTAAATCTGAAATATTATTTGCAATTGCTGTAATCTTTGACGACATTGCAGCAGCTTTTGCCACTGTTGCATTTGTTGCATTCATATCATTGCTAGTTGATAGAACTTACACAGCAACTCAATATGCTCTATTAGCTTCAATAGGTACTGCTGGAAGAACTACATTAGCATCATCATCGGGCGCTCTAGTTGATTGGCTTAATGGAGACTGGGGGGTATTTTTTATCTTAACTGCTATAATGGTAATACCATCTTTAATTATATTATGGATAATAAGAAATAAATTGAAGATTAATGAAAAATAATTTTTTTTATAATTTTTCACTTGGAAATATAAATGCAAAACCTTCTAATAACTCTGAAACTTTATCGCAAATCTTGTATGGTGAAAAATTTAAGGTATTAAAAAATCAAAAAAACTGGGTTAAGATTAAAACTAATTTTGACAATTATATTGGTTATATTAAAAAAAATTATTTTTACGAAAATTTTAAGCCGACTTTTAAGATAAAAAAAACAAAATCTAGAATATTTATTAAAAAAAAAAATAAGTTTTTACCAACAAAAAATTATCTTTTCTTTGCATCTGGCATATCGGTTTTAAACAAAAATAAAAGACTAATTGAGTTTAAAAAGGACAGATGGATAAAAAAAAGTGATATTGTTAAAATTGATCATCTTGAGAAAGATTATTTAAAAATAATGAAATTATTTAAAAGTAGTAAATATCTATGGGGTGGAAAAACATCTGATGGTATTGATTGCTCTGCTTTGATCCAAATTTACTTTTATTATAACAGAATATTTTTTCCAAGAGATACAAAAGATCAGATAAAGTTTTGTAAAAGGAAAAAAGGTAAAAATTTTAGTAAAGGAGATATAATATTTTGGAAAGGACATGTCGGTATATGTCTAAGTAAGTCTAAATTTATTCATGCTTATGGACCAAAAAAGAAGGTGGTAGTAATGCCAACTAAACAAACAATTCAATTAATTGATAAAACTGCAAATCTGAAAGTTAAAAAAGTAAGTAATATTGGTAATTATTAATCTCTACCAAAGTCAGGTTTATTTACATCCTGTTTTAATTTGATTATTTTAGACCTAACTTTTTTTGTTTGAATTAATTTTTTAAGAATTGATTTATTATTTTTTGAATTAATGTCTGTCTTAAAAGATTTTAAATTTTTGATAAATATATCAATTGCTCTTGAAACATTTTTTCTATTATCAAAAAAAATGTCTCTCCACATAATTTCATTTGATGCAGCGATTCTTGAAAAATCTCTTAATCCACCCGCACTATATTTAATTAAGTCATATTTTTGCTTTTTCTCAAAATCTTGAGCTGATTTAACCAAATTGTAAGCTATTAAATGTGGTAAATGGCTTGTAATTGAAAATATTTTATCGTGTCTTTCCGCATTCATAATTACAGTTTTTGAACCCATTTTTTTCCAAAAAGAATTTAGAAATTTTAAATGTTTCATATTTATTTTCTTATTTTTAATCAATACACACCACTTATTTTCAAACAGATTTTCCTTACCATGCTCAGGCCCACTTACTTCTGATCCAGCTATGGGATGACTTTGAATCCAGGATATTTTTTTTTTTAAATTTCTTTTAATTATTTCTGAGGATTCTATTTTTGACGAACCAACATCAGTAATAATTTGTTTTGAATTAAAATTATTGTTTAATCTTAATATCATCTTTTTGTATTCACTCATTGGCGTACAAAAAATAATTAGATCTGATTTTGCAACTACCTCATGTAGTTTATTTACAAGAGTTCCTGGCAACTTTAGTCTTTTGATCTTTGATATATTTTTTTTTGATTTTTCAAAAATGAAAATTTTTTTTGCTAATTTTTTTTTTGCAATTCTTTTTACTAATGAAGATCCTAACAAGCCACAGCCGATGATGAGTACATTTTTCATTAATGAAATATTCCTTTTACCGCTCGCATAAATTTTAAATTATCTGTTTTTGATCCAATAGTTAATCGTAACATATTTTTTATATTGTAGCCATTTTCTGTTGATCTTAAGATAATTCCTTTCATCTTTAATTTTTCATAAAAATATTTAGCTTTAAATTTACATTTCTCAAAATTTAATAATAAAAAATTGGCCGATATATCATTTGAATTAATTCCATATTGGTTAAGAAAATTTTTCAATTTTTTTGCGTAAATAAAATTGTGTTTAACTGAACGATTTATAAACTTAGTATCCTTAAGAGACTCAATGGCAGCTTTTTGTGCCACCTCATTAACATTAAAAGGTGGCTTAATAACATTCAGTGCTTTAATAATTTTTTTTGAACCATATCCCCACCCTACTCTTAGAGAAGATAGACCGTAGATTTTAGAAAATGTTCTTAAAATAAAGACATTTTGTTTATTTTTGAATAATTTTAATCCACTTTTATAATCATTATTTTGCATATACTCTGCATATGCATCATCCACTACTAGCAGAATATTTTTTCTCAATTTTTTTCTAAGTTCTAAAAGCTCAGAACTTGTTAGGTATGTTCCAGTTGGATTATTAGGATTTGCTAAAAAAACAATTTTTGTTTTTTTTGAAACATTTTTAATAATTTCAGGAATTGATACTTTGAAATTTTTTTCTTTAGCAAAAATAACTTTTGCACCAACTATTTTAGAATATATCCTGTACATTAAAAAACTGTACTGAGGAAGAATAACTTCATCCTTAGGATTCAAAAATAATTGACATAACATTTGAATAACTTCATCAGATCCAGCGCCACAAATAATTCTATCTTCATCACATTGAAATTTTTTAGATATTTGACTTCTTAAGGCTTTAGACTTGCCATCTGGGTACCTAAAAAAACTTAAATTTTTATTAGACAAAACCTTTTTAGCCTTTGAGCTGACACCTAAGGCCGACTCATTTGCAGATAGCTTTACAACTTGATGAAATCTCTTAATACTGGATTTACCAGGCTCATAGGTTTCAATATTCAATCTCTTAAATCTCATGGTTGCCAACTTTTATAAATTTTATGCTCTTTATAAATAAAAAAACATTTTTTTATATAGTTTAAGTGTAATTATTTTTAAAAATTGACATACTAAATAACTTCTAGTACAAAATTTATGCGCTGATTTACCTGAATTGCGAGCGCTTTAAAAAAACCGCTAAAAAAGTTTTTTTTCTCACAATTCATTTTTCAGCTTTTATTATGAATATAAAACAAAATATAAAAACGTTGATTGTTGAAAAACCACTCAAATTGGATTGTGGTCAGACAATTAATAATTTTCCTTTAGCCTATGAAACTTATGGCTCACTCAATAATGAAAAAGATAATGCTATTTTAGTGTTTCATGCTTTAACAGGTGATCAATTTGTAACAGGTATAAATCCAGTGACCAAAAAAGATGGTTGGTGGTCTTATGCGGTAGGCTCCGGTAAGTCGATAGACACAGATAAGTATTTTGTAATCTGCGCAAATGTAATAGGTGGGTGTATGGGATCTTTTGGGCCTAGCCATGAAAATCCCAAGACAAAAAAAATTTATGGAACAAATTTTCCAGTCATCACAATTAATGACATGGTGAATGCACAAATTAATTTGTTAGATTTTTTTGGAATTAAAAAACTTTTTTCAGTTGTAGGTGGTTCAATGGGTGGAATGCAAGTCCTACAATTTATTAGTAATTATCCTGATAAAGCTAAAACAGCAATACCAATTGCTTGTACTTCAAGCCATTCTGCGCAAAATATTGCTTTTAATGAACTTGGCAGACAAGCCATTGCGGCAGATCATAATTGGTCTGATGGAGATTATAATTCAAAAAACGTTGTACCCGATAAAGGATTAGCTGTAGCTAGAATGGCTGCACATATTACTTATCTCTCAAAAAAAGGGCTTCAAGAAAAATTTGGTAGAAAACTACAAGAAAGAGATGATCTAAAATTTGGTTTTGATGCTGACTTTCAAATTGAAAGTTATCTTAGATACCAAGGTTCAGTATTTGTAGATCGGTTCGATGCGAATAGTTATTTATATATTACTAGAGCAATGGATTATTTTGATTTAGTAAAACAATTTAATGGCAATCTATCTAATGCTTTTAAAAATACTAAAGCAAAATTTTTTATAATATCCTTTACCTCAGATTGGCTTTATCCAACACAAGAAAATAAAGAGATTGTAATTGCCTTAAACGCAGTTGGTGCAAATGTAGGTTTTGTTGAAATTGAGTCTGACAAGGGGCACGATTCTTTTTTACTTAATGTTCCCGATTTCTTAAAAGCTCTAAAAAATTTTTTAGATAAATCTTATGCAGAAAAACATTCATGAAGCCAGAATATAAAATTATTTCAGATTTAATTGAGAAAGATGCAAAAGTTCTTGATGTAGGATGTGATGATGGAACTTTGATGGAATTTTTAAAGACAAACAAAAATGCTAATATCAGAGGAATTGAAATTTCAAAAGAAAAAGTGCAAACTTGTATTGCTAAAGGGCTGACTGTTATTGAGGGGAATGCAGAATTTGATTTAAAGCAATTTCCAAATGACTCTTTTGAGTATGTTGTTCTTGGACAAACTTTACAAGCTTTTATAAATCCTGAAACTGTAATTAAAGAGCTTTTACGAGTTGGTAACAAAGCTATAGTAACCATTCCAAATTTTGGGCATTGGAAAGTAAGATTAAATTTATTATTTAAAGGAACAATGCCAATTACAAACTCTTTACCTCATGATTGGTATAACACACCAAACATTCATATGTGCACCATAAAAGATTTTGTCAGATTTTCTAAGATTATTAACTTTAAAATTTTTAAATCTTTAGCGTTAATTAATGAAAATGTTTCTGATATTAATAACTCAAATCTTATTTTTAAAAATTTATTTGGAGAACTTGGTATATTTTTAATAGAAAAATAAATGAAAATTGAAATTATTAAATGTCTACAGGATAATTACAGCTACTTAATCATTGATGAAGAAAATCAAACCGCTTGTGTCATTGACCCTAGCGAGTCTGCACCAATAATTAATTATCTTGATAATTCAAAAATAAATTTAAAATTCATACTTAATACGCACCATCATTACGATCATGTGGGTGGAAATCTTGAATTAAAAAAAAAGTATAATTCTAAGGTGGTTGGATTTATTGGAGATAAAAATCGTATACCCGAGATTGATATATCTCTAGAGGACAACCAAATATGGAAACAAGATAATTTTGAAGCAAAAATTTATCATGTTCCAGGTCATACATCTGGACATATCGCTTTTCATTTTTTTAAAGAAAAAAAAATTTTTACTGGTGATACTTTATTCTCTTTAGGGTGTGGCAGAATTTTTGAAGGTACCTACGAACAAATGTATAATTCACTTAAAAAAATTAAATCATTACCAAAAGATACAAAAATATATTGTGGCCATGAATACACTTTACAAAACTCAAATTTTTGTATCGCCAATGACTCTGGTAATTTAAAATTAAAAAATAAAATACTAGAGATTAACAAAAAACTTAAAAATGCATTACCAACAATACCAAGTACTTTAGCTGATGAATTAGAATGTAATATATTTCTTAAAGCAAAAGATTTAGAAAGTTTTTCAAAATTGAGAGATTTGAAGGATAATTTTTAGTTAATAAGCTTGACTAAAGAAATGCCCTGACTATATTGCCTGATAAAAAAATCTATTTTATGTCTTACGCAGTTATACAATCAGGTGGAAAACAATATAAAGTTAAGTCTGGTGAAATTTTAAAAATTGAAAAATTACCAAATTCAAAATCTGACACTAAAATTGAGTTTAATGATATATTGGCATATGGCGATAATAAAGTAATAGAAATAGGTTCGCCAACAATTCAAGGTGCCAAAGTTGAAGCAAACCTAATAAAAAATAGTAAAAATAGAACTGTACTTATTTTTAAAAAGAGAAGAAGACAAAATTCAAGAAGAAAAAATGGTCATAGACAAGAATATTCTATGATTAGAATAAATAAAATTTTTTCAAAAGATGGTAAAATTTTATCTGAGGCTGAGAAGATTTCTAAACCAACAAAAAAAGATTCTGAAAAAAAGGAATTGAGTAAATAAAGGAATAAAATATGGCTACAAAAAAAGCTGGTGGATCATCAAGGAATGGTAGAGATAGTGCCGGCAGAAGACTTGGTGTAAAAAAATATGGTGGTCAAAATGTTATTCCTGGCAATATAATTGTTAGACAAAGAGGCACTAAGATATTTCCAGGAGAAAATGTGGGTATGGGTAAAGATCACTCAATTTTTTCAGTAATAAAAGGTAAAGTTGTTTTTAAAAAAACAAAATCCGATAGAACTTTTGTTTCAGTAAAACCCAATTAATATTACAACTCAAAATAGCGTTGTATTATGAAATTCTTAGATCAAGTAAAAATTTATATTAAAGCTGGCAATGGTGGTGATGGCTCTCCAAGTTTTAGAAGAGAAAAATTTATCGAGTATGGTGGACCAGATGGTGGCGATGGTGGTAAAGGTGGTTCAGTAATTTTAAAAGCTGAGAGAAATTTAAATACTTTAATCGATTTTAGATATCAACAACATCATAAAGCAAAAAGAGGTAACAATGGTGCTGGACAAAACCGGACTGGTAAAAGTGGAGATGATCTCATTCTCAAAGTTCCATTAGGTACTCAGGTTTTTGAAGAAGATAATAAAACCTTAATTTTTGACTTTATAAAAATTGGGGAGGAGTTTGTGGCTGCTGCAGGTGGTAAAGGTGGTTTAGGCAATACTAGATTCAAAAGTTCAACAAATAGAGCTCCAAGAAAATTTACTAAGGGTACTCGTGGTGAAGAATTTACTATATGGCTTCAATTAAAAACAATTGCAGATGTTGGAATAATAGGATTACCTAATGCTGGTAAATCAAGTTTGCTAGCAGCTATTACTAATGCTAATCCTAAAATTGCAAATTATGAATTTACAACATTAAATCCTAATCTTGGTGTGGCAAGCTACGATGATAAAGAAGTTACAATTGCAGATATTCCTGGATTAGTAGAGGGCGCACATAAAGGAACTGGTTTAGGAATACAATTTTTAAAACATATAGAGAGGTGTAAATCTCTTTTACACATGATCGATATAACAAGCGATGATATAAAAAAAAGTTATAATCAGGTAAAAAAAGAATTAAAGAGCTATAGTTCCAAACTTGCAAAAAAAAGAGAGCTTATTGTTTTAAATAAAAGCGATTTAATTGACGATAAAGAAATGAAAAAAATTGAGAAAAATTTAAAAAAAATCACTAAATCAGAAATTATTACAATTTCTACAATAAAGAAGAAATATATTTCCAAAATTAAAGCAAAATTAGTTGGTTATGCATCTTAAAAATTCGAAAATTATAGTAATAAAAATTGGATCATCATTGATTGTAGATAGTAAAAAAAAGATAAGAAAAAAATGGCTATCTTCTTTTGCTAAAGATATTCAAAAACTAAAATCTAAAAATAAAAAGATTATCATTGTAAGTTCTGGAGCTATTGCACTTGGATGTAAAAAAATGAATTACAATAAATCAAATTTAAAGCTTGATAAAAGTCAAGCAATAGCCTCTGTGGGTCAAATCGAACTTATGAATTTATTTTCTCAAACTTTTTCAAAATTAAAGATTAATATTTCACAAATTTTGCTAACTTTGGATGATACCGAGGAGAGAAGAAGATCAATAAATGCTAAAAGGACATTTGAGAACTTATTTAAGTTGGATTACATACCCATCGTTAATGAAAATGATACTATTGCAACGTCAGAAATAAAATATGGTGATAATGATAGACTTGCCTCTCGGGTTGCACAGATAACTAATGCCGATACTTTAATATTATTATCCGATGTAGACGGTCTTTTCACAAAAAATCCAAAATTATTTAAAGACGCAAAATTAATAAAAAAAGTGAATAATCTAGACAAAGATATGAAAAAAATTTACATAAAAGGGGTAACAGAGTTTGGTAAAGGTGGGATGAATACCAAAATTGAAGCTGCTAAGATTTGTAATTTGGCAGGATGTAATATGATTATTGCAAACGGATTATATTTAAATCCAATACAACAAATTGAAAAAAAAAATATTTGTACTTTATTTGAGTCAAGAATATCTAAATTACATGCACGAAAAAAATGGATAATAAGTTCTATTTCACCAAAGGGGACTCTTGTCATAGATGATGGTGCTAAAAAAGCATTAGTTGGTGGTAAAAGTTTATTGGCAGCAGGGATAATTAATTTATCAGGAAAATTTAACAAAGGTGATCATATAAAGATTCTAGATACTAAAAACAAAGAATTTGCGAGAGGTCTAAGCTCTTTTTCTTCTGAAGAAATAAATAAGATAATGGGTTGTCACTCAAATGAGATTGAAAAAAAACTTGGATACATAACAAAATCTGAAGTTGTTCATAAAGATGATATGGTCGAGGTTTAATGCAAAAGCTACTAACTGATATCGGAAAAAAATCAAAAAAAGCTATTAATAAAAGGTTAAGTACAAAAAAAAAAGACAAAGTTCTAAAAGATTATCGTCTTCTAATCTTAAAAAACAAAAAATTAATAATTAATGAAAATAAAAAAGATATTAAGAATGCCTACAAAAAAGGTATTAAAAATAATTTAATCCAAAGATTAATATTAAATGACAAAAAAATAGTTGCGATAACCAATTCTATAAAAAAAATTATTAGTTTAAGGGATCCTGTAAATGTTATTTTAGAAAAATGGAAAAGGCCAAATGGTTTGGTAATATCAAAAGTATCTATACCTATTGGTGTAATTGGCGTTATATACGAAAGTAGACCCAATGTTACAGCAGATGTTGCATCGTTATGTTTTAAGTCTGGGAATGCCGTCATTTTGAAAGGTGGATCTGAAGCTTATTATTCTAATCTTATTCTCACAAAATTCTTTAGAAAATCACTAAAGAAAAATAATGTTGATGAAAATTTTGTTCAGTTTTTAAAACTCAAAAAAAGAAGTGTTGTTGATTTTCTTCTACAAAAAATGAGTAAATTTATTGATGTGATAATTCCAAGAGGTGGGAAAGGTTTAGTTAAAAAAGTACAGGATTTGTCATCTGTTCCAACAATTGGTCATTTGGAAGGTGTTTGTCATTCTTATGTAGATAAAAATGCAAATCCTAAGATTGCAAATAAAGTGGTCCAAAATGCTAAAATGAGGAATACCGCAATATGTGGGGCAACCGAAACAATTCTTTTACACGAAAAAATAATTAAGAAATTTGGAAATGAAATTTTAAAAAATTTAGAGGAAAATGGATGTAAAATTATTGGTGATAATAAGATAAGAAAACTTTATGATAAAAAAATTCAGAAAGCTTCGATAAAAGATTGGTCAAAAGAATATTTATCACCTGTTGTATCTGTGAAATCAGTAAAAAATATAGATGAGGCTATAGCGCATATTAACAAATACGGAACCATGCATACGGATTGTATTATTACTCAAAACAAAAAAGCAGCAAAAAAATTTTTAAGTGAGGTAAAAAGTTCTATTGCTATGCACAATACTTCAACACAATTTGCAGATGGAGGTGAATTTGGGTTTGGTGGCGAAGTGGGAATCTCAACCAACACACTTCCACCTAGAGGTCCCGTAGGACTTAATCAACTTATTTCCTATAAATATCAAGTCACCAGTAAAGGCCAAGTAAGGAAGTAATTTGAATTTGAAAAAAAAAAGAATTGGAATTTTAGGTGGTTCATTTGATCCTGCTCACAATGGTCATCTAGCTATATCTAAAGAAGCATTAAAAAGATTTAAACTTGAAAAGATTATATGGGCCATAACAAAAAAAAATCCTTTTAAAATAAAAAGTTCTTTAAGCCTTCAATCTAGAATTAAAGGATGTAAAAAGATTGTTAAAAAAAATAAATTTATTGAGGTCAAATTTTATGAAAATAAAATTAAATCAAATAAAACAATAAACCTAATAAATTACTTCAGCAAAAATAAAAAAAATGAAATTTTCTTCTTAATGGGTGCAGATAATTTAGTTAATTTCCATAAATGGCATAAATGGAAACAGATATCAGAAAAATGTAATATCTTAGTTTTTGATAGATATGGATATAAGAAAAAATCATTAAATTCTAAGACATATAAAACCCTTAAAAGTGAGAAATTTAAATTTGTTTATTTTAATAAAGTCAATATTTCGTCTTCTCAATTAAGGAAAATTTGATAGTCTAAAATTAATTAATGGATAAAATTTCAGATCTTAAAAATTCTATCATCAAAACATTGGATATTAATAAGGCTCAAGACATAATAAGCATAGATCTCAAAGATAAAAGTTCTATGGCTGATTTTATGATTATTGCGAGCGGCACTTCTTCTAGGCACATACAGTCTTTATCCGAGCAAGTTTTGGAAAAATTCAAAGATAATGGCATAAAAAATTCAAAAATTGAGGGCGCAGATAGTAGTGAATGGAAATTAATTGATGGTATAGACTTAATTGTTCATATTTTTCACCCAGAAAAAAGAAAATTTTATGAACTTGAAAAAATGTGGTCAGAGCTAATACCTAAAGAAAAATTAATTATCTAATGAAAAAAGTATTAACATTATTTTTATTTTGTTTTCTATTTCAGCAAGTGAATTCTGCTGAAAATGATATTTACAAAAAAATTGATTTATTTGGAGAAGTTCTTGAAAAAATCAATAAAGAATATGTAGATGAAATTAATCAATCTGAGAGTATGGACTCTGCAATCAATGGCCTTCTACAATCTCTTGATCCGTACTCGGCATACATGTCTCCAGAAATATTTAATGAAATGCAGACTGAGACTAGTGGTGAATTTGGGGGTCTTGGTATTGAGGTGAGTATGGAGTCCGGTGTTGTAAAAGTCATTTCTCCCATAGATGACACGCCAGCATCTAGAGCAGGGATTAAAGCAGGCGACTATATTGTTAAAATTAATGATGTTCAAGTTCAGGGCAAATCTCTCAGCGAAGCTGTTGATTTAATGAGGGGGCCAGTTGGATCAGGAATTGAACTCACAATTCGAAGACGTGGGGAGAGAAAAGCTCTAATATTTAATGTTGTAAGAGAGATTATACAAATTCAATCCGTTAAAGCTGACATTTTAGAAAAAAATATAGGTTATTTAAGACTAACCTCGTTTAACGAAAATAGTGGCAAACAAATAGAAAGAGAAATTAAAAAATTAGAAAAAAATAAAGATGTTAAGTCATACATTTTAGATTTAAGAAACAATCCTGGCGGACTACTTTCTCAAGCAATAAAAATCTCCGACTTTTTTTTAGATAATGGAGAGATCGTGTCCACAAAAAGTAGAAAACCTTCTGAAAATAGAAAATGGTTTGCAAAAAAAGGTGACCTTACAAATGGAAAAGTCTTGATTGTTCTTATCAACTATGGATCTGCCTCAGCATCAGAAATAGTTGCGGGAGCCCTCAAAGATCACAAAAGAGCAATTTTATTAGGTGAAAATAGTTATGGTAAAGGGTCAGTACAATCTATCATCCCCCTTAAAAATGATGGAGCAATTAGGCTCACAGTAGCTAAATATTATCTTCCTTCCGGAAAATCTATTTCTGAAGTTGGTGTATCTCCAGATATAGAAATTGATGAGGAAAATGATGATTTCAGAATCAAAACTGAAACAGACAATCAGTTAAAATACGCCATTAAACTTCTCAAAGGCTAACATGGAAGAAAAATTCAGAAATCTGCCACTTAGAAGTGGAGTGGGAATTGTTGTCCTTAACAAGGAGAATAAAGTTTTTGTAGCAAAACGAATAGATAATCCAAAAAATTTTTGGCAAATGCCACAGGGTGGAGTAGATGATGGAGAAGAATTTTTAGCCGCTGCATATAGAGAATTAGAGGAGGAAACAAGTATCAAGAATGTAGAACTTGTAAAAGAAATAGAAGGCACAATTACTTATGAGCTACCAAAAAATTTATTGGGTATTATTTGGAAAGGTAAATATAAGGGACAAAAACAAAAATGGTTTTTGATGAGATACCTAGGTAAAGATGAAGATATTAATATTAAAACAAATAAACCAGAATTTTTAGAATGGAAATGGATTGAATTAGATAAAATAACTGAAGTGGTAGTGGATTTCAAATATCATGTTTACAAAGAACTTAAAGAGAAAATAAAAATGATAATTAATTGATTGATTTTAAAGTTTCAACTTTTTGATCAGCTAAATATTTCAATTGATCACTAATTTCTGGTTTATTAGATTCTTCCTCTGCATTTTTTAATAATTCCTGTAACTTATTTTTCTCAATATCTTTTAGATTTAAGATGTAGCTAGTCAAAATGGATAAGGTATTATTTTTAAATTCAATAATCCCATCCTCAACATAATACTTTTCTTCACCAGATTTTGCTTGAATGGTAACAATACCTGGTTTTAAAAATGAAATTATAGAAATATGATCTTTTAATATCCCCATTTCTCCTTCAAATGCAGGAACAACTACCTCATTGACATCCTCTTTTGATAAGAAGGATTTCTCTGGATTAACTATTTCAATTTTAAATTCATCACTCATTAAGCTGCTGCATCTTTAGACATTTTTTCAGCTTTCTCGATGGCTTCCTCAATGGTTCCAACCATATAAAATGCTGCCTCTGGAAGATGATCGTACTCACCTTTGCATATTGCATCAAAACCCTTAATTGTGGACTCTAAATCAACTAGTTTTCCAGGTGATCCTGTAAAAACCTCAGCCACAAAGAAAGGTTGAGATAAAAACCTTTGAATTTTTCTAGCTCTTGCTACGACTAGTTTATCTTCCTCTGATAATTCATCCATACCTAAGATAGCTATAATATCTTGCAATGATTTATATGTTTGTAATATTTTTTGCACTTCACGAGCTACTCGATAATGCTCATCACCAACAATTCTAGGATCAAGAATTCTTGAAGTTGAGTCTAATGGGTCAACTGCAGGATAAATACCTATTTCAGCTATTTGTCTAGAAAGTACAGTTGTTGCATCTAAATGAGCAAATGAAGTTGCTGGCGCGGGATCAGTCAAATCATCAGCAGGTACATAAATTGCCTGTACTGATGTAATTGAGCCTTTGTTAGTGGTTGTAATTCTCTCTTGTAAATTTCCCATATCAGTTGCTAATGTTGGCTGATATCCCACTGCAGATGGTATTCTTCCTAGTAATGCTGATACCTCTGAACCTGCTTGAGTAAACCTAAATATATTATCAACGAAAAAAAGAACATCTTGTCCTTCTTGATCTCTAAAATATTCTGCTACAGTTAATCCTGTTAGCGCCACTCTTGCTCTTGCTCCCGGAGGTTCATTCATTTGTCCATAAACTAAAGCAGCTTTAGATCCAGGACCCTCAGATTTTATTACCCCTGATTCCATCATTTCATGATAAAGATCATTCCCTTCTCTAGTTCTTTCACCTACACCAGCAAAAACCGAAAAGCCACCATGAGCTTTGGCAACGTTGTTGATCAATTCCATAATTAAAACAGTTTTTCCAACACCCGCACCACCAAACAAACCTATCTTTCCTCCTTTTGCATATGGAGCTAAAAGATCAATAACTTTGATACCAGTTACAAGTATTTCTGTCTCTGTTGACTGATCGTTAAATTCTGGAGCTGGTCTATGGATTGGCCAATTTTCTTTTGTTTTTACCTCTCCTCTTTCGTCTATAGGCTCTCCAACAACATTTATAATTCTTCCTAAAGTTTCAGGTCCTACAGGCACTTTAATTGGAGCATTCGTATTTATAACCTCATCACCTCTTTTTAATCCCTCTGTAGCATCCATCGCAATAGTTCTTGCAGTCGACTCACCTAAGTGTTGTGCTACTTCAAGTACTAATCTATTATTGCCATTTTTACATTCTAAAGCTGTTAATATTTCTGGTAAATCACCTTCAAACTTTACATCAACAACTGCTCCTATAACTTGTGTTATTATTCCTTTGCTCATAATTATAAACTTTCCGCTCCTGATATTATCTCTATTAGTTCTTTTGTAATTGCTGCCTGACGACTTCTATTGTATTCAATAGTAAGTTTGTCAACCATTTCACCCGCGTTTCGAGTTGCGTTATCCATTGCACTCATTCTTGCACCCTGTTCGCTAGCTGAATTTTCTAACATCGCTTTAAATATTTGAGTCGAAATATTTTTTGGTAATAAATTACTTAAAATTTCATCCTCGTCTGGTTCAAATTCATAGTTATCTTCTGAATTGTTTTGATCATCACTTTTTGTATTTAACGGGATGATTTGTTGAGCCTGAGGTATTTGGGTTATTACATTTTTAAATTGATTATAAAAAATGGTACAAATATCAAACTCTTCTTTATGAAACTTTTCAATTATAATTTTTCCAACTTTTTCTGCATCAAAGTAATTTGCGTTTTTTGAATTTTTAAAAGAAATGTTGTCAATAATTTTATTCCCATAAACTCTTTTTAATTGATCGTTACCTTTAGAACCAACAGTAATAATCTTCAATTCCTTACCCTCTTTATTCAATTTAGTAAAATAACTTTTAGCTTTTTTAATTATATTAGCATTAAAACCTCCACATAAACCTCTGTCTGACGTCATAACAACACAAAGATGAATTTGTTCTTTACCTGAGCCAGATAGTAATTTTGGAGCTGTTTCTTTATCTGAGATACCACTAGATAAATTCAAAATTATATTATTCATTTTTTCAGAATATGGCCTTCCTTTTTCTGCGCTATCTTGAGCTCTTTTTAGTTTAGCTGCAGCAACCATTTTCATAGCTTTTGTAATTTTTTGTGTAGATTTTACACTTGTTATTCTTTTTTTCAGATCGTCTAAACTAGCCATAAATAAATCAAGATTTAAAGTTTTTCTTAAGATTAGTAATTACATCAATTAAGCTTTTTTCTGTTGTCTCTTCTAATTTACCTGAGCTCTGAATAGACTCGATTAATTCTGGTTTATCAGATTTACATCTCTCAATGATCTTGTTTTCAAATTCAGCAATATCTTTTAAGTCAATATCATCCAAATATCCTTTTACTCCACAAAATACAGATATCACCTGTTCAGCAACTGTCATCGGTGAGTATTGTTTCTGTTTTAATAACTCAGTTAACTTTGATCCTCTATTTAAAAGCTGTTGAGTTGAGGCATCTAAATCTGATCCAAATTGAGCAAAAGCTGCCATTTCTCTATATTGTGCTAATTCAAGTTTCATTGATCCTGATACTTTTTTCATAGCTTTTGTTTGTGCAGCTGATCCAACCCTAGAAACAGAGAGACCAACATTAATTGCTGGTCTTATACCTTGGTTAAATAACTCAGTTTCTAAAAAAATTTGTCCATCAGTAATTGAAATTACATTAGTTGGAATATAAGCAGAAACGTCTCCACCTTGAGTTTCAATGATTGGAAGAGCTGTTAACGAACCTCCGCCGTGATCATCACTTAATTTAGCAGCCCTTTCCAGTAATCTACTATGAAGATAAAATACATCACCTGGGTATGCCTCTCTACCTGGTGGTCTTCTTAAGATCAGTGACATTTGTCGGTAAGCAACCGCTTGCTTAGATAAATCATCATAAATAATCAAGGCATGCATTCCATTATCTCTAAAATATTCTCCCATTGCACATCCAGTGTAAGGAGCTAAAAATTGAAGCGGAGCTGAGTCAGATGCTGTTGCCGCGACTATAGTTGTATACTCCATCGCTCCAGCTTCTTCCAAAGTTTTTTGAATTTGTCTTACAGTTGATCGTTTTTGACCAACGGCAACATAAATACAATAAAGTTTTTGTTTTTCATCGCCCGACTCATTAATTTTTTTTTGATTGATAATTGTATCAACTGCTACAGCAGTTTTACCTGTCTGACGATCTCCAATAATTAACTCACGTTGACCTCTTCCAATTGGCACAAGACTATCAATTGATTTTAGACCTGTTTGCATTGGTTCGCTAACAGATTGTCTTGGAATTATTCCTGGTGCCTTAACTTCAACTCTACTTTTTTTAATGCCTTTGTCCAAAGCACCTTTCCCATCGATTGGATTTCCTAATCCATCTACCACTCTACCTAACAACTCTTTTCCAACAGGGGTATCTACAATGCTTCCAGTTCTTTTTACAACATCACCTTCTTTAATATTCCGGTCGTCACCAAAAATTACAACTCCAACATTTTCACTTTCTAGATTTAAAGCCATTCCTTTCGATCCATCAGAAAATTCAACCATTTCTCCTGCTTGAACATTATCAAGGCCATAAATTCTTGCTATACCATCACCTACAGACAATACCTGTCCAACCTCAGAAATTTCTGCTTTTTCTCCAAAATTTTTAATTTGTTCTTTTAATATTTTTGTAACTTCTGAAGGATTTATTTCCATTTATGCCTCTATCATTCTATTTTCAATTTGTTGTAATTTACTTTTTATTGATGTATCAATCATAGTACTTCCCACTTGGACGACCAAACCCCCAATTAAACTTTCGTCTTGTATATAGTTTAATTTTATTTGAGATTTGAAGTTATTTGATAATTCATCTGTAATTTTTTTAATCTCATCTTGATTAAGTAATTTTGCAGATTTAATTTCTGCTTTTAATTCACCTCTTTTTTCTGAACATATTTCAATAAATGTTTTTAAAATTTGCTCTAGATAAAAAAATCTTCTTTTTAAGACCAAAAAATTTACAAAATTTTTAAAAAGGATTTCCAACTTAAAATTATCTGAAATCTTATTAATTACACTAGTCAAAACTTCTCTGTTTAATGTAGGATCCTTTATAAAATTTTTAAAATCTTTATTATTTGAAATTAAATTTAAAAAAGCTTTTGCATTTATTTCTACATTAACCAATGAGTTAGAATCTTTCGCTAACTCATACAAAGCTAAAGAATATCTATTAGCTGAAGTATCTGAAAATCCTTTATTTTTACTCAATTTTTACCCTTTAAATGAATATGATTAATTTAAAATCACGATTTAATTAGCACATGCCTTTATAGTCTTCAAGTAACACATTAGCTAAAAATTTGTTTTTTTGAGCGTTAATTAAAGCTAATTGGATCAACATCAACTGAAAGTTTTATTCCTGAGGCAAATTTATATTTTGGAATTATTGATGCTAAACTATTTTGTAATTGAAGAGTTTTAGCACCTCTTATAAGTAATCGCACACGATATTTGCTCTTTAATTTAAAGATAGGAGCGCTTACTGGACCTAAAATTTTTCCATTAATATTATTAGAAATGAATAGTTTGAATTTTAAAGCTTCTCTTTCTAATTCATTTTCCTTACTACCTGTCAAAATCAAAGAGATAAATCTTTGAAATGGAGGTAAATTATTTTTTTTTCTAATTTCTATTTCTTTATCAAGAAAAATTTCTGGATTTTTATTTGTAATATCATCAATCAATTTTGTATTAAAATTATAAGTTTGAAAATAAATAGTAGACGGACTTCCTGTTCTTCCAGCTCTACCTGATAACTGATGATATAATTGTAAATTTTTCTCTGCACTCCTTAAGTCGTGACCCATCAGTGATAAATCGATATCAACTACAACAATGCAATTCAAGTTTGGAAAATGAAAACCTTTGGAAATTAGTTGTGTTCCAACTAAAATTTCAATTTCATTATTTATTATTTTTTCTAATTTTTCTTTTGAGCTTTTTTTATTCATTGTATCACTAGAAAAAATTTCAATTTTTTTTGATGGAAAACTTTTTTTTACTTCTTCTGAGATCCTTTCAACACCAGGTCCACAAAATATAAATTCACAAAATCCTTCTTCAGAACATTCTCTTTTCAAAAAACTTTTAAATCCACAATAATGGCACAATAAATTATTTTTATTTTTGTGATAAACTAAATTTATTGAGCAATTTGGACATGAAAAATTATTGAAACATTTTTTACACAAAACACTTGGGGAAAATCCTCTTCTATTTAGAAAAAATAAAACTTGATCATTCTTTTTAAGGTGAAAATTTACTTTTTGAATTATCTCTTTAGAAAGCCAGGATTGTTTATCCATTTTAACATTATTCAAATTAATTATTTCATATTTAGGTAAAGAAGCATTTTGATATCTTCGAACAAGTTTTGAACAGGTGTATTTTTTTTTCTTTATATTTTCGTATGTTTCTATTGATGGAACAGAAGTGATTAAATTTATTGGAATATTTTCAAAAGATGCCCTAGAGATAGCCATATCTCGAGCATTAAATATTACTCCTTCATCTTGTTTGTAAGATTGATCATGCTCTTCATCAACTATTATTAACCCTAAATTTTTAAATGGTAAAAATAAAGATGATCTGGCTCCAATAACAACGCTTATTTCACCATTCGTAATTCCACTCCAAATAATTTCTTTATTTTTTTTTGTTATACCAGAGTGCCAAATTGCTGCTTTGAAACCAAAAAATTCAAAAAATTTTTTTTCAAATTGGTTGGTTAACCCAATCTCTGGCAACATTATTAATCCTTGATAACCTTTTTGCAAGATATGCTTTAAAGTTTCAAAATATACAATAGTTTTACCTGAACCAGTCGTTCCTTGTAAAACATGAACATTAAACTTTTTATTCATATTATTCATCTCCTTAAGAGACTCTTTTTGTTCTACATTCAATTCAAATGAATTTTTTTTAAACTTAAAAGGAAAATCTTTATAAAATTTATTATCAAGTTTTTTTACTGGTCTTCCACTCAATAAAGTTAATTTGAGTGCCATTCCTTTTGGAACAATATTATATTCTGAAAACCAATTTAAAAAATTTATTGTTTTTTTTTTTAATTTCGGAATTTCTAACTTTCTGATAATCTTTTTAATCTTAAAATTTTTATTCTGATTTTTTTCAAAATTATCCCACACAACTCCAATAATTTTTGTTTTTCCAAAAGGAACTTCAACAAAATCGCCAATGCTTAATTTTATATCACTTTTATAGGTAAAAGGATGGTTAAATATGTTAGGTAAAAGAATCGGAAAATTCATATTTAGATAATATGAAAAATTATTAAGAGTGTATTGCTCTTTTATCTACTGATAAAGCCGCCTCCTTCACTGCTTCTGAAAAGGTAGGATGGGCATGACAAGTTCTTGCAATATCCTCGGAGCTAGCACCAAATTCCATAGCAATACCAATTTCTCCAATTAATTCACCAGCATGAGGTCCAATTAAGTGTGCGCCTAATACTTTATCAGTTTTTTCATCAGCAAGAATTTTTACAAAACCCTCTGTATCATCAATGGCTTTTGCTCTAGAGTTTGCCATAAATGAAAATTTTCCAACTTTATAATTTATTTTTAGCTCTTTTAATTGTTCTTCCGTTTTTCCAATAGAAGCAACTTCTGGACTAGTATAAATCACACCTGGGATAGTATCATAGTTAACATGACCTGATTGACCTGCTATATTTTCTGCAACTGCAATTCCTTCATCCTCAGCTTTATGAGCTAACATAGGACCACTTATTACATCTCCTATCGCATAAATATTATTTTGATTAGTTTTAAAATTTTTATCTGTTTTTACTCTCTTTTTTTCATCTAATTCCACACCAATTTTTTGAAGATTTAGTCCCTCTGTATTTGGCTTTCGACCAACAGATATTAATACTACATCACATTCAAAATCTTTTTTGATACCATTTTCGTTTAAAGTTGAAACAATTGCATTATTGTTATTCTTTTTAATTTTCTCTACTTTATGCTGCATATGAAAATTGATACCTTGTTTTTTTAAAATTTTCATAAACTCACTAGAAATCTCTTTATCCATACCTGGTGTGATATGATCTAAAAACTCAACTACATGAACTTCAGAACCAAGTCTAGACCATACAGACCCCATCTCTAAACCTATGTATCCTCCACCAACCACAACCATTTTTTTGGGGACTTGTTCTAACTTAAGTGCTCCAGTGGATGAAACAATTACTTTTTCATCAATTTCAATTCCTGGTAATGATACTGGAACTGAACCAGTGGCAATTATAGTATTTTCAGTTTGTATAATTGTCTCTTTACTATTGTTATCTTTGATTACAATATCATTTTTAGATTTGAAACTTCCAGTGCCTTTAAAATAGGTGACTTTATTTTTTTTAAGAAGAAACTCCACCCCTTTAGTCAAAATCGTAACGGCTTTATCCTTATTCTTCATCATTTTTGACAAGTTTAATTTTACTTCACCTATTTCTATTCCTTTATTTGATAGACTTTGCGCGTTATGAAACTCCTCAGATAAATTTAATAAACTTTTAGAAGGTATACATCCAACATTCAAACAAGTACCACCTAGTGAACCCCTAGATTCTATGCATGCAGTTTTGAGGCCTAATTGTGCCAATCTTATTGCACAAACATAACCTCCAGGTCCTCCACCAATTACTACTGCTTGAAATTTATCTGTCATTTAAATATCCAAAAATAGCCTTCTTGGTTCCTCTAAATTTTCCTTTATCATTTTTAAAAAGGAAACAGACTCTTTCCCATCAACAATTCTATGATCATATGATAATGCCAGGTACATTATAGGTCTGATCTTAATTTCTCCATCAACTACGATAGGTCTATCAACTATATTGTGCATACCCAAGACACCTGATTGTGGAAGATTAAGAATAGGAGTTGAGAGCATTGAGCCATAAACACCACCATTACTGATAGTGAAAGTTCCTCCTTGAAGATCTTCAATTGTGAGTTTTCCACTTTTTGCTTTTTCAGAAATATCTTTGATATTTTTTTCAATATCAGCAAAAGATAATTCATCTGCATTTTTTAGAACTGGAACTACCAATCCTTTTTCAGTGCCAACTGCAAAACTTATATTATAATAATTTTTATAAACAATTGTATCACCTTCAATTTCAGCGTTTATCGCTGGGAAATTTTTTAGTGCTACTATACTTGCTTTAACGAAAAAGGACATAAACCCCAATTTTACACCATAGCGATTTTGAAAATCATCTTGATTTTCTTTCCTCATTGCCATTACATTTGACATATCAACTTCATTAAATGTTGTGAGTAAGGCTGCATTATCCTGTGCTTGTTTTAATCTCTTAGCAATAGTTTGTCTTAATCTGGTCATTTTAATTCTCTCTTCTTGACCATATTTTATTTTTCTTTCAGATGGAGGAGGATTGACACCCATTAAATTTATTAGATCGCCTTTTAAAACTCGGCCATCTTTTCCTGAACCTTTGACAGAACTGATATCTATTTTATTTTCAGTCACGATTTTTCTTACTGCTGGGGACAAAGTTTCATCGATTTTTATTTCAGCTTCTACTTTTGAAGGTTCTACCTCTTTAGTAAGAACTAATGGTTTCTCCTCTTCAACATTATCTTGAAAAACTTCCATCTCCTCATCTTTATCATCTTCATCTATCAAATTTTCCTTATCAACTTTCACAGTGGGTTGTATCTTTTTAATTTCCTGATTTTCTCTAGATTTAGTCTCACTCTCGGAAACAGATCCTAAATCAGCACCAACTTCAACGACCGATCCATTCTTTGAATTTATTTTTGTAAGAACACCAGATACTGGAGAAGGAACCTCTAAATTTACTTTGTCTGTTTCTAGTTCAACAAGTGGTTCATCAGCTTCAACGGGGTCACCTTCATTTTTTAACCACTTAGAGACAGTAGCCTCTGTGATACTTTCCCCAAGAACTGGAACTAATATCTTTTCACTCATCAATATTTATTCAAAAACTTTCTTTATAATTTCTTGTTGTTGAGAAACATGTCTCTTGGCGTATCCTGTTGCAGGTGATGCATCTGGACTTCTTCCAATATAAGAAATTATACTATTCTTAGCCTTTATATTATCTAATGTCCATTGGATATAATCTCTGACTGAAAACCAAGCACCCATATTTTTAGGTTCTTCTTGACACCAATAAAATTTTGCATTTTTTGCGTATGGTTTGAGCTCATTAGCAAGTGCTTTTGCAGGAAAAGGGTAGAGTTGTTCAATTCTATATAACACTACGTTGTTTTTTTTTATTTTTTCTCTTGCTTCAAGTAAATCAAAGTAAACTTTTCCAGAACAAAGAATCACTTTTTCAATTTTTTTCGGTTTTTTTAGTTTAATAAATCCTTTTACTTTTGGATCAATAGCATGATCCCATAAAACTCTATGAAATGAATTTTTTTTACTAAAATCATCCAAATTAGAAACACAATGTTTATGACGTAATAAAGATTTAGGTGTCATAATAATTAATGGTTTTCTAAAGTCTCTATGCATTTGTCTCCTTAAAGCATGGAAATAATTTGCAGGAGTTGTGCAATTCATGACTTGCATATTATCATTTGAACATAATTGTAAAAACCTTTCTAGCCTAGCGGATGAATGTTCAGGTCCTTGACCCTCATATCCATGTGGTAACAACATTACTAGACCAGAGGCTCTTGACCATTTTCGTTCACCAGAAGCTATGAATTGATCGATAACTACTTGCGCACCATTAGCAAAATCTCCAAATTGAGCCTCCCAGATAGTAAGAGTATTAGGTTCAACTAAACTATATCCATATTCAAATCCTAGAACAGCTAATTCCGATAAAAAACTATCTACTATTTCAAAATTTTTTTGTTTATTTGAAATATTATTTAAAGGGATATATCTCGAATTATCTATTTGATTTCTTAAAACAGAATGTCTTTGACTAAATGTACCTCTTCCTGAATCTTGACCTACAAGTCTTACTGGATAACCTTCTTCCAATAGTGACCCAAAAGCTAATGACTCCGCAGTAGACCAATCTATGCCTTTACCATTAGAAACTGAAAGTTTTCGATTATCTAAAATTTTCATAATTGTTTTGTGAATATTTATTTCAGACGGTATTGTATTTATTTTATCAGAGATATTTCTTAATTTTTTGGTATCAGAGCCTGTAACTCCTCTTTTGTCTTTTCCACGCTCTGGTCTATATCTTGACCATGTTCCCTCAAACCACTCTATTTTTGGTTTATAATTTTTTGCATTTTTAAATTGGTCATCTAATAGATCTTTAAATTTTTTAATGGAATTATTTAAATAATCATTTGTAATTGATCCTTCGCTTACCAGTTTTTCACCATACACTTTGATAGTTGAGGGATGAGATCTTATCTTTTTATACATTAAAGGCTGAGTGAAAGAAGGCTCGTCTCCCTCATTATGTCCAAATCTTCTATAACAAATCAAATCAATGACAACGTCTCTATTAAATTTTAATCTAAAGTCTGTTGCAATTCTTGCTGCATAAACAACCGCCTCTGGATCATCACCATTCACATGAATAATTGGTGCCTCAACCATTTTTGCTATATCAGAAGGATATGGCGAAGATCTTGCAAATCTTGGGCTTGTTGTAAAACCTATTTGGTTGTTTACTATAATATGAATTGTGCCACCTGTATTATGTCCTGGAAGACCAGACATTGCAAAACATTCAGCTACCACTCCTTGTCCGGCGAAGGCTGCATCTCCATGAATAAGAATCGGAATTACTTTTTTTCTGTCTTTATCTTTATGAAAAAATTGTTTTGCTCTAGTTTGACCTAAAACGACTGGATTAACTGCTTCTAAATGTGAAGGATTATCTGTCAAACTCACATGAACTGAATTTCCATCAAACTCTCTATTAGATGAAGCACCTAAATGATATTTAACATCTCCAGTATCATCTTTAGACTTTGAACTTATTTCTCCTGCAAACTCATTAAATATTCTTTTGTAAGATTTTTGAAGAACATTAGCTAATACATTTAGTCGACCTCTATGAGACATCCCGATTTTAACTTCTTTAACATTTGACTGACCACCAATTTTAATTATTTGTTCAAGTGCAGGAATTAAACTTTCACCGCCATCAAGACCAAATCTTTTAGTCCCAACATATTTTGTATGAAGAAATTTTTCAAAACCCTCAGCTTGAATCAGTTTGTTAAGAATTGCCTCTTTACCATTTTGTGTAAAATTAAAATCATCTGCCTTTTCAACACGATCTCTAAACCACTTTCTCTCAGTAGGATTTGAAATATGCATATATTCATAACCTAAAGAACCACAATACTTTTCTTTTAAGAATTTTAAAATTTCATTAATATTTGAGTATTGCTTATTAGTGACATTGTCTAAGAAAATTTTCTTTTGATAATCTTCTTTTTTAAATCCATAAGACTCTGGATGAAGTTCCTCTAAATAATCTGATTTTAACAATCCTAATGGATCAAGCTTTGCAATTAGATGACCTCTTTGTCTATATGATCTGATCATCGCAACGGCTTTAATTGAATTTGTGTTTGATTTAATTATATCATCATTGTTTTGTTCTGTAATTTGATTTTCAAAATTTTCCTTTTTATTTATTGAAACTTTCTTAGAAGGACTCCACGAAGGACCATTGATTTCATTTACAATTATATCGTCTTCATCTCCAACTTCTTTAAAATATTTTCTCCAGCTATCAGGTAATTCAGGATCATTATTTACAAATTTTAAGTACATTTCTTCGATGAAAGCGCTATTTGATTTATTGAGAAAGGCTGTTTTTTTAAATTCTAAATTTTTAGAGGAAGACATTATGTTTAATCAATATAAACTGACTAAGAAATTTTTCAATCAGACAATTTATCGAACAATGTTTTTCCAATTTTGGAGGGAGAATCTGCCATTGTTATTCCACAATCTTCCATCTTTTTAATCTTATCTTTAGCACCACCTTTGCCCCCAGAAATGATTGCACCAGCATGGCCCATTCTACGACCTGGTGGTGCTGTTATACCCGCTATAAAGCCAACAATTGGTTTTTTTATTTTGTGATTTTGAATAAATTCTGCTGCTTCCTCTTCGGCTGTTCCTCCGATTTCTCCTATCATTAAAATAGACTCTGTTTCGTCATCATTCAAAAATAAATCTAAGCAATCAATAAAATTTGTACCATTTATTGGATCTCCACCAATACCTATACAAGTAGATTGACCTAATCCATTTTCTGTGGTTTGAGCAACTGCCTCATAAGTTAAAGTCCCAGATCTAGAGACAATACCAACTGAACCTTTTTTGTGGATATTGCCTGGCATAATACCAATTTTACATTCATCAGGAGTTATTATTCCTGGACAATTAGGTCCAATTAATCTGGAATTTGATTTTAGTAATTTCTGTTTAACTCTCAACATATCTTGAATTGGGATTCCTTCAGTAATGCAAACAATTAACTCGATTGATGCCTCAATTGCCTCAATGATTGCTGCAGCAGCAAACTTCGCTGGCACATATATCATCGTGGCGTTGGCGCCCTCAGAGTTTTTAGCCTCTTTAACTGTATTAAAAACTGGTAATCCTAAATGTTTTTGTCCTCCTTTTTTAGGAGTGACTCCACCTACTAATTTTGTTCCATATTTAATTGCTTGCTCAGAGTGAAATGTTCCATGCGAACCAGTAAAACCCTGACAAATTAACCTAGTTTCTTTATTTACAAGAACTGACATTATTTTATGGCCTTAACAATTTTATTTGCTGCATCATCTAAATTTTCAGCAGAGATAAGTTTTAATCCAGAATTGTCTAATATAGTTTTTCCTTCTTTAAAATTTGTGCCAGCTAATCTCACTACCAAAGGAACATTGATATTGATTTCTTTTGCTGCATCAACCACACCTTGAGCAAGAACATCACATCTCATGATGCCACCAAAAATATTGATTAAAATACCTTTAACATTTTTATCTGATAAAATTATTTTAAAGGCTGCAGAAACTTTCTCCTTTGACGCTCCTCCACCAACATCTAGAAAATTCGCTGGCTCTTCTCCGTATAACTTTATTATATCCATTGTAGCCATTGCTAAACCAGCTCCATTTACCATACAACCAATACTTCCATCTAATTTTATATAAGCTAAATCGTGTTTACTAGCTTCGATCTCTATAGGGTCTTCCTCATTTAGATCTCTAAGATTTAAAATCTCTGGATGTCTAAATAAAGCATTGCTGTCAAAATTTATTTTTGCGTCTAGACAAACAATCTTTTTTTCTTTTGTTAAAATTAATGGATTAACTTCAACCATATTTGCGTCCGTTTTAACAAACATTTTATAAATAGATTTAATCAAAGAAATAGCCTCCATTTTTGAACTATCCTCTAGATCGAAAATTTTGATTATCTTTTCACACTCTGCATCAGAAATTTCTTCTGTAAAATCAACTTTGTTAGTCAAAATTTTGTCTGGGGATTTTGCTGCTACTTCTTCAATATCCATCCCTCCCTCATTGCTAGAAATAAATGCAATTTTAGATGTGGCTCGATCAATTAAACATGATAAATAAAATTCTTTCTCTATATTAGAGGAAGTTTCAACATAAAGTCTTTTTACTTCTCGACCTTCTGGCCCAGTTTGATGCGTGATTAATTTTTTCCCAAGAAGTTCATTGGCCGATTTTTCTAATTCATCTAAATTATTTAAGATTTTTACTCCTCCTGCTTTCCCTCTTCCACCTGCATGGATTTGTGCTTTTAAGACATATTTATCAGTTTTTAGTTTTTTACATTTTTCAATTAAATCTTTAACAGTAAACGCAAAAACTCCCTCTGGGACAACTGCACCAAACTCTTTTAAGATTTGTTTAGCTTGGTGTTCGTGAATATTCATTTTTTAGCTAAATCAGGATCGATTTTAGAAGCCGCTTCCCATAGTTTTTTTACCGCTTCAACTGAATGTAAAAATTCAGACTTTTCTTTTTCATCTAAGTTAATTTCCTCTATTTTTTCAACTCCACTTTTTCCAATGATAATTGGCACACCAGCATAAATATCTTTTATTCCATACTCACCATTTAATTGAGCTGCACACGGAAGCATTTTTTTTTCATCATTGAGATAAGCTTTAGCCATTTCAATTCCCGAGGCTGCAGGTGCATAAAAGGCAGAACCTTTTTCTAAAAATTTTACTATTTCAGCTCCACCATCTCGAGTTCGTTGATTTATTTCTTCTAATCTTTCTTTTGAAATTTTTCCATCATTAACCAAATCTAATAAAGGTTTTCCAGATACTTTGGTAAATCTTGGAAGAGGAACCATTGTATCTCCATGTCCTCCCATAACCATCGCATCTATCTCTTTTACTGGTACATCAAATTCTAAAGATAAAAATAATTTAAATCTCGAACTATCTAAAATACCAGCCATTCCAACAACTTTGTTAGATGGTAAACCCGAAAATTTTTGGAATGCCATTACCATTACATCAAGTGGATTAGTTATACAAATTACAAAGGCATCAGGAGCATTTTCTTTTACTCCATTTGCAACTTGTTTAATTATCTTTAAATTAATACCTAATAAATCGTCTCTACTCATACCAGGTTTTCTCGGAACTCCAGCAGTAATTATTACTACATCTGATCCCTCAATATCTTTGTAATTATCAGTTCCAGAAAATTTCACATTAAATCCATCTACAGATGAGGACTGGGCAATATCCAAAGCTTTTCCTTTGGCAATTCCACTTGCTACATCGAATAAAACTACTTCATCAACCAATTCTTTTGTTCCTATTAAGTGAGCTAATGTTCCTCCAATTTGACCTGCACCAATTAATGATATTTTACTATTTTTTTTTGTCATTTTTTTTATTTCATCGTAGGCATCACAAATTCTGCATTTGACCTGATGCCTGAAGGCCATCTTGAAGTTATTGTTTTTAATTTTGTATAAAATTTTATACCCTCCATACCATGCATTGCACTATCTCCAAATAAAGATCTTTTCCATCCACCAAAACTGTGAAAGGCCATTGGTACAGGAATTGGTACATTAATGCCTACCATTCCAACTTGAATCTTACTCGCAAAAGTTCTTCCAGCATCTCCATCTCTTGTGTAAATGCTCACCCCATTTCCATATTCATGATCATTTATTAACTTTGCTGCATCCTCAAAAGTTTTTACTCGAACTACAGATAACACTGGTCCAAATATTTCCTCTTTATAAATCCTCATTTCTTTTTTAACATGATCGAATAAACAGCCACCAATATAAAAACCATTTTCATATCCTTGTAATTTTAGGCTTCTTCCATCTACAACAAGCTTAGCTCCCTCTTTTACTCCTAAGTCTACATATCCTCTTACTTTTTCTAAATGCTCTTTTGTTACTAAGGGGCCCATTTCAGAATTTTTATCCATTCCTGGTCCTACTTTTAAGGCTTCTGCTTTTTTTGAAAGTCTTGAAACAAGTTCATCACCTATATCTCCAACTGCTACTGCAACTGATTGTGCCATACATCTTTCTCCTGCAGACCCATATGCAGCTCCCATTAAGCCATTCACTGCACCATCTAAATCACAATCAGGCATCACTACCAAATGATTTTTAGCACCTCCCAAAGCTTGAACTCTTTTTTCATTCTTGGCTGAATTTTCATAAATATATTTTGCAATTGGAGTAGAACCAACAAAACTAACTGCCTTTATATCTGGGTTTGTTAAAATTGCATCGACAGCTTCTTTATCTCCATTGATCACGTTAAAAACGCCATCGGGTAAACCTGCTTCTTTTAAAAGTTCAGCTAATTTAATGGAACAAGAGGGATCTTTTTCAGATGGCTTCAATATAAAAGTATTTCCACAAGCAATTGCAATTGGAAACATCCACATCGGTACCATTGCTGGAAAATTAAAAGGTGTAATACCCGCAACTACACCTAATGGCTGTCGCATAGACCAGCTATCAACATTTGTACCAACATTTTCTGAAAATTCACCTTTCAGCAAATGAGGAATACCACAAGCAAATTCAACAACTTCTAAGCCCCGAGTTAGTGAACCTTTTGCGTCCTCATAAACCTTTCCATGTTCATTCACAATTAGTTGTGTGAGTTCATCTGAATTTTTTTCAATAAGTTCCTTGAATTTAAACATGACTCTAGCTCTCACTAAAGAAGGTTTTACTGACCATTCTTGAAAAGCTTTTTTTGCTACTTCTACCGCACTATCCAAATCTTTTTTAGATGCGATTCTTACTTCTTTTTCTTGATCACCAGTTGCTGGATTAAAAACTTTACCCTTTTTATCTGATGTTCCGGGAATTATTTTTCCACCTACAAAATGTTCAATTAATTTCATGAATAGGACTTTTTAGATTAAAAATTGTTATTAGTCTATTGTTTAAATATTAGCTGTTGCTAACATTTTTTTTATTTCAGCAATTGCTTTTGCAGGATTCAAACCTTTTGGACAAGCGCTAGTACAGTTTAAAATTGTGTGACACCTATAAAGTTTAAGTTCATCTGCCACCTTTTTTAATCTTGAATTTCTCTCTTCATCTCTACTATCTATGATCCATCGATAGGCTTGTAAAAGTACTGCTGGTCCTAGATATTTATCACCATTCCACCAATAACTTGGGCAAGAAGTTGAACAACACGCACACATTATACATTCATATGCGCCATCTAGTTTAGCTCTATCTTCTTTAGATTGAAAAATTTCTTTAGTTTCTGACTTTGAATTTGATTTTAACCATGGCTCAATTGATTGATATTGTTTATATAAACCATCCAAGTCACCTATTAGATCTTTTTTGACCTTAAGGTGTGGTAATGGATAGATATTGATATCACCATTTATTTCTTTGTGAGGAGTAGTACAGGCAAGGCCATTTTTTCCATCCATATTCATCGCACACGAACCACAAACTCCATGAGCACAAGATCTTCTATAAGCCAAAGTTGGATCTATTTCATTTTTAATTTTATTTAAAATATCTAAAACTTTCGATGGACAATTATCCATATCAACTTCGTAGGTATCAATTCTAGGATTTTCCTCTGTGGACGGGTCCCATCTATAAACATTTACTTTTCGAAGATTTTTTGAACCAGTTTTATCCTTAAAATATTTACCTTTCTTTACTTTAGAGTTGTCAGGTAAACCTATTTGAGCCATCAATAAACTCTTTCCTGAGGTGGAAAATATTGCACTTCATTAGTTAATGTTGATTTGTGTACTTCTCTATAACTAATTTTTGTATCTTTTCCGTCACACCAGGCAAGAGTGTGTTGCATAAATTTATTATCATCTCTTTTTGGAAAGTCCTCTCTTGCATGTGCTCCTCGACTTTCTTTTCTGTTATAGGCTGAATCAACTGTCACTACAGCTTGTCTGATTAAATTATCAAATTCTAAAGTCTCAACTAAATCAGTGTTAAAAATTAAAGATTTATCTTTAACTGATAAAGAGTCTAGCCCGTCATAAGTTTTTCTTATTTCATTAACACCTTCTTTAAGAGTTTTTTCAGTTCTAAAAACAGCACATTTAGACTGCATAGTCTTCTGCATTGACAACCTTAGTTCAGCTGTTCCAATGTCACCCTGTGAATTTCTTATCTTATCAAATCGATCTAAGCATTTTTGGGTTTCTGTTTCACTGATTTCCTCATGTGGAGTTCCTGGTTTTATTAGTTCTGCTGCACGTTTAGCGGCTGCTCTACCAAAAACAACTAAATCAATTAATGAGTTTGAACCAAGTCTGTTTGCGCCATGAACTGAAACACACGCTGCTTCACCTATTGCCATTAAACCTGGAACAGTTTTTTCTGAACCATTTACAGTTAATACTTCTGCTTTATAATTTGTTGGTATTCCACCCATATTATAATGCACTGTTGGAACAACCGGAATCGGTTCTTTAGTAACATCTACATTTGCAAATAATCTTGCAGCATCAGTTATACCAGGCAACCTACTTTCAATAATATCCTTATCTAAGTGACTTAAATTAAGATGCACATGATCTTGATCTTTTCCCACTCCTCTTCCTTCATTAATCTCAATTGACATTGATCTACTCACAACATCTCTTGATGCTAAATCTTTTGCTTTAGGGGCATATCTTTCCATAAATCTTTCACCCTTAGAATTAGTGAGATATCCTCCTTCACCTCTTGCGCCCTCTGTGATCAATGTGCCATGACCATAAATTCCTGTTGGATGAAACTGCACAAATTCCATATCTTGCAATGGTAAACCTGCTCTTAATACCATCGCATTACCATCACCCGTACAAGTATGGGCTGATGTTGCAGAATAATATACTTTTCCATAACCACCTGTTGCAATTATAACAGTGTGAGCTCTAAATCTATGAATAGTTCCATCATTTAAATTCCAAGCAATAAGACCTTTGCAGGCTCCATCTTTCATTAATAAATCTAATGCAAAATACTCAATAAAAAATTCTGTATTATGTTTTAAAGCTTGTCCATACAAAGTATGTAAAATTGCATGACCTGTTCTATCAGCGGCTGCACAAGTTCTTTGTACAATTCCGTTGCCGTAATTTTTAGTCATACCACCAAATGGTCTTTGATAAATTTTTCCATCTTCAGTTCTGCTAAATGGAACACCGTATTTTTCTAGCTCTATTACAGCCTTTGGTGCCTCCTTACAGAGATATTCAATACTATCCTGATCACCTAACCAATCAGCTCCTTTAACTGTATCGTACATATGCCAACGCCAATCATCCTCACCCATATTTCCTAAAGCAGCAGAAATACCACCTTGCGCTGCAGAGGTGTGACTTCTAGTTGGAAAGACTTTTGAAATACAAGCTGTTTTTAAACCAGCCTCACTTAAACCAACCGCGGCCCTTAGACCAGAACCACCTGCTCCCAAGACTACCACATCGTATTCATGATCGATTATTTTGTAAGAACTCATAAGTTAATTAATAATATAATTGTAATTAACGGAATTACCACAGCTGATACGTACAAAAAACCATTTGCGACATTTTTGATTTTATAATCTTTTATATAATCCTCAAAAACCTCACTAATACTTAATGCTGAAAAGAAATATGCAGTAATAATAAATAAGCTAAATAAAAACTTAGATAATGGATTCGTAAAAAATTCCAATACTTCTGAATAGCTCTGATCATAAATACTTATAAAACTTAGAATAAACCAGGCCATTAACGGAACTAATATTGCTCCACTAATTTTTAAAAAAATCCATTTTTTTGTTGCAGCAATCATTTCAAAATAAATTTTTTCCAATCAAATATAAAATTATAGTTAAAAAGATTGACCCTATGATTACTAAAAGACCAGTTATTTTAGTTGTCTTAAGTTCAAATCCATAACCTAAATCCATTATCAAATGTCTAATCTCACTTAAAATTTGAAAACAAAAAGACCAGGTCAAACCTAAAGTAATAAATTTTCCAATTTGAGAATTTAATAGTAAATTAACAGCCTCATAACTATTTTCACCTAATAATAATAAAGATGCCCACAAACAAATTAATGTAATCCCAATTATATTTATTATGCCCGTAATTCTGTGTGAAATAGATACTAAAGACGAAATATGCCATTTATAAACTTGTATGTGAGGGGATAATGGTTTTTTATTTTCCATGGTAATTGTTTTTAATTACTGTTTCTGCAATTTCTACTGCATTCAAAGCCGCGCCTCTCAAAAGATTATCTGAAACGATCCATAAGTTTAATCCATTTTTAATTGTTTTATCTTCTCTTATTCTTGAAATAAAAGTTTCATCCATTCCCTCTGCTTCAATTGGAGTTGAATAACCGCCATCATTTCTTTCATCAATAACTTTACAACCTTCAAAATTATTCAAAGCATCTCTTACCTTTTCCAGAGTAAAAGGTTTTTCAAATTGTAAGTTGACTGACTCAGAATGAGAAACAGAGATTGGTAATCTCACACATGTTGCCGTTAAATCAATTTTGGTATCTAAAATTTTTTTGGTTTCGTTCATCATTTTTAACTCTTCCTTAGTATAACCATCATCTGCAAATTGATCGATATGAGGGATGGCATTAAAAGCTATTTGTTTTGTAAAATTTTTAGATGATACTTTTTTACCATCTAAAACTAGTTTAGTTTGCTCTATAAGTTCATCCATGGGAGCTTTTCCACCTCCAGAAACTGATTGATAAGTAGACACGACAATTCTTTTGATAATAAATAGATCGTGTAAAGGTTTAAGAGCAATCACTAATTGAGCTGTTGAACAATTCGGATTTGCAATAATATTTTTTTTAATTTTTTTTAGATCTTCTGAATTTACTTGTGGAACTATCAAAGGTACTTCTGGATCCATTCTAAAAAAACTAGAGTTATCAATTACCAAGCAATTTTTGGCAGCTCTTTCAGCAAATTTTTCAGAAATTTTTCCACCAGCTGCAAAAAAAGCAATATTAACTTTTGAGAAATCAAAATTTTCTAAATCAAGGACATCCATTTCCTTACCTCTAAAACCAATTTTTTTTCCAACACTTTTTGAGGACGCAACTAAATATAAATTATCTATAGAAAATTCTTTTCTCTCCAAAATTTCCAATGTTTTCCTACCAACATTTCCTGTTGCTCCTACAATTGCAATATTCATGATCTAAGTTTTATACTAGATGAAAGGTAAATCGCAAACTTTAAGAGCTAAAGAATTTCCATCAATTTCTATTGTTCCGGACGAAGATGCTTTGCAATATGGTTCTTTTATCATTGCAATACCAATAACTTTTTTAAAATGAGGCGAGTAACAAGCGGATCTTAGTTCTCCAATTATATTTCCATCATTATTCTTGATGTTTAAAGAACTAGTTAAAAGAATCTTGGTTAAATCTATCTGAACACCCATTAGCTTTCTATCAATTCCTTTTTCTTTAATTTTTTTAAGTTTATCTTTACCTAAAAAGTTTATATCGGTCTCTAAATCGACATATTTATCAAAACCACATTGAAATGGATTGTCATTGTTATCAAAATCATTCCCATAAGAAAGTAAACCACTCTCAATCCTTTCGATTAAATTTGGACATCCAGGTCTAACATTGAATTCTTTACCAATTTCAAAAAGATGATCGTATAACTTCAAACCTGAGTTGGTGTTTTCAACATAAATTTCAAAACCACCTTGTTTTGACCAACCAGATCTAGCTATTAAATGTTTTGCCCCATTAAAAGTGAAATAATCAAATCCAAAAAATTTTAACTCTTTCATTTTTTCACCAAAAACTTTTTCCATTAAATCAAAAGATTTAGGACCTTGAACTGCTAAGATATCTACGATTGGTTCAAAAATTTTAACATCAAATTTATTTCCTGAAGCAAGACCTTTTGCAAAAAAAATTACATCAGAGTCAGCAATTGATATCCACCATCTATCTTCAGCTAATTTTAAAATAACAGGATCATTTACCAAATTTCCATTTTCATCGATTAAAGGACAATAATAACATCTTCCTACTTTTGATTTCGATAAATCTCTACAAGTCATGAGTTGTACAAGTTTTGCAGCATCTTTGCCTGAAATTTCAACCTGTCTTTCTGCAGCTACATCCCAAATTTGAACATTCTTTTTTAAATGATCACAAGACTCCTCCAAGGAACCGAAAGCTGCTGGTAAAAGCATATGATTATAAACAGTATAAGCGGTAACACCTTGTTTCTCAATTCTAGAAGTATAGGGTGTACTTCTAACTCTTCTTGATTTTGCTATCGGATAACTTTTCATTTAATTAAAAATTCTAAAATCTTTTCTCTCATTTCAAATGCTTTTTCAATCATTATCATATGACCACAACCTTTAATTACATGAGTAGATGAGTTTTTTACTAAATTTGAAAATTTTTTCCCTGCATCTAAATTGATCATTTTATCTAACTCTCCGAAAATAAGTAATGTGGGAAGATCTAAAACTTTTGTTGCCTCTAACCCATTTGAGTAGTTATTACACGCATTTAAATCAACTGCTAAAATTTCACTAATATCTCTTGGGGACTGAATTATTTTTTCTACTGGATTACCACCAATAAATTTTTTTGAACCTTCATAACCCCATTTCATCATTAATTTTACAGCATCAGAGTCACCATTATTTGCAAGTTCTATTAAATCAGGATGAACTGGCATTTTATTTGAGCCGCCAACTAAAACTATTTTATTTAACCTGCTTTTATATTTAAAAGCATATTCAAGTATTTCTAAACATCCTTGAGAATGACCAACTAAAATCAAATTTTTTAATTGCAATTTTTTAAATACACTTTCTAGCCAATCAGCAATTTTTTCTATGGTATCTAAACATGGTCCATCTGAATTTCCATGACCAGGAAGATCGATAGACAATACATTGAAATTCTTATTCGAAAAAAATTGTTCAGTTAATGACCAAACTATGTGTGAAAGGCCACTTCCATGAAGAAATACTATTGTTTGTTTTTTTGGATCTATGCCTTGACCTGCATCAGATGCATGAATAGTTTTATTTTCTATTTCAAATATCAATCAATTACCTAAAATTTTTTTCTCAATTCAAATTTTTGAATTTTTCCTGTCGATGTTTTAGGTAGTTCACAAAAAACAACTTGTTTTGGTACTTTAAAACCTGCGAGGGTTTCTTTACAAAAACCAATTAATTCTTTCTCGGTTGTTGGTTTATCCTTTACCATCTCAATAAATGCACAAGGTACCTCTCCCCATTTTTCATCTGGTTTAGCTACAACGGCTGCAATAGATACTGAGGGATGTTTTGCAAGAGTATTTTCTATTTCTATAGAGGATATGTTTTCACCTCCAGAAATTATTATATCTTTAGACCTATCCTGGATTTTTACATATCCATCTGGATGCATAACAGCTAAGTCACCAGAATGAAACCAACCACCAGCCATTGCTTTATTTGTAGCATCCTTATCCTTAAAATAACCCTTCATGACTACATTTCCTTTAATCATTATTTCACCAATCGTCTTTCCATCTTTTGGAACTTCTGTCATTGTTTCTGGATCCATCACAGCAATCCCTTCTGTATTTGGATATCTAACTCCTTGTCTTGCTTTAATTTCGTTCTGCTTTTCCTCATCGAAGTCATTCCAAGCATCATTCCACGCACATTGAGTTACATGTCCATAAGTTTCAGTTAATCCATAAACATGCATAACTTCAAAACCAAGTTCTTTCATTTTTTTGAAAATTATACTTGGCGGTGGAGCTCCTGCAGTAAGGACGTATACTTTTTGCTTTAATTTTTTTCTATCAGACTCTGGTGCACCAGTTATCATATTTAGTACAATGGGCGCTCCACCAAAGTGAGTAACATTATGTTTGTCTATTAATTCAAATATTTTTTTTACATCTATATTTCTTAGACAAATTGTTCTTCCATTTAACATGGGTATTGTCCAAGGATAACCCCATCCATTACAATGGAACATTGGGACGATAGTTAAAAAATTAAGTCTGTTTGGCATGTTCCAGGCAACTGCACTACCTGTGGACATTAAATATGATCCCCGATGATGGTAAACAACGCCTTTAGGGTTTCCGGTAGTTCCAGATGTATAGCTCAATGATATTGCTTGCCACTCGTCATCTGGCATTTTCCAATCAAAATTTTCATCACCGGTATTTAAAAAACTTTCGTATTCTAGATCACCAATTTTTTCACACTTTGATTGGTCTGCAAATTTATCAACTATATCAATAATTGTGATTTTCTTTTTTAAAGTACTTAACGCTTTTTTAACTTCTATGTGTAATTGTCTATCAACAACAAGAACTTTAGCATCACTATGTTCTAAAATATAAGCAATAGTTTTAGCATCTAATCTTATGTTAATTGTATTTAATACTGCACCAGACATGGGAACAGAGTAATGTCCCTCAAAAATTTCAGGGGTGTTGAAAGCTAAAAATGAGACAGTATCTCCTTTATTAATTCCAATTTTGTTTAGGGCGCTTGCAAATTTAATAGTACGTTTGTAAACATCAGCCCAGGTGTATTTACGATCTTCATAGATAATTGCTTCATAATCAGGATAAATCTCTTTTGCTCTCTTCAAAAAAGTCAAAGGAGTTAAAGGAACATAATTTGCACTATTCTTATCTAAATTAGTATCGTAATGACTCATTTAATTGAATTTAAAATTCATAATATTGGAGCTTCCAGAAATTGCTGATTTGTAATGTTGTTCAGCTCTTGGTAGAACTTTATCAAAATAAAACCTAGCGGTATCGATTTTGTCATCATAAAAGTTTTTATTTTCATTATAATCTTTAAAACTTACCTCTAGTACTTTTATCCATGCATAAGCAATCGAAACAAATCCGAGAGTTTTAAGATAATCATTAGCAGCAGCACTTACATCATCTTTATCTGTTTTAGATTTCTCAATCATCCAATCACTAAATTTTTTTAATATATCTAAATAATTGTTAAAATCTGAGATGAATGGTCTTATTTTTTCGTTGTTAGAATTACATTCATTTTTAACCTGATCTAAAAATTTATTAATTACATCCCCGTTCTTATTTGATAATTTTCTAAAAACTAAATCAGCAGCTTGTACAGAATTCGTACCCTCGTAAATTGGTGTAATTCTATTATCTCGATATAACTGTTCTATTCCTTGATCTTTAGTATAACCATACCCACCATAAATTTGCATTGCATCGCTAGTGATTTCCATTGCTAAATCTGTAAACAAGGATTTTACTACTGGAGTCATTAATGAGACATAATCAGATGCCTCCCGCCTAGCTTTTTCATCTGGATGATATAGGCTTACCTCAGTTTGTTGAGATAACCAAAAACATAAGGCTCTCTCGCCCTCAATAATAGATTTCATATTTAACAACGATCTTCTAATATCTGCGTGCTCAATTATAAAATCAGCACCATTTTTAGATTTTGAATTATTCGACTTACCTTGCTTTCTTTCTTTTGCGTATGAAAGTGAATTTTGATAAGCAATCTCTGATATACCCAAACCCTGAATCCCAACAACGATCCTCTCAAGATTCATCATCGTAAACATTGCACTCAAACCTTTTTCCTTATCACCAATCATGTAGCCAGTTGCTTCATCAAAATTAAGAACACAAGTTGCTGATCCTTTAATTCCCATTTTTGTTTCGATAGAACCAGTTGATATTCCATTTCTTGGACCAACATTCCCATCTTCTTTTACAATAAACTTTGGAACTAAAAACAGACTGATACCTTTAGTGCCAGCCGGAGAGTCATCCACTCTTGCTAAAACCAAGTGAATAATATTTTCAGTTAAATCGTGATCACCAGAGGTAATAAAAATTTTCTGTCCAGTTAATTTGAATGTACCATCAGATTGTTTTTTAGCCTTTGTTTTTAGTAGCCCTAAATCAGTACCACATACTGGCTCAGTTAAGCACATTGTTCCACTCCACTTACCTTCTACAATTTTTGGTAAATATTTATTTTTTATTTCATCGCTAGCATGATGATTAATACAATTATAAGCACCAATACTAAGTTCACTATAGAGTTTAAAAGAAAGGCTAGCAGAGGATAGCATTTCATCAAAAAATGCGCTCACTGTTTTTGGCATACCTTGACCCCCATATTTTGGATCACATGATAAAGATGTCCAACCATCCTCAATATATTTTTTATAAGCCTCTTTGTAACCCGGAGGCGTTCTAACAACTCCATTTTCTAAAATTGCAGGATTTTCATCTCCAACTTTAGCTAATGGTAAAATTAAATTTTGATTTATTTTTGCTGCTTCCTGTAGAATGTCTTTTACTAAATCTGGGGTAACTTCTTTGTATTTTTCCAATTCATTATACTCTTTGTTGTTTCTTAGTTTTTCAAAAAGAAACATCATATCTTCAACGGGTGCAGTATAAGTTGGCATAATTTGATTTTAAAATAATTAATTAATTATTGCAATTTTGAAATGATCGCATCACCCATTTGTGATGTAGTCACCTCTTTTGTACCTTTTGATAAAATGTCTTGAGTTCTTAAACCATCATTTAATACATCCTGTACAGCTTTTTCCAGAGCTTCTGCCTCTTTATCTAAATCTAATGAATATCTCAAAGCCATAGCAAAACTTAAAATTGTAGCTATTGGATTAGCAATACTTTTACCAGCTATATCTGGAGCCGAACCATGAATAGGTTCATACATAGCCCTCATCTCTCCATCTTTATTTTTTGCACCTAAAGATGCAGAAGGTAAAAGACCTAATGATCCAGTCAACATTGAGGCTTGGTCAGATAACATATCTCCAAACAAATTATCTGTTACAATTACATCAAATTGCTTTGGATTTCTCAACAACTGCATAGCACAATTGTCTGCAAGCATATGACTTAGTTCAACGTCTTTAAATTCTTTATCGTGTAATGTCTGAACCTCTTCTTTCCAAAGTTGGCCTGCCTCCATAACATTTGATTTTTCACAAGAAGTTACTTTGTTTGATCTTTTTTTTGCTAAATCAAAGGCAACTCTAGCAACTCTTATAATTTCATTGCTTGTGTAAGTGTGAGTATTAATCCCTTTTCTTTCCCCATTTTCTATTGGTTTTATTCCTCTAGGTTCACCAAAATATATTCCTCCTGTTAGCTCTCTAACAATCATAATATCTAAACCTGAGACAATTTCGGGTTTTAAGGTTGAAGCATCAACTAATTGTTTAAAACATATTGCTGGTCTTAAATTAGCAAATAATTTTAATTCTTTTCTTAACTTTAAAAGTGCTTTCTCTGGTTTTTTAGAGAACTCAACATTATCCCACTTTGGTCCTCCTACAGCGCCTAACATAACAACTGCACTTTCTAATGCCTTGTAAAAAACCTCATCTGTGATCGGTGTACCATGCTTATCGTAAGAGCATCCTCCTGCTAAATCTTCATCTATCTCAAAATCTAGAGACTTTTTATCATTGAACCAACTGATAATTTTTTTTACTTCACCAATAACTTCGGGACCAATGCCATCCCCAGGAAGTAATAGTATCTTTCTCTTTTTTACCTTAATCACTTATAATCCATGGCTTAGAGCTTTTTAATTTTTGCTCAAAACTTTTAATCTTTTCAGACTTGTTTAAAGATAGTGCAATATCATCTAATCCCTCTAGAAGACATTTTTTTTTAAAGGAGTCTATTTTGAATTTAATTTCATTATTACCATAAAATATTTTTTCTTCTTTAAGGTCTACTGAAATTTCCTCTTTTCTATTAGCATATTCAGACAATTCTTTTATTTTTTCCTCATTAACAATAATTGGTAAAATTCCATTTTTAAAACAATTACTATAAAAAATATCGGCAAAACTGGAGCTAATTACACATGTAATACCAAAATCTAATAATGCCCAAGGAGCATGTTCTCTTGAGGATCCACAACCAAAGTTTTTTCCTGCTATCAGTATTTTTGAATTTGTAAATGGATCTTGATTTAATATAAAATCGACTATTTTATTTCCATTATCATCATACCTCATTTCAAAAAACAAATTTTTTCCAAGTCCAGTTCTTTTAATTGTTTTTAAAAACTGCTTTGGGATGATCATATCAGTATCAATATTTACGATTGGTAAATATGCTGGAATACTTTTTAATTTAGAAAATTTTTGCATTAATTTTGATACTTTCTTACATCATCCAAATTTCCAGAAATTGCTGCTGCAGCTGCCATTCCTGGGCTCACAAGGTGTGTTCTTCCACCTCTACCTTGTCTTCCCTCAAAGTTTCTATTTGATGTTGATGCACATCTTTGCTCTGGTTTTAATTTATCAGCATTCATTGCCAAACACATAGAACATCCTGGTTCTCTCCATTCAAAACCAGACTCTTCAAATATTTTATGTAAACCTTCTTGCTCTGCTTGTTCTTTCACTAAACCAGATCCTGGAACAACCATTGCATGAACATGAGAGGCAATTTTTTTATCTTTTAAAATCTTTGCTGCTTCTCGTAAATCCTCAATTCTTCCATTTGTACAACTACCTATAAAAACCTTATCAATCTTAATATCTTTAGCTGCCATATCAGGTTTTAAACCCATATATTTTAGAGCTCTTTCAATAGAATTTTTTCTATCCTCATCCTTTTCATTGTTTGGGTTTGGTACTTTATCTTCAATAGTAATAACATCTTGAGGTGAAGTTCCCCAGGTAATCATTGGTGAAATTTCATTAGCTTGAAGACTTATTTCTTTATCAAAATTTGCACCATCATCAGATTTTAAACTTCTCCAGTACGCTAAAGCTTTGTCCCATTTTTCACCTTTGGGTGACATAGGTTTTCCCTCCAAATACTTGAAAATTTTTTCGTCTGGTGCAATCAAACCTGCTCTTGCTCCACCCTCTATAGTCATGTTGCATATGGTCATTCTTTGCTCAACACTCAATGATCTGATTAAATCACCAGCATACTCAATAACACATCCTGTTCCACCTGCTGTTCCTATTTTTCCAATTATTTGTAAAATTACATCTTTTGAAGTAACACCTAACGGAAGTTTTCCATTAACATTTATTCTGAAATTTTTTGCTTTTTTTTGCACTAAAGTTTGTGTTGCTAGCACGTGTTCAACCTCTGAGGTGCCTATACCAAATGCTAAAGCACCAAACGCTCCATGTGTAGCTGTATGACTATCTCCACAAACTATAACTGTTCCAGGTTGTGTAAATCCTTGTTCAGGACCAATTATATGAACTATACCTTGACGCTTATCCTCCATTCCAAAGAGTTGGATATCAAATTCCTTACAATTCTTTTCTAATGTATCAACTTGAATTTTAGATTCTTTATCTGAAATACCATTGGTTCTATCAGTGGTTGGAACGTTGTGATCTGCAACGGCCAATGTAAGTTTTGGGTGTCTTACTTTTCTTTTAGAATTTCGTAAACCTTCAAATGCTTGTGGACTGGTCACTTCATGAACGAGATGCCTATCAACAAATAATAAAGCTGTTCCATCATCTTGCTGATCAACTAAGTGTTCTTTCCAAATTTTGTCGTAAAGAGTATTAGGCATTGAAAAAAAAATTATTTTTTTTCTGGAGAAGTTTCAAGTTTTTCTTCAGTTTTAGGTTTTGTTTTAACTTTGGCTGTTTCTTCTTTTTTTGGCTCTTCCTTAGGAGTTTCTTCTTTCTTAGCCTCTGCCTTAGTTACATCTTCTTTATTATCAGATGGTTCTGTTGAAACAGGAGCTAAATTTTCTTCAGTTACTGTTTCTGGTTTTACATCTATATCAATACCAATCTTCTTTCTTATTTTTTCGGCAATTCTAGCTGATTTACCAGTTCTATCTCTTAAGTAATATAGTTTAGCTCTTCTAACTTTTCCTGAACGAATAACTTTAATTGAGTCGATTACTGTACCAAATAGTGGGAATGTTCTCTCAACACCTTCACCAAAAGAAATCTTTCTAACTGTAAAAGAAGAATTTAAATCTCTGCTTTTTTTTGCAATACATACACCTTCAAAATACTGAATTCTCTCTTTTTTTCCCTCTGTAATTCTTACACCAACTTTTACAACATCACCTGGAAAGAATTCTGGAATCTTTTTTTCCGAAAGAATTTTTTTTACATTATATTGATTTATTTCTTCAATCGTTTTCATTTCAATATTTATCAAGTTAATCCTTCTTATATTTTTGCCACAAATCTGGTCTTCGGACGCGTGTTATAGCCTCAGATTGAGATAAACGCCAGTCTTTAATTTTGCTATGATCCCCTGATAATAAGACATCTGGTACTGATTTTTCCTCCCAAATTTGAGGTTTTGTATATTGAGGATACTCTAAAAGACCATTTTCAAAAGTTTCCTCCGAAGATGATTTATCATTACCTAAAACTCCAGGCAAAAGTCTTAACACACTATCAAGAACTACAAGAGCAGCTGTTTCCCCTCCAGAAAGCACATAATCTCCTATACTTATTTCCTCAATATTTCTTGTGGATAATACTCTTTCATCAACACCTTCGAAATGTCCACAAATTAAACTGAATGATTTTTCTTTTGATAAATCTTGAGCAAGTCTTTGATCAAATTTTTTACCTTTTGGCGAAAGATAAAAAATTCTTTCCCCCTTCTGGATATTTTTATCAATTGATTTTGCTAGTATGTCTGGTTTTAACAGCATACCTGATCCACCACCATATGGAGTATCATCAACAGTTTTGTGTTTATCTGTTGCTGCATCTCTTATGTTTACTACATTAAGACTCCATATCTTTTTAGCCATGGCCTTTCCATATAATCCTTTGTTTAACGGACCAGGGAAAATTTCTGGATAAAGTGTTAACACTTGTGTCTTTAACATAAGTAAACCTTAAATTACTTTTTTTCCTCTTTTGGAGCTTCTGCTTTTGAAGCTTCTTCCTTTTTAGCTTCTGCTTTTGGAGCGTCTGCTTTTGGAGCTTCTTCCTTTTTAGCTTCTGCTTTTGGAGCGTCTGCTTTTGGAGCTTGTTCCTTTTTAGCTTCTGCTTTTGGAGCGTCTGCTTTTGGAGTTTCTTCCTTTTTAGCTTCTGCTTTTGGAGCGTCTTCTTTTTTTGCTCCATCTGTCGGTGCTGCGTCTGCTTTTGCTGCCTCTTCCTTCTTAGCATCATCAGACCCTTCTTTTTTTCTATCTTTTTTTGGAATAGCTTTTTGAGGATTATTACCATTAGCAGGCATTGGCATTAACTCATTTTCACCCAAGATTCTTGCTACTCTTGTAGTCGGTTGTGCACCTTGGCCTAACCAATATTTAATTCTTTCAGCCTCTAATCCTATTCTCTCTTTTTTTTCTTTAGGTAATAGAGGATTAAAAAAACCAACTTTTTCTATGAAACGTCCATCTCTTGCAAAACGACTATCAGCTACAACAACTTTGTAAACTGGTCTTTTCTTTGTTCCACCTCTTGATAATCTAAGTTTTAACATTTACTCTCCTTTTTTATTTTAATTGATTAAATAATTCTGGTGGTATTCCTTTGTCAGACATACCTTTCAGATTTCCTTTAGACATCTTTCTCATCATTTCAGACATCATTTTAAATTGTTTTAACAATTTATTGATAGTGGCTGGATCAGTTCCAGAACCATTAGCAATTCTTTTTTTTCTAGAACCATCAATTATTTTTGGGTTCTCTCTTTCTTTTTTTGTCATCGATAAAATTATAGCCTCGTTCTTAGTGATAACACTCTCGTCAATACCCGCAGCATCCATTTGTGATTTAACTTTAGAAATACCTGGCATAAAAGACATGATTCCCTCTATTCCACCCATTTTTTTCATCTGTCTTAGTTGAGTTAAATAATCTTGCATTGAAAATTGTCCCTTTTTTAAATTCTCTTCTGTCTTTTTAATATTTTCTTCACCTAAATCTTGTGCTGCTTTTTCAACTAGAGATACAATATCTCCCATTCCAAGAATTCGGTTTGCAATCCTATCGGGATGGAACACCTCAAAATTTTCAATTTTTTCTCCTACCCCTAAAAACTTAATTGGAACCTCTGATACAAATTTCATACTTACCGCGGCCCCACCTCTGGCATCACCATCAGCTCTTGTTAAAATAATTCCCGATAAACCTACAGTATTTTTAAATTCTTTTGCAACTGATGCTGCTACTTGGCCAGTTAAAGAATCTGCAACTAAAAAAGTTTCGGCAGGATTGATTATATTTTCAATCTGCTTTATTTCACTCATCATTTGAAGATCTATTTGTGTTCTGCCAGCTGTATCAAACAAGATAATGTCGGCACCATTTAAATTTGCAGCACTTATTGCTCTCTGACAAATATCTGCTGGTTGTTGACCTTCTATAATCGGTAAAGTTAAGATATCATTTTGCTCACCTAAAGATTTCAACTGTTCTTGTGCAGCTGGTCTATAAATATCTAAGCTGACCATCATTACCTTCTTTTTCTTTGTATTTTCTAGATATCTTGCAAGTTTAGCAGTAGTGGTAGTTTTACCTGAACCTTGTAGACCAACTAACATCATTGGCACGGGCGGAACGGCGTTTAAATTTACATCAATGTTTTTTTCACCTAATAAATTAACTAGTTCGTCATAAACGATTTTTACAACCATATCACCAGGAGATGTAGATCTGATAATTTCTTGACCTAAAGCTTTAGGTTTAACTTTTTCAATAAAATCTTTTGCGACCTCGAGTGATACATCAGCCTCTAATAAGGCTTGTCTAATAGCTCTGAGGCCTTCATCAACTTGGCTCTCATCAAGCGAAGGGGCTTTTTTCAAAGAGGAAAAAACTTCCTCAAATTTATTTGTTAAATTTTCAAACATATTTATTTCACACAGCAGTAATCGCACTAGTGGGCGAACCCTCGCTGACTAGTGTCGATCTCTTTGTTTCCAAAGACACCGCAAATTTAACGTTTTTGCGGAAACTGCCACAAACTATAATAGAGGTTCAAAAAGTCAATAAATAAGTTAAATAACTATATATGGATATAAGGGCTTTTAAAATGGATGGATTAGGTAATGATTTTGTAATAATTGATAATAGACAAAAGATTACCAATTTGACTAAAGATCAAATCATAAAAATTTGTGATAGAAATTTTATTGGCTGTGATCAATTAATATTTATTGAATCTAGCAAATCAAGTGATGCAAATTTAAAATTTTTTAATTCTGATGGAGGAGAGTCTGGTGCGTGCGGAAATGGTACTAGATGTGTTGCAAAATTAATCTCCGAGGAGACAAAATCTGAAAATATCATTTTATCAACTTCAAATGGAAATTTAGAGTCAAAAATATTAGATAAAAACATTGTTACGACTGAAATTGGTAAAGCTAAGTTACAATGGAACGAAATTCCTTTATCAGAAAAACTAGATACGAAAAATTTAAATATTAAGATTATTGATTCAAATAACAAAGAACATTCAGGTGGGACGGCAGTTAATGTTGGAAATCCACATATTATTTTTTTTGTAAACGAAATTGAAAATTTTAATATTGAAAAAATTGGACCCGAAATTGAAAATCATAAAATTTTTCCAGAAAAATGTAATGTTACAATTGCTACAATAATTAATAAAAATTTAATTAGAGTGAAGGTATGGGAGAGAGGAGCGGGGCTGACCAAAGCATGTGGAACAGCTGCATGTGCAACAGCATTTGCTGGTAAATTAAATGATCTTACTGAAAATAAAACAGACATAGAATTTCAAACAGGTAAATTATCAATTCTTATAGATGATAAAAATTCAATCCACATGAAAGGACCCGTTTCAGAAATAAAAGAAATTGAGTTCAAACTATAATGGGAATTTTTGATAAATTTAAGATAGGCTTTAAAAAAAGTGCATCTGCACTGACATCTGGACTAAAAGAAATAATTATAAAAAAAGAGATTGACGATAAAAATTTAAATAAAATTGAAGAATTTTTAATTGAGTCAGATGTAGGTGTCGAGGCTGCGTCTGAGATCAAGGAAATCATTTCAAGTAAAAAAATCGATCCAAATAAAGATTTATCAACCGAGATAAATCTTATTTTAAAAGAATATATTATTAATCTAATGAAACCTTTAGAGAATAATTCTTTTTTCGAAAAAAAAGATAAACTCAATGCAACATTAATTTCAGGAGTAAATGGTGTTGGCAAAACAACAACTATTGGTAAAATAGGTAAAATTTTAAAAACTAATGGAAACAAAGTTATGTTTGCTGCTTCTGATACTTTTCGAGCAGCAGCTATTGAACAATTAGAAAACTGGGCAAATAAAATTGACGTTAAAATAACTAAATCATCTCAAGGTTCTGATCCAGCGTCAGTCGCATATAAAGCAGTTGAAGAAGCAATCAAAAATAATTTTCACCAAGTATTAATCGATACTGCTGGAAGACTACAAAATAAAAAAAATTTAATGGAGGAATATAAAAAGATAGCCAATGTAACAAAAAAAATTGATCAGGATGCCCCTCACAACATTATTTTAGTTTTAGACGCAACATCGGGACAGAATGTAATTAATCAAGTAGAAGAATTTAACAAAATTATTCCATTAACTGGTTTAATCATGACCAAATTAGATGGAACTGCCAAAGGCGGTATTCTACTGGCGATAGCAAAAAAATATCAATTACCTATTATTGCTTTAGGCTTGGGCGAAAAAGAAGACGACTTACAATTATTTAATGCAGAAAAATTTGCTGAGGCTTTTACGCAGGTTAATTGATTAAATTACTCGAGATTAAAGGTTTATAAATACTACACTTATAATTATCTTTAAATTTATAATGCCCACAATCCTTAGAAAAAGACGAGATAATAAAATCAAATTTTCCTGTGGTGGGGTAAAGTTCAAGTTTCTTATTAAAAATATCATACTTAAAGTTTGCGTTTAAACTTTTAACTGCACTAATCATCACCAGTGTTTTATCATCTTTTAAAAGATAATAAGCAAAGTCGTCTGGAAATACAGGAAAGTCATATTCCTCTAAATGAAACTTGGCTTGAGAGGGAAACCAATCATAAGAGATCAATGGTGAAGAAGACTTTGTTGAATAATTATAGATATAAAGATCTTTTGGATAATCATTTATATAATTACTTTCTTCACCTCTAGCTAAAATCGATTTCTCTCGCCCCTTAAAATATAGCGCAAATTTTTTGTTGTGAGAGTCCATATGATCTATGTGAAATAAATCGTCAGGATAAAATGAATTATCTTTCGAAAAAGCAAAGCTTTTTAAAGTTATGAATAAAATTATAATAATAAAAACATTTTTCACTTTTTAAACTTAATCTTAAATCTTGAAAAATATTTGTTTAGAATATGGCTTAATTTAAATTAATCAAAAAAGAGTTTAGTGCTTTTACAAGACTCTCGTCATACTCCATCATATGATTGTCATATTTGGTAAAATACGAATATTTGGGTTCATTAGCTATCTCAAACATCTTTTTACCCATCTCAAAAGGAACAATTTGATCTTTTTCACCATGCATTATCAAAATTGGAGATTTAATATTTTTAATTTTGTTTTTATTTTCAAATTTATCTTTGAGTAAAAGACCAACGGGTATATATGGATAAAATTTTTTAGCCGCATCAATCATTGATGTGAATGGAGTTTCTAAAATAACACCTGCAAACTCTTTGTTCTGGGATAAATGTGTTGCAACTCCTGTTCCTAATGATTCTCCATAAATTACTATATTTTTTTCATCTACACCTTTTTTGACCAACCATTTAATTGCACTTTCACCGTCCTCATATAATCCAGACTCTGATGGTTTGCCCTCGTTACCACTAAAACCTCTCCAAGCAATTATTAAAAAATTAACACTCATGTCTCTAAAATGATTTAATTTATGAATTCTATTTTCTAAAGATCCAGCATTTCCATGGAAAAATAGAATTGTTTTATTTTTCTTTATATCTTTTTCATGATACCAACCCAATAAATCTAATCCATCTTGGGTTGGGACCTTTACTTTTTCAATATAAACTGAGAGTTTGTCATCAAAATAATTATTTTCATCAGGATGATACATTAAGTTCCTTTGATAAAAATAAAGAAATACTAAGAGAAATAGGTAAACTAAAATTGTTAGTTGTAAAAATAATAACAAACTATTCCTAAACCTTTTTAACATTATTTTTCTTTGCTAAATATACGCCAAAAAATACCAGAATAGTCCCAATAATATGGTAATTTTCAAATTTTTCGTCAAATAAAAAGTATCCATAAATTGCACCGTAAACTGTAAAAACATAAAGCGTAAAGCCAGTTAAAGATGCACCTAATTTTTTTTGAGCTATAGTATAAAGTGTAAAAGCAATTATCCCTGGCGATATAGCAGCAAAAATCACCCATAAATAAAATTCTGTTACAAATATAGTCTCTTTATAAAATAATTCCTCGCCAACATAAAAGGGTAACAAACTTAAAGCGCCAAAAAAGGAAATCATGGCAAATCTATCGAAAATTTTTAATTTTGATTTCCAATAAAATAAATAAATAGAATATAAAGCCCAACCAACTGCAGCAGCTAACATCCATAAATCACCAATTGTAAATCTAAGATTAATTAATAAATCAATATCGCCTTTAATAATAATGACAAAAACACCAATCAAACAAGCAATTAAACCAATTACCTTTGTCAAATTTATTTTTTCTTGAAAAAAGAAATATGAAATCAAAATAATAAAAACTGGAGAGGATGTGTAAATTATCCCCATATTAGTTACAGTTGTTGTCTCGCCAGCTAAAAAAGGGAAAGCGCCACATACACCACATCCCATTGACCCTAAAAAAAATAATTTTTTATATTCCTTTTTAATTATGTGAAAATTATTTTTTAAAGTTACATAAGTGAATGGTAATAAAATCAAAAAAACTACTGTCCAACGCCAAAATGCAAGTGAAATAGGCGGAACAAATTCAACACCGCCTCTAGCAACAACTAAGTTACTAGCCATAAAGATTGGTTGTATAAATAGTAATGATAATGGAAATATATCTGTCTTAATATTTTTCAATTTAATTGATATTAATCTTTATCAAAAAAGGCTTCGTATATCATCATGATGATAGCTGCACCCATTAAAAGATAAACTGGAATAACATCCAAGAAGCCTATCATCATTGATCTTGTCAAAGTTGTAGCTAAACCAATTAAAAAGAAAACTGCAAAAGATAATCCTATGATTGTAGTAATTTTATTCATTTTATTCCTGACATTCTTTTTCTAACCAATTAGCAACTCCTAGAAATCTATGATCATCATATTTATTGCCAATTAATTGAACCCCTAATGGTAAATTATTTTCTCCTTCAAGTAAAGGTAACGAAATACATGGTGTACCAAGATAAGACCAAACTTTATTAAATTCTGCTGTTCCTGTACTTTTTAAACCCTTTGGTGCAACACCTGGGCTAGCTGGTGACAAAACTCCGTGATAATCCTCAAAAACTTCCTCGTAAGACTCATAGCCTCTTTTCATAAAATCAATTGCTTCTGCGTATTCTTTCGCGGAATGTTTATTGCCTTTGATAATTGCATCTTGCATATACTTAGACAATTTCTTTTTAAATTTTTTAAAATACACTGAAAAATTATTGGCTAAATCAGTCTCATGAATGATTTGGTGATACTTGTGAATATCCTTAAAATAAGAAGGTGTATCAAAAATCTCGATATTTTTTTTGAATGAATTAATAAAATATTCAAATGACTCTCTAGACTTTTTATCTATTAATTTCCAATGTTCAGTTTTATAAAAAATAAATTTAGGATCAAATAAAGGTCCTTTTTTTGTTTCAGATAAAATATTGTCTGTTGAGTAATGTATAGTTGCTGGATCAAATTTATCTTTTTTTATCAATACTTTTGCTAACATAGCCACATCCTCAACTTTTCGGCCAAAAATTCCTATATGATCTAAACTGTAAGAAGTTCTTAAAACACCATTTCTAGATATCAAACCATAACTAGGTTTATAACCCACAACGCCACAATAGGATGCTGGTCTAATAATGGATCCTCCAGTTTGTGATCCAATTGATGCAGGTGCCATATAAGAAGCTACAGAAGCAGCAGATCCGCTTGAAGAACCACCTGGTGTTCTTGTTTTATCATGTGGATTTGTGGTTGCCGAGGGTCCTAAATAAGCAAGTTCTGAGGTTGCTGTTTTACCCATTACAATCGCTCCGGATGCATGAAGCAGATCAATTATTTCAGCATTTTGTGAATATGATTTACCTTTTCTAATAACTGTTCCACATTCGGTTGGCATATCAACTGTCCCAATAATGTCTTTAACCGCGATAGGCACTCCATGAAGTGGACCAATTGGTTTACCAGATCTTCTATGATCGTCGGCCTCTGCAGCTTTTTCTAATAAAACTTTTTTGTCAAAATGGGCCCAAGCCTTTATATCTTTGTCAAATTTATTGATTCTCTCGATATACTTTTCACAAACATCAACAGAAGTGAGTTGAGCATCTTTAATCTTTGCAGCAAGTTCTTCAAGACTTAAAGAAAATATATCTGTCATCTAAAATTAATTTGCAAATAATGTCTCTGGTAACCAAAGTGCTATACCTGGAAATAAATACATTAGAACCATAGCTAAAATCACAATACCTAAAAATGGCATTATTCCTCCAAAGATCTGCATCAATTCAACATTCTTTGATTGAACTCCCTTTAGATAGTAAGCAGACATTGCCATGGGGGGTGTCAAAAATGAGGTTTGTAAATTTAGAGCAATCAACATTGCAAAGAAATACGGATTTACTCCAAAAAATTCGACTAATGGTAAAAATATTGGTACAAAAATAATTAATATCTCCGTCCACTCCAATGGCCAACCTAATAAAAATATAATCAATTGTGTAATTACTAAAAATTGCCAAGGCTGTAAATTTAGAGATTTAAAGAAATGTTCGAAAACCTCGTGGCCTCCAAGATAAGAAAATACAGAAGCAAATGTCCACGATCCTATGAAAAGCCACATGATCATTGCAGTTGTTTTAGCTGTCAAAAAGACAGACTCTTTAAAATTTTTCCACTTAAGGGTTTTATAAAAATATGAAAGCACCAACGATCCAAATGCACCTACGGCTGCAGCTTCAGCAGGTGTTGCTATTCCGGCTAAAATTGTACCTAGAACTAAAATTATCAATGAAAATAAAGGTAAGAAGGAGACAAGAACCTCTTTAAGAATTACTGCAGTAGGAGGTATTTCCTCAGCTGCAGGTTTTGGCGCTATCGAAGGATTTAACCAAGCTCTGAACACTGCGTATGCAATGTAAAGTCCTGCTAACATTAATCCTGGAAAAATAGCAGCTGCAAATAACCTTAGTGGTGATAGTTGAGCAATTACAGAGTAAACGATCAACATAATACTAGGTGGAATTAAAATTCCTAAACATCCACCTGAACAAATTATTCCAGATGCAAATTTTTTATCATAACCAGCTTTAATCATAGCAGGCCATGCTAGTAATCCCATTAAAGTAACAACTGCACCTATAATACCTGTTGCTGTTGAAAATAGGGCACAAGTAATCAGTGCTGCAACTGCCATTGATGCAGGAAGCTTATGAGATGCTAATCTAATTGCAAAAAATAGTTTTGCTACAATACCTGCTCTTTCAACTAAATATCCCATGAATAAAAAGAGCGGAACAGCAGTAAGGACATTATTATCCATAACAGTGTAGGTGTTTTGAACAAAAAGTTGGAATATCCTATTATCAAAAAGATGTTCCATCTTAGTTGGATCAAAGTAAGCATAATATCCAAAACCTAGTCCCATCGCCATTAAAGTAAAAGCAATCGGAAAACCTAATAGTACGGCAAATAAAAATATACCCATCATCATAATTGCCACTTCAGGATTTGTCAGACTAAATAACATCTTCTTTATTTCCTTCTTGTGAAGTTCTCATTAATACTTTTTCAGTTTCTTCGGCATCACGCTCTGTTCCTCTTTCTGGCCAACTACCAGTTTTAATACATATAATACATCTGAACACTTCACCTATTCCCTGAAGGGTTAACAGACTTCCAGATAAAGGTATTAAAGATTTCGCCATATAAATTTGAATTTGAGCTGGACTATTCCAACTTGTTTCTTTTATTTTCCAAGCTAGCGCAGCATACTCGTAACCATAAAAGGCTAATGCAATTACACCAGGGAAAAAGAAAATAAAATATAAAACTATATCTATCCAAGCTTGTACTCTTTGAGAAAATAATCTGTAAATGACGTCTCCTCTTACATGTGCCTCGGTACACAAAGTATATGCACCAGCCATCATAAAAATTGCACCATACATTTGGAGACTAAAATCGAAATTCCATAAAGTTGGTGCATTTAAAGCATATGCCATAAAAACTTCATAGCACGTTCCACCCATTAAAATTACAATACACCAGGAAAATGCTTTACCCATTGAGACGCTTAATCGGTCGGCAAATTTTATATAAGATCTCATCATAGATATAGACTCTTATTGAATTGTTTTGAATTAATCAAATAAAAAGGGGGCCGAGGCCCCCTCATTAAAATTTATGAAAAGTTAATTATAACTTAACTTTTGCTATTGGACCAAACTCATTTTCATACGCAAGTTTGTAATTCGGCTGATTCATCAGCAAGTATTTCATTACTCTCTTCGCATACGCTTTCTGAGAATCTACGATTTTCTTAAAGAAAGGATCTTTCTTATTGAAATCACCGATTACCTTATCCCAACCTTTTAATTGTTGAGCTAAGATTTCATCAGAAGTTTGGTAAACATTTACTTTATGCTCATTCATTAACTTAGCTAAGTCAGCTGAGTATCTTACTAAAGCTTTAAAGTAGTTATCACTATTTGCAGCATAAGCAGCATTTTTCAATATTGCTTGGTGTGCAGGTGATAAACTATTATATGTTTTTTTGTTAACTGGTATTTCAAACATCTCTTGAGATTGGTGGAAGCTTCCTAAGTGATAGTGCTTAGAAACATCTTGCATACCAAACTGAGAGTCTGAAGTAGGGTTGTTAAACTCAGCAGCTTCAATCAAACCAGTTTTCATCGCTGGTTGAATTTCACCACCTGGTAATTGTCTAACTACCATTCCCATTGCAGTTAAAACGTTAGTCGCTAAACCAACAGTTCTGTACTTCATACCTTTAACATCAGACACTTTAGTTACATTCTTTTTGAACCAACCAAAAGGCTGAGCTGGCATAGGCATATGGAAAAAACCAACATAATCGAAACCAACTTTTGCAAGTGTTTCGTCATATAATTTTCTTCCTCCACCATATTCCATCCATCCCATAACTTCTTGAGATGACATTCCATATGAAGGACCAGTTCCAAATAATGATGCAGCAGGGTTTTTACCATACCAATATGCAGTCACCCAGTGACCCATATCTACTACACCGGAACTAACCGCTTGTCCGATTTCTGAAGTCTTTACAACTGCTCCAACCGGTTGAAGATCAATCTGAAGAGATCCTCCAGACATTTCTTTAACCATGTTACAATAGTCTCCAGCCATTTCGAAAAAGATGTTAGCTCCACTTGGCCATGCAGCTTGCATCTTTAAAGTTGTTGCTGCATTTGCCTTCACATATGGCATTGCAACAGCGGCTGCAGCTATAGCACCAGTCTTAGCAGCAGTTTTAAAGAACTTACGTCTTGAAGATGTTTTCACCTTCAATGATTTATTTTCTTTAGTCATTATTACTCCTATTAAAGTTAATTAACTTGATTAATTAAAACATAGAATCAGATTAGAGTCTTTCTAAAAAAAGGCGTAGATGTCGCAATAGTTGAATTAGATTCAATCCAGAGTAGAATTAATTTACTTTATTTTTACAATTTCCAGTTTTAAAAAACTCATCAATATTATCAATTGCTAAGTTTGCCATTGCAATTCTTGTATCCTTTGTTGCGCTTCCTAGGTGTGGAAGAATAAATGCTGACTTAATTTTATTATAACCAGGATTTAAGTTTGGCTCATTTTTATAAACATCTAATCCAGCTGCATATATTTTTCTCCGGTTTAATGCATCAATTAAAGCCTCATCATCGACTATATCTCCCCTGGCGACATTAGTAATTACTGCTCCTTTAGGGAAATATTCAACTGTTTCTTTGTTAATCATGTTTTCTGTTTCTTTAGTAGCAGGACAACAAATTGATAGGACATCAGAAACTGAAAAAAGACTTTTAATATTATCATGATAAATCGCTCCCTGCTCTTTTTCATCACTTAACTTTGATCTATTGTGATAATGAATTATCATGCCTAACGACTTTGCAATCTTTGCAATTTTTTGTCCTATTCTTCCCATGCCTAGAATACCAAGTCTGGAGCCTGTCAATTGCTTACCTATTAAATAGTCTGCTGACCACTTCCATCCACCTTCTTGAGCAGATACTATTCCTTCAGAGGCTCTTCTGCATGCACCTAAAATTAAAAGTATTCCAATTTCAGCTGTCGCATCAGATAAAACCTCAGGAGTATTGGTTACTGCAATGCCTCTTTTTTTTGCGGCATCTAAATCAATATTTCCAAATCCAACTGCAAAATTCGAAATAATTTTTATCGTGTCTGGCAATTTATTGATTGTTTCTTTATCCATTTTATCTGTAAGAGAAGATAAAATTCCATCACATCCTTTGCTCATTTCTATTACTTTTGACTGAGAGTATAGCTCATCATTATTATTGAATATTGGATCAAAAGTTTTAGTGGCTTTGTCCTCACTCTCCTTAATTAATTTTCTAGTGATTAGAATTTTTTTCATTAAAAAATAGAATTAACTAATTTAGATCGAATATCTTCCCAGGATTCATTATATTATTTTGATCGATGCTCCTCTTAATCAATTTCATTAATGGAATGTTGTCAGCGTGTTCTTTTAAAAGATATTCTTTTTTATGTAACCCAACTCCATGTTCTCCGGTGATTGTACCTTTCAATTCAAGCGCTTTGTTAATTAATAAGTCGTTAAATTCTCTTATTTTTTTGTATGTCTCTTTGTTTTCAGGGTCAAAAGGTAAAAGCACATGAAAGTTTCCATCGCCTAAATGACCTACCATCGGAGCTCTTAATCCAAATTTTTTTGCTTGCTCTTCTGCATAATTCACACATTCAGTTATATTTGAAATTGGTAAACACACGTCAGTCGAATAAACTCTTCCATTATTTATCAATGCTTTAACGGAATAATAAACATCCCATCGTGCTTTCCAAAGCTTATTTCTCTCTTCTAAATCTTTTGCCCATTTAAAAGAACTTCCATTATTGTCTTTCGATATTTCCTCAACAATTTTAATATTTTCATTATTAGATGCCTCGGATCCATGAAACTCAAAAAATAAAGTTGGCACTGCCTCGATATCTCTCAATTTAGAGTAATTAATACTAATACCCATTTGATCTTTGTTTAGCATCTCAATTCTAGCGATCGGAACTCCATATTGAATAACCTGTTGAGCAGTTTGAACTGCATTTTCTAAAGTTGGGAAATGACAAACTGCAGACATAATGCTTTCCGGTATTGGCGATAATCTCAATTGAACTTCTGTAATTATTCCTAACGTTCCCTCTGAACCTATAAATAAATTGGTTAAATTATAACCTGCTGATGTTTTTTTGGTTCTGCTACCAGTATTTACAATATCTCCATTAGGCAGAACAACTGTGAGTCCACTGATTACAGTTTTCATTGTTCCATATTTTACAGCCATTGTCCCTGAAGCTGATGTTGAAGCCATTCCTCCAATTGCTGCATTAGCGCCTGGATCAATCGGAAAAAAAACTCCGTCTTCTCTCAAATAATCATTTAATTGCTCTTTAGTTACACAAGCCTGAACTCGACAATCAAAGTCCTCAACATTCACACTTAAAATTTTATTCATTTTTTCAAGACATATGGTTATGCCTTTTTCATTACCGACAACATTGCCCTCTAAAGATGTTCCTGTTCCAAAAGGCACAACAGGAATTTTGTGCTCATTACATAAACGTAGCACTTTAGAGACCTCTTCATTTGTTTCAGGAAAAACTACAGCTTTAGACAAAACGGGATCATAAGTATCCTCACCTCTAGCATAATTTGCTCTTGTTGACTCAGAAGTAGAAAATCTTCCATTAAAAATTTTTTTAAACTCTGCTTGGACTTGCTCGTTCATTAAAATAATATTAGTAAAAATTTTATCAAAAATACAGCTTATTTAGTAAGCATTTTCTTTATGTTTTCTAAGGCCTGTAAAATGTTATCTCTTGATGCTGCAAAACTAAATCTTACGTAATCATTACATGTTTTACCAAAGGCTGTTCCTGGTACTATTGCTACTCCAGCCTCATGCATTGCTTTTTTACAGAATTCAGATCCATTCATTCCTGTACCAATTACTTTTGGGAACGCATAAAAGGCTCCTCCAGGTAAACTACACTCCACTCCTGGTAGATCATTTAACCCCTGATGAATTAAATTTCTTCTTAAAGTAAACTTGTCTAACATATCTTTGATAGAGTCATCGGGGCCATCTAGTGCAGCAATACCAGCATATTGTGCAGCAGCATTTACACATGATACGCTATTAATTAATAATTTGTTTACGTGCTCAATAAGTTCTTTAGGCCAATAACTCCAACCTAATCTCCATCCCGTCATCGAATAAGCTTTGCTCCAACCCTCTAATACAATTAACCTATCTTTTAAATTTGGATAATGGAAAAAAGAAGGCATTTCTTTGTAGTCAAAAATTTGTCTACTATAAATTTCATCACTTAAAATAGTAACATGAGGATGTTTTTCTAACTCCTTTGCAAAATAGTCAATTACAGGTTTCTCAACAAAACTTCCTGTTGGATTATTTGGATTTATTAAAATCAGTAATCTTGTTTTTTTAGTTATAAGAGATAAAATTTTATCCGGATCAAATTTAAGATCTTTATCTTCAGTTAAATCATAAGGGACAGGCGTTGAACCTGTATAATTAATCATAGACTCATATATTGGAAATGCAGGTGTAGGATGGATTATTTCTACTCCCGGTTCTCCGTAACATTGTATCGCGTAACTCATTGTAGGTTTACCGCCTGGCATAATTAAAATTCTTTCAGGATCTATCTCAGCTTTATAACGTTTCTTAATCCATCTTGTTACAGCTTGTCGACACTCAGGTATTCCATTTGACATCACGTATCCATGATGACCATCATCCAAAGCTTTTTTTGCCGCTTCAACAACATGTTTAGGTGTTTTAAAATCTGGTTGTCCTAGACCTAAATGGATCATCGGCTTACCTTGGGCCTCTAATTTCTTTGCCTCAGCTAATACCGAAAAAGCAGATTCTGTTCCTAATCTATCTAAACTCTTTGCTAGTTCCATAGTTTTTATATTTTATTAGAAGTTCTATAAATTAATTTTGAACTATTCAACTCTTTTAGGTTCTTACATCCCATTAAAACCATATTTCTATTGATTTCCTCATGCATATTTTTAAGTAAATGCTCAACACCTTGTTGTCCCCCTGCGGCTAAAGAGAACAAAAACATTTTGCCAAAACTACAGGCTTTTGCACCAGCAGCGATTGCTTTTAATACATGAGTTCCTCTTCTAACTCCCCCGTCTAATATGATTTCCAATTTATCTCCAACTGCATCTGAGATTGCTTTGACTTGATCGAATGGCGATCTTGATCCATCAAGTTGTCTTCCCCCATGATTTGAAATCATGATTGCCGTACAACCAATATCTATTGCTCTTTTCGCATCTTCAACGGACATAACACCTTTAAGTGCAAAAGGTCCATTCCATTTTTTCACACAATATTCTGCGTCCTTCCAGTTCATTGCTGGATCGTATTGTTCATTAATGTACTCTATAACTGATTTTGCAATATTGGTGCCCTTATCTGTTTTTGTAGCCACATTTGCTAATTTAAATTTCCCATGTGTAAGATAATTAAATACCCAACTAGGATGAAGAGCAAAACTCATTAAACTTTGTAAAGTTAACTTTGGCGGGGTTGTAAAACCTGTTCTATGATCTCTTTCTCTGTTACCTGCTACTAAAGTATCTACAGTTAAACACATTCCATCAAATCCTGATCTTCTACAACGATCAATTAAATCATCAGTGATTGATTGATCTTTGTGAACATAAAGTTGAAATAACTTTGGTCCACCTGAAATATTTGAAATTTCCTCTATAGTGTTATTTGCCATCGTGGACATACTATAAAATGTTCCAAACTTATCAGCTGCTCTAGCAGATGCTTTGTCACCATCATGATGATAAAGTCTTTGCATGGCACATGGTGATAAAAAAAGTGGCATATCAATTTTTTTTCCAAAAATAGTTGTTGAGAGATCTGGTTTTCCGACACTTGCTAAAATATTAGGAACTAAATCGCATTCATCAAAAGATTTTGTATTTCTTTTGAGTGTTATTTCATCATCTGCACCACCATCAATGTAGTGAAATATTGGTGAAGGTAATTTTTTTTTTGCAAGTTTTCTAAAATCGTCAAAATTATAACAATTTTGTAAACTCACTATTTTCTAAATCTAAGATTATTTCTATTAAGATCTGAAATTTTTGTACATCCCATGAGCTTCATATCTCTAACTAACTCAGATTTATACAACTCAAGAGCTCTTTCGACACCTGGTTGGCCTGCTGCTGCAAGCGCGTAAAGATAAAGTCTTCCACCAGAACATGCTTTTGCACCAAGAGACAATGCTTTAAGCATATGTGTTCCTCTATGAATTCCTCCTTCACATATAACATCAAGTTTATCTCCAACTGCATCAACAATTTCTGCGAGCTGATCAAATGGTGATCTCGATCCATCAAGTTGTCTGCCACCATGATTTGAAACCATTATACCAGTACATCCTATATCAACTGCTTTTTTAGCATCTTCTACACTCATTATTCCTTTAAGTGCAAAATGACCTCCCCATTGAGAACAAAGTTTTTCAGCATCTTTCCAATTCATAGATTGATCTAACATTGTTGAAAAATAATTTCCTATGGAAGAGTTTGTACTTGTGCCTTCTTTTACAAAGTCTTGGAGGTGAGGTAATTCAAATTTACCTTTTGTTAAATAATTTATTCCCCACATTGGTTTAGTCGCAAAACTAAATAAGCTTGATAGAGTCAATTTCGGCGGAGAGGTAAAACCAGTTCTTAAATCTCTTTCACGATTTCCTCCTGTAATGGTATCGACCGTTAGAGCCATTACATCAAATTTAGCAGCCTTAGCTCGCTCTAAACAAGAGTCATTTAAACCTCTGTCTTTGTGAAAATAAAACTGAAACATTTTGGGTGTATCAATCAAAGAGGATATTTCTTCTACGCTAACAGTTGCTAATGCAGAAACACCAAACATTGTATTAAATTTTTTAGCTGCTTTTCCAACTGCTCTTTCACCATCATAATGAAAAAGTCTTTGTAATGCTGTTGGTGAAAGATAAAATGGTAAATCCAATTTTTTACCAAAAATTGTTGTGGACAAATCTACATTCTCAACACCTCTTAAAACATTTGGAACTAAATCTACATCGTCAAATGCACTTGTATTTCTAGCATATGTAATTTCATCGTCAGCTGCACCATCAATATAATGAAAAATAGGCGATGGAAGCTTTAGCTTAGCAAGTTTTCTAAAATCACCAAAATTGTGACAATCTTTCAATCTCATTATCATAGAATGTTTGTTTAAAAGGTTTTAAGAAAATTAAACATATAACTATTTGCCCCAGGATTTTTATCTCCCAAACTTGCATTGGATAAATGATTATATGATAAGCCTAATTGGCTATTTTGGAATAAATCTAAAGAAATCTGAACTTCGCTTTTAAATTCTAATAAATGTCCAAGATCTTTGCCATCTCCCTGACTATAAAGTCCTGGGGCAAAACTTGGTATAATATTTAAGGCACCTAAGGAATATTGTGCTTGCACACCAGTATACAGGTAAGCTGCACTATCAGCAGTAAACATAAATCCTGTTATTGGAGAAAGATTGCCAAGAAAAGTATTTCTGTTTAAATCAGTATTCTGATGTTGAAACCCAATTAAAGCAGATCTCTTTCCATTATCACTAAAGTCAAACATCCCTGAATAAATATTAAACTTTGTATTATCATTACTTACTTTAGTATCTTCTGCAATAATTGAAGAAGAAATTAAAAAAGACAATATTACCAAGTAAAAAATTCTTAGATAATTCATAATTTTTTTTTTTTTAATATAACTTTCCTGAGTATTATTGCACCACCAAATATAAACATCAATATAGGTAATAACCAAAGAAAATAGGTGTTTTTACTGAATCCTGGATCATACAGAATCCAATCTCCATATTTATCTTTAAGATAAACATAAATTTGTTTTTCGTCTAAGCCTTCATTTAATTTTTTTTCTACTAAAATTTTTAAACTATTAGCAAATTCAGAATCTGAATCGTAAACTGATTGTCCTTGACAAATTAAACATCTTAAATTTTTTGTTATTTCAATTTCTAAGTTTTTAGCTTTTAAATCAGAAGAAAAACAGTAAATCAAAAAAGTCACGGAAACTAAAAATTTTAAAATATTCATTTTGTCAATTCTTTTATCTCAGAAAGTGATTTTTCATTTAATGGACCAATAATTTTTTTAATAATTAGATTATTTTTAATTAGAAAGGTTTCAGGTACTCCATATGCACCCCATTCAATTGCTATTGTACCATCATTATCAAAAAAAATTAAATCGTATGGATTATCTAAATTTATCAAAAAATTTTTTGCATTATCAAAATTATCTTTATAGTTTTGTCCAATAATTTTGATATTCTCTTTTTTACTTAAATCCATTAGATACTTATGTTCTTCTTTGCAAGGAATACACCACGAAGCCCAAATGTTTAATAAATAATAATCTCTTCCTATAAAAATTTGATCTGAATTTATTTTGTCTTTTGAAAAAAACTCTTTTGTGTCAAAATTTGGAATTTTAGTTTCTGATTTTATTTCAGGTGTATAAATATTTGTATTTTGTAATCCTTTGTAAAAAACAAAGAAAATTATCGAGAATGTAAAAATTAAAAATAAAGGAAAAATTTTAGTTTTCATATTTTTTTCTAATTAAAGATAAACATCCACTAAAGCACAATAGAATTGTAGAAATCCAAATCCAAATCATGAATGGCTTTACTTGATAACGAATATTAAAATAATCTTGATTTTGGACGTAATTCATTGTCATAAATTTATCAGTGAATATATTAGTTTTGATGTCGGCTTCACTTGTAACAATATTTGGTTGATTATATATTCTTAGTTCAGGTTTCATAACCTCAATTAATCCATTTTGATCTTCTACAACAAACTTACCTCTAATTGCTTTAAAATTTTGTTTATTTTCTTGCTCAATGCTCTCAAAATTAATCTTCAAATTTTGAGCTTGATAAGTTTCATTAATTTTTAAATTTGTAATAACTTCAAATGAAAAAATATTATTAAATAAAATACTAAGTATCAAAATGCTAAAACTAAAATGAGCAGTAATTTGCGGCAGGTTTCTATATTTTCTGTGAAAAAAATCTCTAAGAGTTATAAAAAATAAATAAAAAGCTGCTGTAATTAAAATAGAATTGTAAAGGAAATTAATATCTAAATTTCTAATTATCAATACGGATAAAATTAAAGAAATTACAAAAAATGAAATTAAATAAATTTTGTCTTCAATATCCGATTTAATCCACTTTAATTTAGGTCCTATTGCCATCGCCAACATAAATGGGATTAAAAATGGTAGAATCAATTTGTTAAAAAATGGTGGACCTACAGATATTTTTTGAGATGAAATAACCTCTAAAAATATTGGATAAATTGTTCCAATTAAAACAACAGATAAAAAATACATCATAAACCAATTATTAACTAGAATTGATGTTTCCTTACTTAATAAGTAGAAAGTTTTGGAATTGTTGTTTTCACTTTTATGAAAAATTAAAAATATAAAAAAAGATAAGAATATCAAAATAAATAAAAATATTAGAATATACAAACCTCTCTCTGGATCATTAGCAAATGTATGGACAGAATTTAAAATACCTGATCGAACCAAAAAAGTACCACACATACTTAGGGTAAAAGTTGCAATTGATAACACAACAACCCACGAGGTAAGAATAAGCTTTTTTTCTAAAACTAATACACAATGTAATAGTGTTGTTAATGCAAACCATGGCATTAAAGATACATTTTCAACTGGATCCCAAAACCAAAAACCTCCCCATCCTAACTCGTAGTAAGCCCAAATGGATCCAAGTAAAATTCCTAAAGTTAAAAAAATCCAAGAAACTAAAACCCATTTTTTGATATGTGATGCCCATATTTTTGTAATATTATTGGAGCAAACTGCTGCTAGTGCTGAGGAAAAAATTATGGAAGTTCCAACATAGCCTAAATATAAAATCGGTGGGTGAATTGCTAATGCAGGATCTTGCAATATAGGATTTAAACCTAATCCCTCTTTTGGAACTGGAAAAACATGATTAAAAGGATTGGAGGTTTGTATTAGAAAAATAAAAAAACCAACTATTATTATCTGCTGGAATAATAAAGTTAAAATTTTATATTGTTTTGGTTGATTTTTTGACCTCAGTAAAAAGACAAATATAAATAATGTTAAAACTAACAACCATAATAATAGACTACCCTCATGATTGCCCCAGGTCCCAGAGATTTTATAAAACAGCGGCTTAGTTGTGTGGGAATGATTAAAAACTGTCTCATTACTAAAATCTGAGTTAACAAAAGATAAAATTAAGCCTGAGAAGCTTATTATTACAAATAAAAGTTGTAAGAATACTAAGGATATTACTTTAGTATCTAACTTCTGAGTATCATTAAAATTTTTAATTGAAAAAAATATAACTAAAATTGAAACACCGACACCAAAGATTAAAGAATAATATCCAATTAAACTCGACAATTTATTTCTCCTCTAAAGCAGCCTTTACTTCTGGAGGCATATAATTTTCATCATGTTTAGCTAAGATTTTCGTTGCTGAGAAAAAATTCTCATCTTTTAAAAATCCCTCTGCAACAACACCTTTACCTTCTTCAAAAAGATTAGGTATTAATCCTGAGTAAACAACATTAATTTCACTTTTAAAGTCTGTAATAACAAAACTTAATTCTTTATTTACAATAGAAATTGAGTCAGTTTTTACCATTCCTCCAATTCTAATCTTTTTCTGCTGCATTTCAGATAAAGTTTTTATTTCAGATGGAGATTTAAAATATACAACATTTTCCTCTAATGATTTTAGAATAAGGAATATCGTTAAACTTAATGTAACAGCGATTAAGAATATAAAAAAAAATCTTAGTTTAACTTTACGACCATACATGGTTTAAAAGTTAAATAGTTGAAGTGTTGGATAGAATCTCTCTATTAATTCTTTGTAGTCTAGCAGAGGCAGCTCTTTCAGAGTTTAGGTTTCCAAATTTAACAATAAACTTATTTTTTTCTCTTTCATATTGATTTTTAATTACCAGATACAATGAAATAAAACTTAAAAAAGTAAAAGCAAATGAACCCCAAACATAAATTCCGTATCCGTCCATGTAAAAAATTTCACTTATCATAATCTGTCTAAACCCTTATTTTTAATTTTTATCAGTTCTGTATTATATTTCATTAAAAAAATTAGCAATGAGAATAGGGCAAATGCCGCAGTCATAATTAGTAAAGGAACGAGCATCGAAGAATGAATAGTAGATTTTGATAATATATTAATTGATGCTGGCTGATGAAGTGTGTTCCACCAGTCTACAGAATATTTAATTATAGGAACATTTATTATTCCTAAAATTGTAATAATTGAGGTTACCTTAAAAACTTGTTCTTTATCTTCATAAATTCTCCAAGCAATTAAATACATCAAATAAAATAATGCCAATATTAACATAGATGTAATTCTGGCATCCCACGCCCACCATGTTCCCCACGTGGGCTTTCCCCAAATAGAACCTGTTACAAGAGCAATTACATTAAAAACAAATCCTGACGGAGCCAAACTCTTTGAAATTAAAAAGAAATTTTTAATTTTAAATATATAGCCAACGATAGAAAGAATAGTAATAGTGGAAAAGATACCTAGTGAGATCCATGCCGCGGGAACATGAACATACATTATTCTTACAGAGTGACTTTGTTTGTAATCTTCTGGTGAGAGAATTAGAGCCTCAGTTAAACCTATAGAGACTACCAAAATAAATAATAATAAAACGTATTTTGGTGCTTTAGAAGTTATAGAAAAAATTCTATTAGGTTCTAGTAATTGAAACATAAAATTTTATTTTTAAAATAAATATTAGGGTTATTTAGTACGAAATAATTATCTGATCAAGAATGTAGAGGGAGATAATAACGAAGGGTTAAATTTAACACTCTTGATCAGAATTAATTAAACTTAACAATGCCCTGTGACAAAGATTTGAGCTAAATGTGTTTAAAAAGTGAATTTACTTAATTTGACGGCTTAAAATAGCTTGAACCTTTTTTACCAGAGAAAATTTCCTCTATTAATGGATGTTTGATTGGCTCATCAGAGTCATCGGTCAATAAATTTTGCTCTGACACGTAGGCTTCATAAGTTATTTCATCATTTTCAGCTAACAGATGATAAAATGGTTGATCTTTTCTTGGTCTAACATTCTTAGGGATAGATTGATACCATTCCTCAGAATTATTGAACTCAAAATCTACATCATAAATCACACCTCTAAACTCAAAGTGTTTGTGTTTTACAATATCGCCTATTGAAAATTTAGCTTTTTGAATTGCCATTTAGGTTAGTATGGGTATTTAAAAATAAAAATCAATAAGAAAAATTTATAGTTTTTGTGAAAATATTATTTATGTTAATATTCTTCCAGTGAATAAATCTTTTTTAAAGTTTCTTACTGATTTTGGACCTTTAGTAATTTTTTTTTACTACTATTACGATAGTGGAAAAGATTTAAGAGTAGCCATTCCACCATTTATAATTGCGACAATTATAGCATTAGCGATTGTTTGGTTTTTAGAAAAAAAAATACCCAAAGTTCCTTTGTTGAGTGGAATATTAATTACTTTTTTTGGTGGCCTTACAATTTATTTTGATAACCCAGTTTTTATTTACATCAAGCCAACAATCATTAATATTTTATTTGGTCTGGCTTTAATATTTGGAAGGTATTTTACAAATGAACCTGTGTTAAAAAAATTAATGGGAAAATCAATACCGCTTACAAACGAAGGTTGGGAATTGTTAAGTAAAAGATGGATATACTTTTTCTTTGGACTTGCTATTTTGAATGAATTAGTTTGGAGAACACAATCTGAGGAATTTTGGGTCAACTTTAAAGTTTGGGGTTTACTTCCAATAACTTTCATTTTTACAGCCTTTCAAATCGGTTTAATAAATAAATATAAAACTCATGAAGAATAATTTAAGACTGGTTGTTAATAATCTTGATAAAAAAAAATTTAATGAAAATCATTTTTTTGAAAAAAATGAGCTTAAAATAATATTAGATTTATATGCAAAAATGGTTTCAGAGGGTTCTTGGAAAGATTATGGTCTTAATATTTCAAGCAAACAGGTAGGATTTAGTGTTTTTAAAAATGCAGCTGAAAATGCTATTTATAAAATTTGCAAAAACTTTAAGCCAAAAAATAAAAATTTAAAATATTTAATTACGGATACCAATGGTAAAATACTAAAAAATTCCTCAGAACTTAATTTGTTGTTAAAAAATACTAATTGGAAAAAGCTTTAAAATAAAATTATCTTCTTTGACCGAAAAGTCTTAAGAGCATAATAAATAGGTTAATGAAATCTAAATAAAGAGTCAGAGCACCCATTACAGCTTTTTTACCCATTAACTCGCCAGTATCACTAGCAGAGTACATGTTTTTTATTTTTTGAGTATCATAAGCAGTAAGGCCTACAAAAATTAAAACTCCTAAAATTGAAATCACGAAATACATCATTGAAGATTTTAGAAAAATATTAACTAATGATGCAATAATAATTCCTATTAGTCCCATCATCAAAAATGATCCAAACTTAGTTAAATCTCTCTTTGTTGTATAACCATAAATGCTCATAGCACCAAAAGTAGCTGAACAAATAAAAAATACTCTTGTTACACTTAAACCTGTGTAAACTAATAAAATTGAAGATAGTGATAAACCCATTAAAGCAGCAAAAATCCAAAAAGTTGTCTGAGCTTTTGATGCACTCATTTTGTTGATCCCAAAACTCATATAAAATACGACACCCAAAGGAGCTAACATAACTATCCACTTAAGTCCTGATAAATAAACGGCATTTCCAACTTCAGTTAAAGCCACAATAGAACCACTTGCATCAGTAACAACTGACATCTTAAATGTTATCAACGCTATAATTCCTGTAAGTAATATTCCAGTCGCCATGTAGTTATAAACTTTTAACATGTAGGCTCTTAAGCCCTCATCAGTAACCGCAGTGGTTTCACGTGCTGCCGCTCTTGCTCTTGCTAGAATACCTTTTTTGTCTGTTGCCATAATTTCTATAGATATATAGTCTTTTACTAAATATTCAAGATACCTTAAAAGATTAATAAAAAATTATACTTTAAAAATCACTATGAATTATAAAAAATTAGGCAATACGGATCTTGATGTGAGTACAATTTGTCTCGGTACTATGACCTGGGGCGAACAAAATACTCAAGAAGAGGGATTTCAGCAAATGGATTATGCTTTAGATCATGGTGTAAACTTTTGGGACACTGCAGAAATCTATTCTATACCGATGAGAGAAGAAACATATGGGGAAACAGAGAGAATAATCGGTAACTGGTTTCAAAAAACTAAAAAAAGAGACAAGGTTGTTATAGCAACAAAAGTTTGTGGTAATACTTCAAACAAATATATCAGGGGTGGTGGTTATAATTTTGGGAAAAAAAAAATTTCTGAAGCTTTAGAGGAAAGTCTCAAAAGATTGAAAACAGACTATATCGATCTCTATCAACTTCATTGGCCAGAGAGAAATACAAATTTTTTTGGGAAACATGGTTATGAACACGACGAAAACGATAATGATTGGACACCGTTTGAGGAAATACTTGAAAGTTTAAAAAAATTTATTGAACAAGGTAAAATTAGATACATTGGTCTATCTAATGAAACTGCATGGGGTTTGTCAAAATTCCTTGAAATATCAAAATTAAAAGATTTACCAAAAATGATGTCGGTGCAAAATCCATACAATTTACTTAATAGAACTTATGAAGTTGGACTTGCAGAAATTTCTGTTAGGGAGAAAAGTGGTTTGTTAGCCTACTCGCCTTTAGCATTCGGATACTTAACAGGAAAATATAGAAATAATAATTTACCAGAAAAATCAAGAATGAAACTATTTAAAGATTTCACAAGATATAAAAATGAAAATGGTCAAAAAGCTATCGAAGAGTATTATAAGTTATCGCAAAAATTCAATATTGATTTTACTCAAATGTCATTGAAGTTTTGTGAAATTCAGCCATTTATGACAAGTGTGATAATAGGTGCAACGACAATCGAGCAGTTGAAAACAAACATAGAAAGTGTAAATGTAAGTTTAACAAGCGAAATTTTAAATGAGATTAATAAAATTCAAAAAATGTTCCCAAACCCATGTCCATGATTAAAAAGATTTTGTTCATATTTACACTTTTTACTTTTTTATTCACATCAAAATCTTTTGGAGAAGATCTAAAAAAAATTGGTAAATATAAAGACTGGGAAACAATGGTTTTAGCAGAAGCATCTGGTAAAGTATGTTTCGCTCAGTCTTCTCCAATTCTGCAATCTCCTAAAACAAATAAAAGAGATGCTAGATTATTTGTAACATTTAGACCTGGTGAAAAAATTGCAAATGAAATCAGTACTACTGCTGGTTATGAATTTAATAAAAATAATACTGTATTAGCAACCTCTGGAAATAACAAATTTAAATTTGATATTAAGCAACAAGGTTTTGCATGGATGACTAGCAATAAAAAAGAAAAGATTATGGTCAAGATTATGAAAAAAGGTTCAAGAATAATGGTAACTGGATACAATGAAAAAGGCTCTCAAACAATCGATCATTATTCATTATTGGGATTCACTAAAGCATATAACACTGCAAAAAAAGCTTGTAGCTAGTTAATGAAATCAAAAAAAAGAATTGTATTAGCTTACTCAGGCGGTTTGGACACATCTATTATTCTTAAATGGCTTCAAGAAAATTATGATGCAGAAGTAATTTGTTACACCGCAGATATCGGACAAGAAATAAATAGAAGAAAAATTTTTTCCAATGCAAGAAAATTTGGTGTCACAAAAATAATTATAAATGATTTAAAAGATATTTTTGTTAAAGACTATGTATTTCCAATGATCCGTGGTCATGCAATTTATGAGGGTGTTTATTTATTAGGAACCTCAATCGCCAGACCTCTGATAGCAAAGGATCAAATTAAGGTCGCAAAAAAATTCAAAGCATATGCAGTATCTCATGGAGCTACTGGAAAAGGAAACGACCAAATAAGATTTGAGCTTGGTTATCATTATTTTGGTCCCAAAATAAAAATTATTGCACCATGGAGAATATGGAATTTAAAATCTCGATCAGATTTAATTAGTTACGCGAAGAAACGCAATATTCCTATCCCAAAAGACAAAAAAGGTGCATCTCCTTTTTCAGTGGATGATAATTTATTTCATACATCAACTGAAGGTAAGTTACTAGAAAATCCAAAAAATTCTGCACCAGAATTTGTTTTTCAAAGAACTGTTTCTCCAGAAAAAGCTCCTAGCAAAGCTACTCATGTAACAATTAATTTTAAAAATGGTGACCCTATTGGTCTTAATGGAAAAAAATTTGGACCAGCAAAATTATTATTTAAACTAAATCAATTGGCAGGAAAAAATGGAATAGGAAGAGTTGATCTTGTTGAAAATAGATTTTTAGGCATCAAGTCTAGAGGAGTTTACGAAACTCCAGGTGGTACATTGTTAATCCATGCACATAGAGCGATTGAGTCAGTTACACTTGATAAAGAAACAATGCACAAAAAAGATGCAATAATGTCAAGGTACGCAGAATTGATCTATAATGGATATTGGTTTTCAAAAGAAAGGTTTAAACTTCAAAAAATTGTTGATTTGAAAAAAAACAAAATTAATGGATCTGTTAAACTTAAACTTTATAAAGGCAATGTTACAATTCAATCAAGAATGACAAAAAGCAATGCTTACTCAATGAAAAAAGTTTCGTTTGAGGAAAATAAATCATTTATTAAATCTAATGTTGAGAAATTTATAAATTTTCACAAAAAAAAGTTAAGAAACTAGCTAATTATTCGGTGACAAATTGGGGATTGTTTATTTTTGAAAAAAACTTAATTTAAATTTATGGAATCGTTTAAAAATTGGATGAAAGATACAGCAAACATTTTGTTTGATGATAGCAAAAATGATCTTAGATCATTACCTAAAACAGTAAGATTGCAAATTTTATTGGTGTTAAGTTTTATCTGGACTACTGTTTTTAGTTTGTACGTATTCTCATATACAACTTTTGTATTTGGGTGGACTGGACTTTTTTTAGCCCACATTGGATTAATATTTGCGGTATATTTGACATTTAAACATTTTCATAGAGCTGAGGAAAATTCTGCCAGCGTTTTTAAAACAAAAAATTTTGACCCCTTTAAGATAATGGTGCTAGTTTTTGTAATTGTTTTTATATTCGTGTTTTCAAAAGGAATCGAAGTGTTGACAAGTCCAAATCCATATTCTTATTCAATTCCGTATGATGGTTCCTCAAAATCAGTATTTGAAAAATGGTTACCATTTAGTAAAGATAAATAATGGAAAAGATAGCTAAAAACCTACAACTTCTTCTAATGTGTATCATTCTGGTAAGCACTGTAATTGCAGTTGGAATAGAGATTTATAAAATGTTTGAAAATCGATCGGTTACCTTAGCTGATTTGCTGCTAATGTTTCTTTACTTAGAAGTGCTAGCGATGGTAAGAGTTTTTTGGAACCAGCAATCCATAAGTATTACATTACCACTACTTATAGCTATTACAGCATTAGCACGATTTATTATTTTACAAGGAAAAGAAATGGATCCAAGTGCATTAGTATATGAAGCGGTAGCAATAGTTTTAATTGCAGGTGCTATTGTAATCTTGAGATTAAGACATAGCGATAAATTAGGTCTAAAGAAAAAAAAATCGAAATAATTAAAAATGAATTTTGAAGCTTCAAGGGCTAAGGCCTTAGATAAACTAAATAATTTTGTGGAAAACAATCTCTCAGAATATTCAAAACTTAGAAACTTTGATTATGGACCTGATAACAGGTCTAATATTTCTTGTTTATCTCCATATATTACTCACGGTATTATTAATGAAAAAGAAGTTATCAAAAAATCTCTTGATAAATTTTCATTTGCAAAAAATGAAAAATTTATTCAAGAAGTATTGTGGCGTACATATTGGAAAGGTTGGTTAGAATTAAGACCCAGTGTTTGGACAGATTTTTTAATTGAATTAAAAAAGATTAAAGGGGATTTTCAAAACAATCAAAATTATAAAAACGCGATTGATGGAAAAACAAATGTTGAGTGCTTTAACTATTGGGTCAACGAACTCAAAGAAAATAATTATTTGCATAATCATACTAGAATGTGGTTTGCCAGTATTTGGATTTTTACACTAAATTTGCCATGGCAATTGGGTGCGGAATTTTTTATGCAACATCTTTATGATGGAGACGCTGCATCAAACACTCTTGGGTGGAGATGGGTTGCAGGTGTTCAAACACAGGGAAAACATTATTTAGCAAGTGAGTGGAATATCAAAAAATTTACAAATAATAGATTTAGCAATATTAAATTAAATGAAAACGCTCCACCCAAGATTTCTGAAAAAAAATACTCAATTTTAAAACAGGATTTTACTAATCCTGAAAATATTGATCAAAATAATTTGATAATATTCGAGAATAACCTCTGTTTTGAAACAAGTGATTTTCAAAATAATAAATTTAAAAAATTTTATATAATTTCGAATAAAAATGAAAATAGATGCATCAAACTAAGTGAAAAAGTTCTTAAATTTAAGTCATCACTTATTCAAGACCAGGAACAAAGATTTAAAAATCAATCTATTGATTGTGAAGTTATAGATATTAGCGAAATTAAAAAGATAGAAAAAGCAGTGGGGTTGTATCCAACTATTGGAGAAAATTTAGATTACTTGAATTCAAATACTTTTAAAATCAATTTCCTTTATAGAGAACTTGATCAAAACTCTTGGCAATATTGTAATAAAGGTTTCTTTAACTTTAAAAATTATATTCCAAAAATTATTTCAACACTTAACTAAAACCATCTAAACATTCCAATAATCCCAGCTGTAGCATAAAAGAATTGTAAAAATAATATTCCTCTATGACCGCCTCGATAAGCCCAAATTCCAATTAGAATTGCAGATATTAGTAGTAAACAAAAACCAAAAAACTCTATACCAATATTCATAGCTACAAATAATGAGTACAATATTGCAGTGATAACACCTGCCCACTCAAAAATTTTATTATTCATATTTATTTATCTCGCGAGTTTTATAAAAATATCACCCATTCCAGCATCTAAATTTTCTAAAGGTGTATTATTTCTCAACTCGCAATATCTACCCGTCACTTGATGACTTTTAACAAAGTCTACCTCATCTTTCGCACAATTTTTTCCATTGTGCAATAAACCTATTACTATTCGATCGTTAAGACTATACACTTCTGATTTGTTGATTTTATCACCATTACAAAAATAATCTTTATTTACTCTATTGGGAAAATCTTTTTTAGAACAAGGATTTTTTATTGTTAAAACATAGAATTCTTTAAAACCATCCTCAAATTTATGTTTCATCTTTTGAGCTTCAGAATACTTCATAAGATCACAAGAACATGGAACACAACACCTATAATAGTTTCCACAAATTTTTTTATTCGTTTTACTTTCTTTAATAAATAAGAATTCTGAGTCACTATTTGGGTCAATTAAAGACCCAGAAACTGCACAATATAATTTGTTAAATTCAACAAAGTCTTTGTAAGTAATTTTTTTATCTATGATATATTTAAAAAATTTTGGTCCTGCGGCATTTCTATTTTTATCAGGGAATATTCTAGACCAATCAGTAATAAGCTCTTTGTGATAATTTTTTTCTCCAGCAAACGACTTGAGTTGAAATGATATTAAAAATACAATTAAAAATATATTGAATATTTTTTTCATTTCTGTCTTACAATAATTGTTTGGTTAAGTTTCTTTATATCAATCATTTCTTTACTTCCATTTGTCCATCTAATTTCTACTTTAAAATTTTTTTCTTTTTTTCTAATTCCATAATGTGCCACAGGTTCCATTTGGCATAAGTAACCAGATCCTGCATCAATTGTTTTTGAATGTTTTCTTTGATTAGTTATTAAGGTAACAGTGGCTCCTCTTGCTGGCGCACCATACTTATTTAATGGTTTAATCCTTAAGTATTTACTTCCTTTATCAACTTTTGCTTTATACAAAGTTAATGTTTGTGCTTTACTTTCACCACGAGAAACTAATAATTCTAAAATTCCATCATCATCTATATCCGCGACTGCAGCACCAGTTCCATATCCATTAGCTTCGAGTCCTACCTGAAAATTTATCTGCTCAAATTTTCCATTATCTTTAATACGAAATAACTTATTTGGTTCTGCTATATTGTTCATGAAAACTTCATCAAAACCATCATTATCAAAATCTGCAGAAATAATTGTTCTTATTCTAGAGGGTTCATCAAAATCTTTATTTCCAATGTCTTTAAATTCATTATTTTCCAGGACCCAAGCTCTGTGATATCCAAGCCAATTACCACTTAAAATATCTAATCTACCACGGTAATATATGTCTGATAAAGCTGTACCCCGTCCATTTTGGATTGCATCATCTAATCTATAATCAAATGCAACATCATCAAAATTTCCATTATTATTTTTAAAAAGAAAATTTGCTCCTCTCTCATTAGCCGCAAAGATATCGGCTCTTTCTGTCAAAATATGCCCAGATACAACTGCTCTTCCACCAGTAATATTATCCAGATTTAAATTCTCAGCTTTATCTTTGATAAGTTCAT
>CABZTG010000002.1 GCA_902528645.1 uncultured Pelagibacteraceae bacterium | reverse complement strand
TCTTATTGTCATCTGTTGATGATGTTTTTGGAGATTTTTTTAAATACGTGATTGCCATATTATTTGTTTACTCTTTGTTGAATTATTTAAGACAATTTCAATTTTATTGCAATCAAACAATTAATCTAAAGCAACAACAGCTGCCGCAATGGATGCTAATCTTGCAGGAGCTTCATCAGAACGACTGGTTATTACTACTGGAACTTTACCTCCAACAACCACACCTGCAGCACACGCTCCACAAAAATATATAAGCATTTTTACTAACCCATTCCCGGTCTCAACACTTGGGACCAGTAATACATCCGCCATACCAGCTACACTATTTTCTATTCCTTTGATAGCCGCAGATTTTTTTGAGATACTATTATCAAATGCCAATGGACCAAAAACATCAGCATTTAAATTTTCTTTTTTAGCTAAGTTAGTTAATTCTTCAGCTTCTTTAGAGCTTGGCACACTATCTAAAACTTCCTCAGTAGCAGATAAGATTGCGACCTTAGGTTTTTCAATACCGATTCTATTTGAAAAATTAATAACATTTTTAAGAATGTGTAATTTTGTTTTTACATTAGGTAAAACATTTAATGCTCCATCAGTAATTATTAAAGGTTTGTCTTCTTTTCCTAAAGTCATATGCCAAATATGGCTTAATCTCGTTTTTCCAAGTAAATTGTATTCTCTTTTCAAAACTTCTTTCATCAAAACGTCAGTATGAATATGTCCTTTAACAATAATTCTAATTTTTTGTTCGCTTGCGAGTTTTGCAGCAATGGTGGCTGTATTATTTTCAACAGGCTCATGTATTATCTCATAATTAGAGATATCCCATTTAAGATCCTGTGCGCACTTATTAATTTCTTTTTCATCACCAATAAAAATTGGTTCAATTAGATTTTCTTTAACAGCATCTTGTACTGACTGCATGGGCAAAGGTTTTCCGGCATTAACAATTCCTGCTTTAACACCTTTCTTTTTATGAGCAACATTAAGTAAGTTATCAGGACAAATAATTTCTTTATTGGAAAGCATGTTAATTTTTTAAATCTACTAAATCTTTTTGAATAATTTTTGACAATTTAATTTCTTTTTTTAGGTTCATTCTAAACCTTTTATCTTTATTTTGACCAGGATACATTATTTCTTTTACTCCTTTTATCTTAGGCAATTTTTTAATTGTTTTAATATTATTCTTAATTCTTGAAGTATAATTTTTGACAAATAAGTTTGTTTTAAATGTGATAAATAAATGTCCAATATTTTGTGGACCTGAAAAATCATCAAAAGGATCCTTAACTTTACCTGCATGATTTCCACCAGTTAAAACTCCACTTAGAATATCCACCATCCACGCTAAACCTGAACCTCTAAAACCTGCTATCGGTAATTGAACTCCATAAAGGGCTTTTTTTGCATCTGTCGTTGGTTTGCCAAATTTATCTAATGCAACACCTTTTGGTATTTTTTGATTATTTCTAGCTGCAAATCTAATTTTTCCTCTATTAATTTTTGCAATAGCTGTATCTAATATAAAAGGTACTCTTGCTCCGGTTGGAGAACCAAAACATATAGGATTTGTTCCAAACAAACTTTTCTTAGCACCATAAGGAGCAATTGCAGGTGGAGCATTAGTATAAATCATAGTGATTAAATTTTTTTTAACTGCCTGTTCAGCGTAGTAACCAGATAATCCATAGTGACCACTATTTTTAACTGCCACTAAACCGATACCTGTTTTTTTAGCACATTCGATTGCCTTTTTAATTGCAAGGTCTGCTGCAACGAAGCCAATACTATTATCAGCATCAATATGAGTAATCGATTGAGATATCTTTTTTACTTTTATTTTAGGTTTTGGATTGATAACTTTTTTAGATATTCTTTCACAATACATTCTTAATCTAGAAAGACCATGGCCATAAGCACCAACTAACTCAGCATTAATCAATGCATTAGCTGAAATAATAGCATGGGCATTACTTAATCCGTGATTTTTAAAAATTTTAATGACTTCTTTTTTAAGATTTTCTGTTTTCAAATTAGCCTTTTCCACGCCATGGAATTGTTTTGTCTATTATTTTTCTCAAAGTGACATCAAATAATAAACCCAACATTCCCATTATAAATATAGTGATCCAAATAACTTCGTATTGAAAATATTTTTTTGCAACGTTTTCAACAAATCCTATACCTGTTGTTCCAGCTAAAAACTCAGCTGCAACTAAAGTTCCCCAACACATACCGACAGCAACTCTAATTCCTGTAAGTATTTCAGGTAAAGAATTTGGAAAAATTACATATCTCAATATTTGTTTTTTAGATGCCCCAAGTGAGTGAGCTGCATGGATTTTTGACAACTGGGTACCAGAGGCACCAGCTCTTGCAGAAATAATCATGATTGATAATGAGACCATAAATAATAAGAAAACTTTCCCGGTATTATCAATTCCTAAAACTGAAATAATTAAAGGAGCCCAAGCCAGAGGGGGTACAGGTCTATAAAGCTCAATTAACGGATCGAAGAAACCTTTGGCAAATCTATTTAATCCCATAAATAATCCAAGTGGCACACCAATTAATATTCCAAACACTAATCCTAAAAATACCCTTAAAAAAGAATCCCAAATATGGCCATAAGGCACGGGCACTTTAAATAACTTAAAGTCTCCTGTTACTAATTTTAAAACTTGGCCTTTAAAATTTTGTTTAACAATTCCATCTTGAGTATGAACTGGGTATTCACCAGGTAGAATATCAGCAATCCAATCTGGTAAAATAAAACCAATCATTTTACTTACATCAACCAGTTCTATCCAGAGAAGAGGAATTTCTTTGTAACCTACACTCGGTTTAAGCATCAGCATAAATTTATCAAATGTATCTGACGGCTTAGGTAGCCATCTACCAGATCCTTGTTCCGAACAGCTTGGCCCACTTGCAACAATAGTGCCAGCTGGAAATAAAAATATATCTATAAATCTCAATCCCCCTTGAGCTTCTTTTTGGGCAACATCAAAATTGATAATTGCATTTTGCATTTCATTTAATGCATTAGGTGGATAAATACTTGCAAATTCTATTCGTCGGGCAATTTTAACAATATCTTTAGCATAAGTTGAAGCTACTTCTTGAGTATCATCTAAATTTTTTCGATAAGCTTTGATCTCATCTTTGAGCTCTTTTATTTTATTTTTAAACTGTGGATTATGGTTTCTTAACTTAAAGAATTCATCACTAATAATTTGTAATTCTTTTGCGGCAGCATCAAATTTTAAACCTCTTTTAGTCTCCGGAACTAAAGGTACTTCGATCGTATTTTCTATGGACCCTGTTCCAGATTGAACTTTTATAATTCCCCAATCTCCTTGTTCACTTACTGCTTTTAGTCTTTCATTGGCTTCTTGTTCTGTTTCAAAAGGATATTCAGGTTTTCTAAAATTTTCAGTTAATAAGTTAATTTTACCAGTAATGTCGTCTATTTTAAATTTCGTCTCATTTTCAATTAAATCCTCATTGGTTAATAAAGGAATTAGTTGAATAGTTTTGTTGATAAACTCAGTGAGTTCTGTTTTTTGTTGCAAGCTTAGATCTTCAGAAAACTTAATTTCATTTAAAGTTGCTTTGAGATTTTTATTTTCTTTCTTTATTTGGGCGGTACTTTTGAATTCTCTTTCCTCTATTGGAAATTGATATTTTAAACCTAGTAAAGAGTCGTTAACTTTTGCCACTTGGCAAAGTTCATTAGCTGATTTTGGGTAAAAACCTTTTGCAATATCCCAAGAATAGTAAAGCCATACCAATAATAGAAAACTACTTCCGACTATAATCCAGTGAGTACCACCTCTTGCTCTTTCTGGATTTCCAAAAACGGCATCAACCTTTTCAGTTTTGATTAATCTTCTTCCATAGAGAATACAGCCAATAACTGCAAAAAAAATTAAAAAGGTGACGATTTGGGTTAACATTTAATTATCTTTCCCCATAATTTCTTCTTCCATATTCCAAATCATCTCTAATATTTCTTCACGTTTCGCAGAAAAATCTTTGTTTTTTTTAATCTCTCTCAGATCTTCTTTCAGTCCCATTGAGGCAAATGGAAGATTATATTCTTTATGAATTCTACCTGGTCGAGGTGCCATCACATATAATCTCTCACCAAGTAACAAAGCTTCTTCAACTGAGTGGGTAATTAAAATAATTGTTTTCCCTGTCTCTTTCCAAATTTTTAAAACAAGAGATTGCATTTTTTCTCTTGTTAATGCATCAAGAGCTCCTAAAGGTTCATCCATTAAAATTAGATCGGGATCATTAATCAAACATCTTGCAAGAGCAACTCTTTGCTGCATACCTCCTGAAAGTTGATAGGTTGGGGTATTACCAAAACCTTTTAAGCCAACTATTTCTAACCATTCATCAACTTTTTTTTGAGTTTCAATTGGATCTTTTTTTTTCATTCTTAATCCAAAGTTGACATTTTCAGCAACGGTTAACCATTCAAACAAAGCACCTTGCTGGAAAACCATACCTCTCTCTACACCGGGTCCATCAATCTCTTTACTATTTAAAGTAATACTTCCGGAAGTTGGTCGAATAAATCCTGCGGTAATATTCAATAAAGTTGTTTTTCCACAACCTGATGGTCCAAGAACTGTTAACAATTCTCCTTTTTTAAGAGTAAAATTTAAATCTTTTAAAGCGTGTACAGTTTCTCCTTTTGGAGTTTTAAAAATCATATTAAGATTTTGAGAAACTAGATCACTCATTTGTCCACTTTATATTAGAATTTAGAGTAAAAAAATAGGCACCAATTTAATAAAAAATTGGCGCCTATTTAAATTTTAATTACCTTTAGATTATAAAGGTAAGAAACTTGTATCTACGTTTCCTCTTGGTGTTCCCATTCCTTTTAGGAATGCATCAAGATTTCCACTTTCCATAGAACTTTTTGTTTCCTCTGGAGTTAGAAATTTGAAACCACTTAAAGTTTCTTTCATGTCAGGAATTTTCATTTCTGAAGCTTTTGACATTGCATTCATATCGCTTTTTCCAGCTCTATATCTTGCATTTGCTTCATGAGTTACCTCGATGAAAGTTCTCAACATTCCTGGATTTTCCTTCATAAACTTTGTAGTTACAGAAGTAATATCAATCCCTAGGATACCTGCATCTCTAGCTTCTTGAACTGTTAGTAATCTAGATCCAACTGCAGTAGCAGCTTTAATAGAATTACCACCAAATAAACATGCCATTACAACATCACCGCTTACTAAAGCAGCAGCACCTTCTTCAGGGTCCATTTGAATGATATCCATTTTTTTTCTATCTGCTCCAACAACTTTCATACTTTCATCAAAAACATATTCCGCCATTGTTCCAAGTGGAACAGCAACTTTTTTACCTTCTAATTCAGTTGCGTTGGCTTTTGTAATTCCAGATGCATTAGATGTAACACAAGTTGTTCCTCCCATTCCGTATTCCATAGCAATATCAACTAATTTGATAGGTGCTTTAGATTTTACAGCGTTAATAAATGGAACTAAACCTTGAGAATAAGAAATATCAATATCTCCTGCTAACATCGCATCAGTCATAGCACCACCATTAGTAAAGTTAGTCCACTTTACTGGAACCCCTAGAGCTTTTGCGAAGTTTTTCTTCATCATGTCCTCTAGATTTGGACTTGGCCACTCTAAGAAGTAAGCAACTCTAACTTCATTTGCCGCTGAATTAGCAACAGATATTGAAAGATTAAGAGCTACAAAACATCCAAGAATAAAACTTATTATTTTTTTCATTTATGCCTCTTCCTTGTTTATTTATATGTTCCAATTTTAAGATTAATTTGACCTATATGTAAAACAAAAAAATGATCATTATAGTTACACAACTTTAAGTTGTGACATTATTTTGGTGGTTAATTTAAGTTAATTAGTCTAAGGATTCATTTATTAAGTATTTTAAAATTTAATTATGAGCTCAGAAAAAAGAACATCAGTACCTAATTCACTTAATGAACATTGGATGCCATTTACATCTAATAAGGATTTTAAAGAAAATCCAAAATTAATTGTTGAGGCAAAAGGTGTTTATTTAAAAAATCATCATGGCAAAACACAAATTGATGCAAGTTCAGGATTATTTTGTAATCCTTTAGGACATGGAAGAAAAGAAATCATCGAGGCAATTACAAATCAATTAAATACTCTGGATTATTGTCAGCCATTTCAACAAGGTTTTGGTGGTTCATTTGAATTAGCAACGAGAATTTCAAAACACACACCCGGAAATTTAAATAAAATTTTTTATACGATATGTGGATCGACAGCAGTAGAAACTGCAATTAAGATTAGTATCGCTTACCACAAAGCAAGAGGTGAAGGACAAAGATTTAGATTTGTTGGAAGAGAGCGTGCTTATCATGGAATGAACATTGGAGCTACATCAGTAGGCGGAATGATCAATAACGTTAAAGCGTATGCAAGTGTATTGATGCCAGGTGTTGTTCATATGAGACATACACATTTAGATGAACATAAATTTATTTCAGGTCAACCTGAAACAGGAGCTGAGATTGCAAATGATTTAGAGAGAATTTGTACTAATTTTGGTTCTGAAAATATTGCAGCTTGTATTGTAGAACCTATTGCAGGTTCAACAGGAACATTAGTGCCACCAGTTGGATATTTACAAAGACTAAGAGAACTTTGTGACAAACATAAAATACTACTAATTTTTGATGAAGTTATTACGGGTTGGGGAAGAACTGGTTCAGCTTTTGGAGCTCAAGAATTTGGTGTAACACCTGACATAATGACAATGGCAAAAGCAACAACCAATGGAATAGTTCCTTTTGGTGTAGTTGCATGTAAAGAAGAAATTTATGATGCAGTGATGGATAATTCTCCAAAAGGTGCAATAGAATTATTTCATGGTTATACATATTCAGGAATTCCTGTATCAGTAGCTGCAGCATTAGCCGTTCAAGATATTTTTGAAAAAGAAGATATTTTTAATAGAGCAAAAGAACTTGCTCCTTATTTCCAAGAAGGTCTATTTTCTCTTAAAGATATTGATGTAGTAGATAACATAAGAGGTTATGGAATGATGGGTGGAATAGATATTAAAACTGATGGTAGACCTGGTAAAGCAGGTTTAGCTACTTTCAAACATTGTTACGATGCAGGAGTTAATTTCAAAGCGACTGGTGATTGCTTAATTATAGCACCAATGTTTATTTGTGAAAAAAAACACATTGATGAAATCATAGAAAAACTAAGAACTGGAATTACTAATTACGCAAAGAGTAAAAAGAATTAAATTTCGTTAATGAGAATTGGCGTACCTAAAGAAATTAAACCCCAAGAAAATAGAATTGGCCTGACACCGGATAGTGTAAAAACTCTCGTTTCAGAGGGTCATGAAGTTTTAGTTGAAAATAACGGAGGCTTTGAAGCAGGTTTCGATAATGATCAGTACAAAAATGCCGGGGCAAAAATTATAGAAAAAGCTGCTGATATTTTTAATGACGCTGAGATAATTGTTAAAGTTAAAGAGCCTCAAAAAGTTGAGGTTGAAATGATTAGGGAAAATCAAATTGTTTATACCTATTTACACTTGGCTGCTGCAAAAGAATTAACTGAGGGTTTAGTAAAATCAAAAAGTATTAATATTGCTTACGAAACCATTACTGATGATAATGGGCGACTTCCTTTGTTAGCACCTATGAGTGCTGTAGCTGGACGTATGTCAGTTCAAGCAGGAGCACATTGTTTAGAGAAAAATCAAAAAGGCAGAGGAGTATTATTGGGTGGAGCTCCTGGTGGTGAACCCGCAAATGTTTTAATTTTAGGTGGAGGTGTTGTGGGTGAAAATGCTGCAACAATAGCAACTGGTATGAAGGCAAAAGTTCATGTTGTCGATAAATCAGAAGCAAGATTAAAACAATTAGTTGAAATGTTCGGAGATAAAATTATTCCAGAACAAAGTGATAAAATAGATTTAAAAAAGTTAGTGGCTGAAGCAGATTTAATTGTGGGTGGAGTTTTAATCCCTGGCGCAGAGGCGCCAAAATTAGTTACTAAAGATATGCTTAAATTAATGAAAAGAGGTTCTGTAATTGTTGATGTTGCAATCGATCAAGGTGGATGTGTGGAAACAAGCAAACCCACAACATTTAATGATCCAACTTTTATAGTAGATAATGTCGTCCATTATTGTGTAGCTAATATGCCAGGTGGAGTTCCAAGAACTTCCACTATTGCATTAAATAAAGCAACACTTCCTTATTTGGTTAAATTAGCAAATAAAGGTTATCAAAAAGCTCTTGGAGAGGACAAAAACTTTTTGGCGGGACTAAATGTTCACAAGGGTCATGTGACTTATAAAGCGGTTGCAGATGTTTTTGGACATGAATATGTTAATCCAGGAGATGCAATCAATAACTAATTAAATGGAAAAAAAACTTCCAAGTAGCACAAAAGTTGTTGTGATAGGAGGTGGGGTAGTTGGTTGCTCTGTTGCTTATCATTTAGCTAAATTTGGTTGGAAAGACACAATCCTTTTAGAAAGAGATCAATTAACGTCAGGAACAACTTGGCATGCAGCAGGCTTAGTAAGTCAATTAGGTCCAACTGCAGCAGTTACAAAAATTAGAAAATATACTTTAGATTTATATAAAGAGCTTGAAAAAAAAGTTGATCATTCTGCAGGGTTAAGATTAAACGGAGCCCTTTCAATCGCTCAACATAAAGGAAGATGGCAAGAACTTCAAAGACAAGCAACGACCGCACAACTTTATGATGTTGATGTAAGAATTTTAGATAAAGATCAAATTAAAAAAGACTACCCCATAATCAATACCGATGATGTCATAGGAGGAATTTTAATGCCAGGCGATGGTGCTGCAGATCCTTCGGGTGTTACCCATATGTTGGCTAAAGCAGCAAGAATGGAAGGTGCACAAATTTTTGAAAAGTCACCAGTTGAGGAAATTTTAACGAAAGATGGAAAAATTTCTGGAGTTAAAGTTAAAGGTCAAAAAATTGAATGTGAATATATCGTTTTAGCCTCAGGTATGTGGTCAAGGCAAATAGGAGAAAAAGCTGGTGTCAGTATCCCATTATACCCAGCAGAACATTTCTATATTATTACTGAACCAATTGAAAATTTATCTAAAACTTTACCAGTGGTAAGAGATTTTGATAATAGAACTTATATAAAAGAAGATGCAGGAAAAATACTCGTTGGAATTTTTGAAGGAAATTCAATTCCTGCTTGGAATAAAACTAATAAAGTTCCAGAAGATTTTTCTTTTGGTGAGTTTCAAGAAAATTTTGAGCATTTTGAACCTTATTTAGCTTCAGCAATCAAAAGATTTCCAATTTTAGAAACTGCTGGAATTAGAAAATTTTTTTCAGGCCCGGAATCTTTTACCCCTGATACCAACACATTATTAGGAGAAGTTCCTGAAATTAAAAATTTTTTCGTATGTTGTGGGTTAAATAGTATTGGGATTGGCAGTGGCGGTGGCGTTGGTAAAGTTACAGCAGAGTGGTTGATGACTGGTCATATTAATGAAGATATTTTTAGTTACGATATAAAAAGATTTCAAAAGTTTCATTCTGAACTAGGTTTTATCAAAAAAAGAATTACAGAGTCATTAGGAGATTTGTATGGAATGCATTGGCCCTTTAAACAACACAAAACTTCTCGAGATATAAAAAAACTTCCACATCATGATAATTTAAAAAGTTTTGGAGCATGCTTTGGTGTCTCTGGTGGATATGAAAGACCCATGTGGTTTGCACTAGATGGTGAAAAGGCAGAGTATGAATATAGTTATAACTATCAAAGTTGGTATCCCTCAGCTGAGTATGAAACAAGTAATACAATAAAAAATGTTGGTCTATTTGATCTAACTCCTTTTTCAAAGTTTGAAATTAAATCTGATAAAGCCCATCAAGAATTACAAAGAATTTGTACTGCGAATATTAAGAAAGATGTTGGTAAATGTACCTATACTCATATGTTAAATTCAGATGGAGGTATTGAGACTGATTTAACTATAGTGGCTATTGATGAAAACCATTTTAGAATAATTAGTTCTGCCGCAACAAGAGAAAGAGACAAGCATCACATTAAGAAACATTTAAATAAAGATATTGAATTAATAGATGTAACTGATGATTATTGTGTTTTTGGTCTATTTGGACCCAGGAGTAGAAGTCTTTTAAGTTCATTGAGTAATGGTAATTTTGATAATGAAAATTTCAAATTCGGAACAGCAAAATTTATTTCAATAGATGATACTAAAATTTGGGCTCAAAGATTGTCTTATGTTGGAGAATTAGGTTATGAGCTTTACGTTGAAGTTAAAGATGCCAAAAAAATTTATGAATTAATTATAGAAAAAGGAAAAGATCATAATCTTTCAAATTGTGGTATGCATGCAATGGATATCATGCGAATGGAAAGTGGCTTTCTTCATTGGGGTCATGATATTTCCCCTGAGGAAAATCAATATCAAGCAGGTTTGTCTTTTACAATCAGTAATAAAAAAAATGTAGATTTTATTGGTAAGTCAGCTCTTGAAAAAATTAATAATAAGAAGATCAAAACAAGATTTGCTATGTTTACATTAAAAGATAGTAAACCTGGAGAACCTCTATTACTTCATGATGAGCCTATTTATTTAGAAGATAAAATAATAGGCAGATCAACTTCAGGAAATTATTCTTTTAACTTTAAGAAAAACCTGACTTTTGGTTATATCAATAACGATTTTTCTGATGAAAAATTAAAAGGTAGTAAATTATTTATCGAGGTTGAGAAAAGAAAATACGAAATTGAATTGATTAATAAACCAATAAAACAGACCAATTTTAAGACAAATTAAACTTTATTTTTTAAAAGAAAAACAAATATAAAACCAGTGATGTACATAATCAAAGCATATGCAGCTGTTGGAGTTATGTAGACTATATCTGTACCGAATATTTGTGTCGAAACAAATATTGCTAAAGTACCATTTTGTAATCCACATTCTAAAGCAATACATTTTTGTTGTTTTATTCCTGAGGCAAAAGTTTTACCAAGGTAATAAGCCACAATCATCATTGTTATATTTAGAATAAAAGTAATGAAACCTGCTTGCATTAGAAAATCTATAAAACTTTCTCTTTCTTCATAAAATGCAGCTATAAAAAAAATAACAAATAATATTATGTTGAGTTTTTCAAATATCTGAATTTTCGAATTTACAAAATTTTCAGCAAATTTTCTTATAATCATTCCTAAGATTACCGGAACAGTTACAACCAAAAACATTTTTAGTGCTATACCAGTCATTGAAATATTTTGAGAAATATCAGTAATTCCAAATAAATCAGCAGATGTAAAAATTATAAGAGGAACGGTAATAATAGAAATTAAACTGATTACAGCTGTTAAAGAAATAGATAAAGCAACATCTCCATTAGCAAATTTTGTTAGTATATTAGATGTAACTCCACCTGGTGCAGCAGCGATAATCATAACTCCAATTGCTATTTCAGGCGGTACTTTTAAAATAACAACTAATAAGTAAGCAACTAATGGAAGAATAATTAATTGAGAAAAAAAACCTACAAAAAAATCTTTTGGAGTTTTTAATATTCTCGTAAAATCGTCAATCTTTAATCCCAAACCTAAACCCAACATTATTAATGCGAGTATGATAGGTGCTATTTTTGTTACTATCTCCATGACCCCTCTGTGTAATAGTATAACGTCTATAATTTATTTAAGATTTATGAAATTACAAGAAGATTTAGAACTTTACGTATAAATTTAGCTTTAAACTTAAAAGCTTCAGTTTGGTAAGGTAAAATTTTCTTAAAATTGAATGAGGATAAAGTATATTGTTTTTTCTCATTAAGTTTTATCAAATCATTCTTTATTAAGTATTTGCATTTTCTTATTACTGTTGCTCTTGGTATTAATGTCATGTCTGAAATAGACATTGCGCTTATACCTGAGGTCGAACCAACATTATCAATTAGTAATTTACTTGCAGCACCAAAATCCAATGGTAATTTTTTTATATGTGAATTTTTTAAATTTTTTGTTACATTCAATGATTGGTTCATACAAATAGTTCCCCAAACATGAAAGGTACTTAGATCTTGCATGAATTTGTGATACCCAATTATTAATGGTATTTGCATTCGATAAAACCACCGCCAACATAATGTAAATTTTTTTTTGATTAAACTTTCAATTAACTTGACATCAACTTTTTTTGAAAAGTGCTTATCTCTATATAAAGCTTCAGCCACTAATAAGATATATTTTGATGAAAGTTTAATTTGATTTTGAGGTTTAACAAAAGAAAATGCTTTACCGTCAATTATAATCTTTTTTTTATCTCTTTTAATAACACCTTCTTTCTCAAGTTCTAAAACTTTTCTTCTTATCGTTTCTTTTGGTAAATCTAATTTTTCACATAGTTCAGTAATACTAAACTTATCTATTTGAACATATGATTTAGAATAATATTCTTCATACGATTGCTGAATATTCATTTGATCATAAAATTGCAGTGTTTTTTCTATAAGTGAAATTATAATCATGTATTTGTAGTGATCATTAAAAGCCCAGTACACATTGTTCATCCAATTCCACTGATGTGATATCCACTCATTTGCTAAGTCAGAGTAGTTATTCATTATACTTTCATAAACCTGATCGTCGGTTAAGGTTTTACTGAAATCGATTTGTTCTATACTCATAAAATTTGAATTCGAGAATATTGACCCAAATTGAACACATGTCAATCTAATAGTGACCCAAATTGAACTTCAGAAAAATTGTTCGACAGATATTTTAATGTACTAATCCTGCTATGAACAATAAAGGCTTTGCAGAGACACGTACTAACATCGAGACCCCAAATGATGTTGATGTTGCTGAAAAGCCTTTAAAAACATTAAAGAAGAGAGTTGATATAAATATCCTGAAGTCAAAGCTAGAAGAAACAGAAGCAAAGGAACTTAAAAAAAATATTTTCATTTTATCGTTGCTGATAATTGGTATGGGGTCCTTTGGAATTTATCTTTCTTTCTAAGAAATTTGCAAAAATCAGTTATACGTGATTAAATAAGTTTATGAAAAATTCAGGTATTAACGTTAAAGAAAAGCTTATAGCTAGATACCTCGAAAAAGATCCACCATCAACTCAATCAAAAAGTAGCAACATAAATGTTCTTTTAAATAGAATTGCAGTTAATAAAAAAAATGAAAGCAGAAAAAAATTGTATTTTTCAGCAGCTGCTTCAACAGGGTTGATTTTATTTGGTCTAATCATTTTCTAACAAAATATTAGTTAATTTTCTCTAAATTTATAACTTTTACTTAATTAATAAATATTGAATCAAATTATTAAACTATTATAAATCTCATCAAAAGGCGGGGTAGCTCAGTTGGTTAGAGCGCGGGACTCATAAGCCCGAGGTCAGTGGTTCGATCCCACTTCCCGCTACCATATTAACTTTATATGAAAACTTTCGATTTAACTGTCATAATCACTTCATTTCATAGTAGGGATAAAATTTTCAGTTGTATAGATTCAATTGAAAAAAGTATTAAAATCATCGTTATTGAAAATTCAAATGATGAAAAATTAAAAGAGGAAATTCACTCTAAATATCAAAATGTGGAATGTATTTTGTCAAAAGAAAATTTAGGGTATGGAGCAGGAAATAATCTAGGTCTATCAAGGGTTGAAACTAGTTATGCTTTAATAGTAAATCCTGATGTAACTTTAAATAATGATGCAGTGAATAAATTTTTTTTAAGCATCAATAATTTAGGGGATTTTGGAATTATCGCCCCTATATCTCAAAATGAAAAATACAATAATTTTAATATTAATGAGGATAAAGAAATTAAAGAGGTAGATAATGTCAAAGGTTTTGCAATGTTTTTGAATATGAAAAATCTTAAGCAAATTAATTTTTTTGATGATAATTTTTTCCTTTATTTTGAAGAAATAGATTTGTGTAGAAGATTAAAAAAGAATAATTCAAAAATTTTTATAGATCCCACAATCAAAGTAAGCCATTTAGGTGGCACATCACATAATTCAGAAATTGAGAAACCCATGGAGCTTTCTAGAAATTGGCACTGGATGTGGTCAACATTTTATTTTCATAAAAAACATTACGGATACTTAACTGCAATGATTAAAATTCTGCCGAAATTATCTTCATCTTTAATAAAATTCATAATTTTTTTAATAACATTCCAAAAGTATAAAAGTGAAATTTATAAACACAGATTATCAGGTATTATTAATTCTGTTTTATTAAAAAAATCATGGTATAGACCTAAGCTTTAAATGTATAATAATTTAGATTTTTAATGACTACTAAATACAATATTCTAATCACTGGTGTAGCAGGTTTTTTAGGTTCACATTTGTCAGAAAAATTATTAGATCTTGGACATAAAATTATTGGTGTAGATAATATGATTGGTGGTTATGAGGATAATATACATAAAGATATAGAGTTTCATAATTTAGATTGCAGTGATTTTTCGAAAGTAAAAAAAATAATGAAAAATATTGATATTGTTTATCATTGTGCAGCAACAGCTCATGAGGGTTTATCAGTATTTTCACCTTATGAAATCACAAAAAATAATTACCTTGCTTCAGTTTCAATTTTTTCAGCAGCAGTTAATGAAAAAGTAAAAAGAATAATTTTTTGTTCATCAATGGCAAGATATGGAGACCAACAAACACCCTTCACAGAAGATATGAGTCCTAAACCTGTTGACCCCTATGGCATTTCTAAAGTGGCAGCAGAAGATGTATTAAAGAATCTTTGTGATTTAAATAATATAGAGTGGGTAATTGCTGTTCCTCATAATATCATAGGTCCTAGACAAATTTACACTGATCCATATAGAAATGTGGTATCTATTTTTTTAAATAGAATGCTACAGGGAAAACCACCAATAGTTTATGGTGATGGTGAGCAAAAACGATGCTTTTCATATATTGATGATTGTTTAAGCTGCCTAATTCCTATGTTAGATCAAAAAAATTTAAATAAACAAGTAATTAACATAGGACCTGATGAAGAATTTGTGACTGTTAACAAAGTGGTTGAAATTTGTTCTAACATAACTGGTTCAAACTTTGAGGCGGTTTACAAAGAGGACAGGCCAAGAGAGGTTAAGCATGCTACTTGTTCTGCAGATAAAGCAAGAAAATTACTAAATTACGAGACAAAAGTGAGTTTGAGTGATGGTGTTAAAAAAACTTACGATTATATAAAAAAAAGAGGACCCAAAGATTTCAATTATCGTTTAACTATTGAGATTGATAATGATTTAACTCCAGATACGTGGAAAAATAAAGAAATTTAATATTTCTCTTTTAATTCTTCTACACTTATTACTCTTAGAAATTTTTTGTAATTTGCATAGTAATCTTTAAACTTTAGATTTCTCGCAGGTTTTTTAATTTCCAAGATTGAGGTATTTTTCTCTTTTTTTATTATTCCTATACCTTGATCCATTTCACATGTAAAAATTTCTAAATCTTCTCTTTGTCTCAAGTCAACTATTGCTTTCCAAACATCCCCATTCCATATCATCCTGTATCTCGGAACAGCTTGTTTACTTAGACTATCAGGCATACAATCGTGAACCAAGACAATACCATTTTCTTTTAAACAATTTACTGAATTTAAAATATCTTTTTTTACTTGATCATAAGTATGAAGGCCATCAATGAAAACTATGTCAAATTTATTTTTATTTTTCTTAAAAAATTCATCACTTGTTTTTCTCACATTCCCACCACTACTTGGATCTACACCAACTTTATTTTGTATCTTAATTTTTGAAAACAACTGATCTTGATCACAGCCTATTTCCAAGTAATCAGAATATCCATATTTATTAATCAAATATTCAATAAGATCCCAACGAAAATAATTTTGTGGAAAATTGTAATGAAGTTTACCTTTAAAATTTTCGACGAAAAGGTTGTAATAGATTTTGTTAAATATTTTAGAAATTTTATTTAATCTTTCCATTTTTAATGACCTGGAAAATCAATTAAGTTTTCAACTTTATAACCTTTTTTTACTAATTTGTCCGTGCCATTGAGATCAAACAAATTAATAACAAAAATAAAAGCAGCAACTTTTCCTTTTGAAATTTCAACTAACTTAGCTGCTGCCTCAGCAGTACCACCAGTTGCGATTAAATCATCAATAATTAAAACCTCATCATTTTCATCAATAGAATCTTTGTGCACCTCTATTGTAGCAGTACCATATTCGAGTTCAAAATCTATTGAGTGAACATCAGCTGGTAATTTATTTTTCTTTCTAAGCATCACAAATGGTTTTTTTAGTATGTATGAAACAGCAGAAGCAAAGACAAAGCCTCTTGATTCAATAGCTGCAATTTTATCAAATTTTACTTTTTTACTCCTCTCAACTATCTGATTTATTGTTTCAGAAAATGCTTTTTCATTTTTAATTAATGTTGTTATATCTCGAAATAATATCCCCTTTTTTGGATAATCTGGAATTGATCTAATAAAATCTTTTAAATTCATAAGGTTAAATTATATATTAATAATTAATTAAAATATTTTAAGATGACAATAAATAAATTAGCAATCATTGGTGGAAGCGGTTTATATGATGTTGAGGAATTTGAAAATCGAGAGTTAGTTGATTTACAAACTCCCTGGGGGAAACCCTCAGATCAAATTTTAAAGACAAAATATAAAAATAAAGAGGTTTATTTTTTACCAAGACATGGAAGGGGGCATTTTATTCCACCTTCAAAAATAAATTTTAGAGCTAATATTGATGCGTTAAAACAATTAGGTGTTTCTGACATTGTTTCTGTATCAGCTGTTGGATCTTTAAAAGAAGATTTACCGCCAGGTAAATTTGTAATTGTTGATCAATTTATAGATAGAACTTTTGCAAGAAATAAAACTTTTTTTGACGACGAAATCGTTGCCCATGTTTCTATGGCTCATCCAACATCAAATGGTCTGATGAATGCGTGTGAAGAAGCTATTAAGAAAGAAAAAATAGAATATCAAAGAGGCGGAACTTATGTAGTAATGGAAGGGCCGCAATTTTCAACTTTAGCTGAATCCAATCTTTATAGATCGTGGAAAGCTGATGTAATTGGTATGACTAATATGCCAGAAGCTAAATTAGCTAGAGAAGCAGAAATTAGGTACGCATCTGTTTCAATGGTAACTGATTATGATTGTTGGCATCCAGATCATGAAAATGTAGATGTGCAACAAGTAATAAAAGTTCTTTTAGGAAATGCGGCTAAAGCAAAAAATATGATTAAAAATTTGATAGAAAATTTTGAAAATCATATTGATTCTCAAGATCCAACAAATAATTGTTTAGATGTTGCTATTATTACTGCACCAGAAAAAAGAACAAAAAAAACTATAGATAAACTTAAAACAGTTGCGGGTAGAGTTCTAAATAAATGAGAATAGAAGGAAAAGATTATCGTACTATTTGGTTTGAGGATAATGTTGTAAAAATTATTGATCAAACAAAACTACCACATCAATTTATCATAAAGGATCTAAAGACAGTTAAAGATGCAATTAATGCTATAAAAATTATGGAAGTAAGAGGGGCACCCTTGATAGGTGCTACAGCAGCTTATGGATTAGTTTTGGCAATTATTGAAAATAATGATCAATCATTTTTGAAAAAATCTGCAGATGAATTAATAAGTTCAAGACCAACAGCAATAAATTTAAAATGGGCTGTTGATAGAATGATGAGTAAATTATCGGGTTTAAATAGTGATAAAATTTTAGAAATAGCTCTTAATGAAGCAAAAGATATATGCGAAGAAGATATAAAATTTTGTGAAAATATAGGATTAAATGGTCTTAAAATAATAGAGGAAATTTATAATAAAAAAAAAGATACAGTTAATATCTTAACTCATTGTAATGCAGGTTGGCTTGCAACAATAAATTGGGGGACCGCAACTTCTCCAATCTATCATGCACACAAAAAAGGAATTCCTATTCATGTATGGGCAGATGAAACTAGACCAAGAAATCAAGGGGCAAATCTTACTTCTTATGAATTAAATGAAGAGGGAATTAAGAACACAATCATTGCAGATAACACAGGTGGAATTTTGATGCAAAGAGGAGAGGTTGATATGTGTATTGTTGGAACAGACAGAACTCTAGCCAATGGAGATGTTTGTAATAAAGTTGGAACTTATCTAAAAGCATTAGCAGCTCACGATAACAAAATTCCTTTTTATGTTGCACTACCAAGCTCAACAATTGACTGGAATATAAAAGATCATAAAGATATTCCAATTGAGGAGAGAAATTCAGAGGAATTATCTCATGTAGAAGGTTTAGATGAAAAAGGAAATATAAAGAAAATACAAATTTATCCAAAAAAAAGTAAAGCTATGAATTTGGCTTTTGATGTAACTCCAGCAAAATATGTTACAGGATTAATTACCGAAAAAGGCATATGTGAAGCATCAGAAAGAGGACTAAAAGAATTATTTAAATGAAGAATTTAGACCAAAGAAATCAAATTATTGAGCATTCTCTAAAATTGAACTCTACAAATCTTTCACCGCTACGATCAGGAAATATATCTTTGAGAGCAGAACAAGATAATATTCAAGGTTATTTAATTACTCCATCAGGAAAAAAATATGAAACATTAAAGCCAGAAGATATTGTTTTTATGGGTTTAAATGAAGAAGCAGTAGATAACGACTCAGTGAACAAACCATCTTCCGAATGGAGATTTCATAGAGATATTTATGTTAATAAAAAAGATGCCCAAGCAATTGTTCATGCACATTCTCCACACGCAACAGCTGTATCTTCACACGGAAAATCCATACCTCCGTTTCATTACATGATTGCTCTTGCAGGAGGAGAAGACATTAAATGTGCTGAATACGCTACTTTTGGGACAAAAGAACTTTCACAAAATGTAATTAAAGCTTTAGAAAATAGAAGTGCCTGTTTGATGTCTAATCACGGACAGGTTGCTTTTGGAAAAAATTTAGACCAAGCATTTGAACTAGCACAAGAGATAGAAAATATTTGTCATCAATACACTATTGCACTAAAGTTAGGAGAGCCAAAGATTCTTTCATTAGAAGAAATGAAAAAAGTTTTGGAAAAAGCTAGAAATTATAAAAAAGGGTAATATGATAAAAGTAGGGGAGCACATTACTTTAGATATAATTGGTACTGATAAAGAATATGATCCGTCAGTTTATGAAAGAATTATTAAAGAGATTGCTAAAGTAGCTAAAGTTACAATCTTAAATATATCAAAATATAAGTTTGAACCACAGGGCTTTACAATTCTTGCACTATTAGCTGAAAGTCACATCAGTTTTCATACATTTCCTGAAAAAGGAATTATAAGTTTTGATTTCTTTACTTGTGGAAAAATCAGTCCCTCAGTAGCGATTGATATTGTTAAAAAAGAATTTAAGCACAAAAGAATTGTAAAAAAGGAATTTAACAGAGACACAAGATCTCTTTATCACGATATTTACAGCTCACCAGGTTTACAAAAATCATATGTTGTAAATGAAGTTTTAGAAGATTTTAAATCAAAAGTGGGTCAACATATCGAGATTTTAGAGTTAGAGCAATTTGGTAAATCATTGTTTATTGATGGTGAAATTCAAGTAGCTGAGTCTGATGAACATTTGTATAGCTCAACATTTGTGGGAGCAGGGTTGAAATTAAATAAAAACAATGAAAGAGCTGCAATCATTGGTGGTGGTGATGGAGGCGTTGCCAGAGAATGCATATCTAAAAAATTTAATTTTATCGATTGGTATGAGCTTGATCCTGAGGTAGTTGAAGTTTGTAATAAACATTTAGGGGACATTGGAAAAAAAGCCACAGAAAAAAATTCAGTTAAATGTGTTTGGGGAGATGCGTTTCATAGTATTAAATTAGTAAAAGACGATACATACGATCATATTTTTGTAGATTTAAATGATGATCAGTTTTGTATAGATTTGGCTGCAAAAAATATGGACTCTTTAGTAAGAATATTAAAACCAAAGGGTGTGATCACAGCACAAGTTGGCAGCCAAGATAAAAAACCTCTTCAAGTTGAAAATTGGATGAATGTTTTTCATCATCATTTTGGAAATACCAAATTATCTAGGGTTTATGTACCCAGTTTTGATTGTTCTTGGAATTTCTCGTCTTCAATAAATCATTAGTTTTTTCTTTTTAAAGTCTCTGATTTGTGAAATAATATTTTTTTATTAAAGGAGAGAATGATGAATATATTTAAAAAAACTATTTTTTCAGTTTTATTTTCATTATTGATTATTGGAAATGTTAATGCTGATAAAATTAAAATTGGAACAGAAGGTGCTTATCCTCCATGGAATTCTAAAGATGCATCAGGTAAATTAATTGGATTTGAAGTCGAATTAGCTTACACACTTTGCAGATATATTGGACAACAATGTGAGATAGTTGAACAAGATTGGGATGGAATGATACCAGCTTTAATTATGAGAAAATTTGATGCAATTATGGCAGGTATGTCTATTACTGCTGAAAGACAGAAAGCTATTAGCTTTTCTCAAGGTTATGCAGATGAAGTTGCATCTTTAGCAGTTATGAAAGGTTCTGACCTTGAAGGTATGGATACTCCAGAGGGGATCAATCTTACTTTAGGTGGTTCAGGTGTTAAAAAAACTTTAAAAACTTTAACAGGTGCACTTGCTGGTAAAACTGTTTGTACACAAACAGCAACTATTCACCAAAACTTTTTAGAATCTGGTGATGTTGGAAAAATAAATCTAAGAACTTACAAAACTCAAGATGAAGTCAACTTAGATTTAGCATCAGGAAGATGCGATGTTGCATTAGCAGCTGCAGTTGCTTTTACAGATTATGCTGAAAAATCTGGTAAACCAGTTGTTCTTGTAGGACCAACTTTTTCAGGTGGAGCATTTGGTAATGGTGTTGGAGTTGGAATTAGAAAAGATGACACTGAATTATTAAAAGCATTTAACAAAGCAATCGAGAAGGCTAGAAAAAACGGAGACATTAGTAGAATAGCTACTAAATGGTTTGGTTTTGATGCCTCTATGTAATTAATTTTAGATTTGGCGACTATAATGTATAGTCGCCAATCTATATGGAACTTCTAGCATTTGGAGATACTGGTTGGGGTGACGAGTTATTTCGTGCCACTCTAATGACGATAGCTGTTTCAGTTACAGCAATGATTACAGGTTTTCTTTTTGCGTTAATCTTTACTCCATTAAAATTATCTAAAAATAAGTTTTTGAATTTCATAGCTAATTCTTACACAACTATAATAAGAGGTGTTCCAGAATTATTAGTAATTTACCTTTTCTTTTTTGGTGGAACTGGTGCAGTTATGTTTGTTGCATCAATATTTGGTTATAATGAGTACATTGAAATAAATGCATTTATCACAGGTGCATTTGCAATTGGAATAATTTCTGGTGCTTATTCAACTGAAGTTTTTAGGGGAGCAATTCAATCAATTGATAAAGGCCAGTTCGAAGCTGCCAATGTTTTAGGTTTAAATAAATTTGGAAAATTTTTTAAAATTATTTTACCTCAAACATTAAGATTAGCTATTCCAAATCTAAGTAATGTTTGGCAGATAACTCTAAAAGACACTTCTCTAATTTCAGTTACAGGTTTAGTTGAAATCATGAGACAATCTTATATTGCTGCTGGATCAACGAGAGATCCATTATTCTTTTATTCATTTGCTGCAGTTTTGTATTTACTACTTACTTTTGTAAGCATGAAATTAATTAACAGATTAGAAGTTAAATATAGTAGGGGGTACTAATGGATCTTGAATTAATGATTAATAGTTTTCCAAAGTTGCTAAATGCTGCTGTAATAACTTTAAAACTTCTTTCAGTTTCTTTAATAATTGGATTATTCATTGGCTTATTTTTTGCAATTCTAAGATTAAATAAAAATATATTTATCAATAGATTTGCATATGGATATTCGTATGTTTTTAGAGGTACACCACTTTTAGTACAGATATTCATTATTTATTTTGGATTAGGTCAAATTGAATATTTAAGATCGACAGTTTTATGGGTAATCTTAAAAGAACCGTATTGGTGTGCAATAATTGCTTTTGCTCTAAACACGGGTGCTTACACTTCAGAGATATTGAGATCCGCATTTCAAACTATTAAACCTGGAATAATAGAGGCAGGTAAAAGTTTGGGTATTTCAAATAAAGTAATCTTTTATAAAATTCAAATTCCTATCGCTATTAGACAATCTTTACCAGCTTATGGAAATGAAATTATCCTAATGATGAAGGGAACTTCTTTAGCAAGCACAGTCACCATAATGGACCTTACAGGTGTTGCAAAATATATAATTTCAACAACTTTTAAACCAATTGAGGTATTTATTGTTGCTGGTGGTATTTATCTATTTATGACCTTTATAATCCATAATGTGATTAAGTTTTTAGAAAAGAAATACAGCTTTAATTAAAGCACAACTAAATCAATTTTTTGTTTACCAAGTCTTTCGTTACCTTGCTCAGTGACTAAATAAGTTTCACCTAAGTTCATTGCTAATTGATTTTCCGAGTCCATTAATATCATATGCATAAAAAAAACATTTCCAGGCTCAATCACATATGGATTTCCCGTATATAACATTGGCCAATCCATCCAATTTGGAGCAAAAGTAGTACCCAAAGAATAGCCACATGCATTCATTCTTGCTTTATTAAAACCAAGATCATCAAAGGTTTTTGCGTGAATATCAAAAACCTCTCCAATTTTATTTCCAGGTTTTAATTTATGTTCACAATTCTTTAACGCTTCAACACACGCCTCATGCATTTTATGATGTTTAGGATCTGCTTTACCTATAGGAATTGTTCTAAACATTGCTGAATGGTAATGTCTATAAGTACCAGCCCATTCTATAGTTAATTGATCTTGAGCTTTTAAAGTTTGTTTCTCTGATTGATAACGGCAAAGAAGAGCATTTTTTCCTGAACCAATAATAAATTCATTTGCAGGATAATCTCCGCCTCCCTCAAATATAACTTTATTCATTTCAGCTAAAATCTTAGACTCATTCACACCTGCTTTGGCATATTTCCAAACTTCATCCAAAGCTTGATCAGCCAGTTCTGCAGCTTTTTTTACATAAACAATTTCTTCTTTGGATTTCACTACTCTTAACTTTGTTATTAAGTCTGATTTATCTTCAACAGAACAATAATTCTCTAAAGACTTATTGAGCTTCAATGTATTTTTTCCAGTCAATCCATAAGCCTCATATTCAATTCCTAATTTTTTTCCTTTAAGATTGAGCTCATCCAAAATAACTCTAAGATCATCGGTTGGGTTCGATCCATCTTTATCAACCCAAATTCTTATATCTTTAATATTGGATGTATTTTGTGCCTGTCTTAAATCTGGAGCTCTAGTCAGTAATATTGTGTTTCCTTTTTTATCTAAAATTAATGTTTGAAAAAAAACATATCCAAATGTGTCATAACCAGTTAACCAATACATAGACTCTTGTCTAAACATTAATAAAGCGTCAATGTTTTGATCTTTCATGGAGCCTAAAACCTTCGATTTTCTAACTTTAAATTCCTCTTTTGAAAAATGAAGTCCCATTAATGATTTAATAACTGGTGTATTCTTTTATTTCTTTGATAGTTGATCCAGTGTGATTGTTAATCTCTAATTTAATTTTTGCCCGATCATCATTTAGAAAATGAACATCTCTTGAAAGCTTAATAAATTTTTCTCCGAAATCCTTTTCTTTCTCACATTGTCTTTTATCATCCTCAATAACCCAAAGTTTTGAGTTAATTTCTTTAAGAGATTGGTAAAGATTATTCAGCTTTTCATCAGATTTGATATTTTCATCTAACTGATTTTTAAGAATAGAGTGTTCGTTATTAATGAATTTTAATTTTTCAGCATCTTTTATCTTTTCTTTTTTAATCTCTAAAATTGAAATTTTATCTAAAAGTTCTCCAACTGAAACTTCTACTATAATTTTATTCATAAAATTTAATACTATGTTATCTTGTTATAAATATGTCTAATATACTAATTATCAAACATGGATCTTTAGGAGATATATCTCAAGCTAGTGGTGCTATTCAAGATATATCTGAAAATCATAAAAATGATCAAATTCATCTTCTTACTACAAAACCATTTATTGATTTATTCAAAAAAAATCCATTTATTCATAATGTTATTTTAGACAAAAGACTACCTAGGTTTAATTTAATATATTTATATTTTTTAATGCGTGAAATAAAAAAACATAATTTTTCTAAAGTTTTTGACTTGCAAAATTCATCTAGAACTAATTTTTATAAGAATATTCTTTTTCCAAAAGCAGGTAAGGAAATATGGTCTAGCTCAGCAACGACTTTACCAGCAGGAAAAAATAAAAGTGAATTTGACAAAAATTCTGTTCTCGAAAGATTTGAATATCAATTGAAAGACTCAGGATTAAGTACATTGAATACACTAAGGCCAGATTTTAATTGGGCTGCTACAGACATAAGTGAAATTAAAAACTTTTATAAAATAACAAAATATATTTTATTATTTCCTTTCTGTTCACCTCATTTAACGATTAAAAAATGGCCTTATTACAACAAGCTTATTGATTTAATATCGAATAAGTATGGTGAAGAATATAAAGTTATTACAGCTCCTGGACCAACTGAAATCAGTGATGCAAAAAATATTAATGCATTAGCTTTACTGGATAATGGAAGAGCGCTAGATATTTCTCAACTTACTGGCTTGATAAAAGATAGTTCATTTGTTGTTGCAAATGATACTGGTCCTGCGCACATAGCTGCTCATGTAGGAGCCAAAGGTCTTACATTATTCGGTAAACATACAACAGCGTACAAAGTAAGTATTGAAAGAGAAAATTTTAAACCAATTGAAGTTACGGATCTAAAAAACTTAAGTGCTGAAAGAGTTTTTGAAAGATTATCTAATTCTTTAACCTAGTTTTTTCAATTATTCTTAAAATCACTGGCACAACAAAGAGTATAAATAACAATCTTATAATATGATGAAAAGCAACAAAATCTGGCTCAAGGTCAAAAGCAATCGCTATTACCGCCACCTCATAAATACCTCCAGGGCAAAAGGATAGGATAAGTGATAAAATGTTATTATCTACAAAAAATGTTGCAACGTATGCTGCAATCAGACCTAATAAAACTAAAAGTATAGTTGCAACTAATCCATGAAAAGAGTTATTTGCCACTTCTTTAAATGTTTTATTTGCAAACCTACATCCAACAGAAGCTCCCAAAATTAATAAACAAAAATTTATTGATGCATCAGGTAATTTGTATGATGCGATGTCGGATATTTGCAAAACCCCACTTGCAACCAACGTTCCAGATAAGAGAGCAGCTGGAACTTTAAATTTATCAAAAAAAAATATGAATACTAACGAGACAATAATTAATATAATTAATTCCCAATGGTTTTGAGACATGTAATCAAATTTTTCTAATTCTAAAGCTTCAGCTGGGTAGAGACTAACTATTATAAAAGGAAATAAAGTTATTATAATTATTAATCGAATTAAATGAGCTGTAGCTACTTGAGATAAATCTGATTTTTCATACTCTGCTAAAATCATTAATGGTCCTAAAGCACCTGGAGCTGCAGAAAATATAGATGTTTTTTCTTTGTAATTAGAAAATTTTTGTAAATATTTAGAAACAATTAGAATGCTAATAACAATATAAAAAAACATTATAATTGTGGTCCAAATCCAATTAACCATCTGATTAAGTAAATTTTGATCAATATAGTTTCCAATATGTAATCCTAAAATGATTAAGATTGAGCTCAGGGCTAATCTTGGCATTATTACTTGAAAACCTTTTAGGGCAATCAAAGAGGTTGCTATCATTGGACCAATCATCCATGCAAGGGGGACCTTAAAAAAATCAGCGACAATCGCACTGGGAATAGAGATCACAATAACTAATAAAAATTTTTTTGATAATAATTGCCCAAAACTTTCTCGGTTAAAGGGAATCACGTTCTGCATGTGCTCTATCTTTGGTTGTTGACTAGATTACTAAAAGTATGTTTAATCTATGTAATTAACTATAACAACGAGAGGAAATAATGAAACTAATTAAATCTTTTTTTTCAGTTTTATTCTCTGCCGCTCTTTTATTATCAACAACTACAGTCAACTCAATTGCAATTGAAAAGTTACACTTTGTAATTGGTGGTGGTGCTGGTGGTGGTTGGGATGGAACTGCTAGAGGTACTGGAGAAGCTTTGACAAAAGCTGGATTTTTAAAAAGCGCATCATTTGAAAATATGTCAGGTGGTGGTGGTGGAAAAGCTCTTGCTTACATGATTAATACTAAGCCGGAAAATACAATCTTAGTTCAATCAACTCCACTAGTTTTGAGATCAATTACAAGACACAAAGGTTATGTCAGTGGAAGTGGAACTTTATCTTATAAAGATGTTGTGCCGATTGCTGGAGTAATTGGTGACTATGGTGCAATTGCAGTTGCAAAAGACTCACCTTTCAAAAACTTTAAAGATGTTGTTGATGCATATAAAGCAAACCCTAGTTCAATAAAAATGGCTGGTGGTTCTGTTAGAGGAAGTATGGACCATTTAATTGGTGCTTTAGCATTTCAAGCTGCTGGTGCAGATCCAAATGCTGTAGCTTATATTCCTTATGATGCAGGTGGAAAAGCACTAGCTGGACTTTTATCTGGAGAAACTCAAATTATATCTACAGGTTTAGGTGAATTAATGGGAGCAAGAGACCAAGTAAGAATTATTGGTATAACTGCGCCTGATAGAGTTGGTGATGCACCTGATGCACCTACACTTAAAGAGCAAGGATATGATGTACAATTCGTAAACTGGAGAGGATTTTTTGGTCCTCCAGGCATGAGTAGCAAAGATAAAAAAGCTATTGCTAAAATGTTAGGCGATGTACAAAAAACTCCTGAATGGGAAGCAGTAAGAGCAAGAAATGCTTGGGTAAATATTTATAACCCAGACAAAAAGTTTGTTAAGTTTTTAAAAACTCAAACAAAAGAAATGACAGCTCTTATGAAGAAACTAGGAGTAATTTAATCCTCTGGATTAATTAATTTAAAGAGCAGTGAATATAAATACGACAAAAATTATATCACTGCTCTTTTTTATTTTCTCAGCATTCTATTTATATACAGCTTATCAAATACAAGTTTTTGCGTTCGATGAAAATGCACCATTTAATGCAAGAACATTTCCAATTTATTTAGGATATGCTGGTTTATTTTTTTCTGGTTTAAAATTAATCTTACCAGATCCAGATACTATAAAAGTTGAACATAGAACTTTAGAATACAAAAAAACAGCATTACTAATTGTAATTGCAATTATCTACGGGGCAACAATTTTAAAAGTGGGTTACTTTTTAACTACATCCTTATTTTTATTTGCTTCTTATTACTTTTTAGGTGAGAGAAGATGGGTCTTAATGTTTTTACTTTCTTTTCCATTTGTTGCTGGATTTATGTATTTGCTTCACGGAGTTCTTGAAATTTATTTAAGGGATCCCTTTTTAAAATCTATTGGAGTGATGGGATGACAGAAGGAATATTAATTGGTTTAACTACAGCATTATCATTTCAAAACATTTTTATGGTGATGATTGGTTGTTTCTTTGGAACAATTATTGGAATGTTACCTGGTTTAGGTCCCATGACAGCGATTGCTTTAATGATACCAATTACTTATGGTTTTGATCCTGCAACGGGCTTGATTTTAATGGCTGGAGTTTATTATGGGGCAGTATTTGGTGGTTCTACTTCCTCTATTTTGTTAAATGCACCAGGAGTTCCAGGAACTGTCGCAACTTCTTTTGATGGATATCCAATGGCACAACAAGGAAAAGCCGGTAAAGCATTAGCTATCGCAGCCTGGAGTTCATTTGCAGGTGGAACACTATCAGCAATTTATTTATTGTTTATGGCTCCAAGTTTATCAAAAGTAAGTTTATCTTTTAGATCGCCAGATTATTTCGCATTAATGATTTTAGGGTTAACGGCAATTGCAGCTTTTTCATCTAAAGGACAATTCTTAAAAGCAATGATGATGGTTGTGCTTGGTTTGATGCTAGCATCTGTTGGTCAAGACTCTTTGTCTGATATTACAAGATTTACTTTTGATAACATGAATTTAACAGATGGAATAAGCTTTGTTTTAGTAGTTATGTCAACTTTTGCTATGAGCGAAGCCTTAACAATCATATTAAAGCGAAATGATCCAACATCAGCAGCAAAACAAGTTTCATTAACAGAACTTGGATCAATAAGAATTAATAAAGAAGAACGAGGTAAAATGTATCGAACTATTCCAAGATCCTCAGTTATTGGTTTCTTGATTGGAGTATTACCTGGTGCGGGTGCCACTATTGCATCATTCTTAGCTTATGGAATGGAAAGAAATTTAGTTAAAGATGAAGAAAAAGAAAAATTTGGAAAAGGAAGTGTGAATGGATTGTCTGCACCTGAAACAGCAAATAATGCAGCATGCTCAGGTTCTTTTGTACCAATGTTAACTTTGGGTATACCGGGTAGTGGAACTACAGCGGTCATGCTTGGTGCACTTTTGGGCTTTGGTATTCAGCCAGGTCCAAGACTTTATATGACTAATCCTGAAATTTTTTGGTCAGTGATAATGTCGATGTATATTGGAATGGTAATATTATTAATATTAAATTTACCATTAATTCCCTACATCGCTAGAATTCTTGCAGTACCAAAAAATTATTTGATTCCATTAATCTTATTTTTTTCTATTACAGGAATTTATGTGATGTCATTTAATAATTTCGACATTTATTTAATGATTGGCATAGCAGTTGTTGCAACATTTTTACGACTTTATGATTTTCCCATGCCACCTTTAATACTAGCGTTCGTTCTTGGGGGTTTGATGGAGGAAAATCTAAGAAGATCATTACTTTTAAGTAATGGATCTTGGGAGTTTCTATGGGACAGAACTCTTACAGTCTGTATATTGGTTACAACGATTCTAATTGTTCTTTGGCATATTTATAAAACTTTTACGAAAAAGAAATCTTAAACTAAAACTTTTTTATACTCATCAATAGTATTGGACCAATCAAATTTAGATGATAACTCTTTAGCATTTTTACCAAAATGTAAATATTTTTTATTTTCAATCATAGAATTTAATGATGAATAAATATCATCTAGGTTATTTCCATCACAAATTAATCCAGTTTTATCATGTTGAATTGCATCTGCTGCACCACCATCAACACCACCTAGTGAAGGAACTCCGTATTGTGCAGCTTCTATATAAGCTATACCAAAACCTTCAACTGAGCTTTTATATTTTACCGATGGCATAACAAAAATATTTGATTTTGCCACTAAAGCATTTTTAAGGTCATTAGTTATTTCTTTAAAAAACATAACTTGCCCACTTAAATCAAGTTCATTTACCAAATCTTTTAAATTTTGTTCTTCCTCTCCATAGCCAATGCAAATGTAAATAATATTTGGATAAATTTGTTTTAAGTTTCTCAGAGCCATCAATACTTTTTCATGATTTTTTCTTTTATCAAATCTTGAAACTGTAATTAAACGTGGTGATTTTGTTTTAAGTAAGCTTTCAACTTTAGTTAACGACGTCTTATTTAATTCTTGGGCAGGGCTAATTCCTGGATTTATCACAACAACTTTTTCTTGTTCTACACCATTTTGAATAGCTAAATTTTTTGTATATTCAGAATTTGCTATTACTTTTTCAACACTATTTAAAACTTTGTTTGCTCTTTTATTTAAAGAGCTTCCTTTAGTGTGATTGATTTCTTTTCCATGAATTAAACAATACTTTTTTTTATTGGTTTCTATTAATTCTAAACTTTTCCAATGATCAGCTATAACACCTTGAACTTTACTTTCTTTTAAATATTCATTAATTAGCTGTGCTTTTCTAATCTTTCTTAGGAATTTAATTCCACCAACTCTATCAATTGAAAAATTTTCTTTTTTATCAAATTCTTTATGATTTTCGTAGTAATCAGCGAAAACTTTGATCATAAAGTTTTTAGACATTTCTTTTGCCAAACCCCACATCAAACTTTGCATACCACCCACTTCTGGTGGAAAAGATCTTGTAACGATTAAATACATTAACTATTTTTCCACTTAATACTACAGCCAGCACTAGGAGTTTGATTTTCAGGTCCTTTACTAGTTTCAGCAATTTGTTTCATTGCATTAAATAAATCACTATCACCATCTCTAACAGGAACTAAATTTTTTAATTCTCTTAATCTACCTCGATATTGAAGCTCTAAATTTTTGTTATATCCAAAAAAATCTGGAGTACATACCGCATCATAAGTTCTGGCTATCTCTTGTGTTTCATCAACTAAATATGGAAAACTGAATTGATGTTTTTTTGCAAATTCAATCATATTTTCAAACGAGTCTTCTGGATAATTCTCAGCATCATTGGCACAGATTGCTACAGTGTTAATTCCTAAATCTTTCAATTTTTTAGTATCCTCGGCTATATCTTTTGTAACTGCTTTAACATAGGGACAATGGTTGCAAATAAACATTATTAAGGTTCCATTTTCACCTTTAATATCTTCTAAAGATAAAATTTTATTATCAGTTGATTTAAGCTTAAAGTCATGAGCCTTTTGACCGAAATCACATATTGGAGTTTGTATTGGCATAATGTAATAATATATAAATTATGTTTTACGATTTAAAAGATAAAAAACCAAAAAACTCTGGCGAAAATTGGGTAGCACCTAATGCGGTCGTTATAGGTGATGTTACTTTAGAAAAAAATACAAGTGTTTGGTTTAATGCAACTCTAAGAGGAGATATTGAAAATATTCATATTGGCGAGGGATCAAATGTTCAAGATGGATGTGTTTTGCATACCGATCCAGGATATCCCATTAAAGTTGGTAAAGATGTAACTATAGGTCATATGGTTATGCTTCATGGATGCACGATAGGGGACAATAGTTTAATTGGAATTGGTGCAGTGATTCTCAATAACGCTAAGATTGGAAAAAATTGCATCATAGGTGCAAAAGCTTTAATTACTGAAAACAAAGAGATACCAGATAACTCTTTGGTAATAGGTTCACCTGGTAAAGTTGTAAGAGAGGTCACTGAAGAAGAAAAGAAAGCAGTTTTTGAAAACACAAAGCACTATCAAGATAATTGGAAAAAATATTCTAAATCAATTTTTTAAAAATTTATATTATTTCTTAGTAGGTGGACCATAACGATTCTTCTTTTTTTCTCCTAAGGTTGCTTGCCATATAATAATTAATAATCCACCAATTACTGTTATCCATAGTAATTGCCACCAACCTGTCTTGTCAGTATCGTGCAAACGCCTCGCTCCAACCGCAAATGATGGTAATATTAAAATAACAGAAAATATTAAACTTGCCGGTCCATTTGCTTCAGCAGGATAATTAAATATCATTACATCAATGATCCAAGTAATAATACCACCAAGAAATCCAAACAAGACAAACCACCAAAACTCAGACCTTGATGCTCTTCCTGAAAAGATTGCATATTTTTTAAAACAAGTTTTTACTGAGGTTTGAAAATCCATTAGGAATTTTTATATCTTATTCTATGGCACTAACCAACTATTTTTGTTGCTTTCAGCATCAAACTTTGCTCTTCGATGTCCTTTTGCTGCAAGATACAACCATTCAATAGACTTTATTTTACATTTTATTACTGTAAAGTTTTTGTAACCTTCTTCGCTTTGTTCCATTGTATAATCAAAATCTTCTAATTTAGATATCATTCCTGACGTTGGATTTTCCGATGCAGTTCCTGGAGGACTATCAGTTAGATAACATCTTCTACTGATATGTTGAGTTTTTTTCCAAGATTCTTCAGTCGTAGAATTTTGATTATTTATTTCACACTCAACTTTTATTCTTAATTGTATCTTTTCTTCTTTATCGTAGAAAACTAGAGAAGCGTTATTATTTTTCTTAAGAATTTCTACTTTTGGTGATCTTAAATCGGTATGAAATTGTAATAGATTGTTTGCTCTATCTGATTTTCTTAGAACAATAATTCTTCCATCTACCTCATCTTGGTGGGCACAAATAAAGACAGGAATTCTAAAAGGAGAAGCTCTATTAGTTACAGCATCATCGAGCATAGACCAATACTTATTTTGAATTTCCTCGAAATTTTCATAGTATGCCGGTTGCATACATTACTTTCTAAATCTTTTAATTAAGCTTGAGGTGTCCCAACGATTACCCCCCAACCCTTGTACTTCTCCATAAAACTTATCTACAAGTTCTGTTACAGGTAATAATGAACCATTATTTTTAGCTTCATCCATTGCAATCTTTAAATCTTTTCTCATCCAGTCAACTGCAAAACCAAAATCAAATTTATCATCAATCATTGTTTTATATCTATTTTCCATTTGCCAAGACTGAGCTGCACCTTTTGATATAACTTCAATTACATCCTCCATATTTAACCCTGCTTTCATTCCAAAGTTTATTCCTTCAGATAAACCTTGAACCAATCCTGCGATACAAATTTGATTAACCATCTTAGCTAATTGTCCACAACCAGCTTTACCAAGCAACTTCATTTTTTTACTATAACAATCAATTTTGTCTTTTGCTTTATCGAAGTCAGTTTGATCACCACCGATCATCACTGTTAATGCACCATTCTCTGCTCCAGCTTGTCCACCAGATACAGGAGCATCTAATGCACCAAATTCATTTTTCTTTGCGTAATCATATATTTCTCTAGCAATTGTTGCTGAGGCTGTAGTGTTATCAATATAGACTGCGCCCTTTTTAATTGTTTTGAAAGCTCCTTTGTCACCAAAAGTTACTTCTCTTAAGTCATTATCATTCCCAACACAGGTAAAAATATATTCAGCATCTTTAGCTGCATCCGCTGGAGTTTCAGCCATTTTACCTTTGTATTCTCCAACCCATTTTTCTGCTTTTGATTTTGTACGATTAAAAACAGTTACATTGTGACCACCTTTTGATATATATCCTGCCATTGGATAGCCCATTACACCAAGACCTATGAAAGCAACATTACAGCTCATAATTTTTTATGTTTAACAGTTTAAGTTTAAAAGTAATTATATTTGGTTTTATCTTTACATTTTTTTCTAGTTTTGGACAGAGTTTTTTTCTTGGTTTATTTAATTCAAGTATTAGAGAAACACTTTCAATAACTCATGGACAATTTGGCTCAATTTATGCGTCGGCAACATTATTAAGCAGCTTTATTTTAATTTGGGTTGGTAAAAAAATTGATGACATAAATATTTTTAGATTTGCATTATATGTTGCTCTTTTGTTAGCTTTTTCTTGTTTTTTCTTTTCAAAAATTTCGTCGATAGTTTTTTTATTTATTGCTGTTTTTTTAATGAGGTTTTCTGGTCAAGGATTAATGTCTCATACAGCAACTACAACGATTTCAAGATTTTTTACTAAATCTAGGGGCAAAGCTCTAAGTATCGGTTGGTTTGGATTATCAACTGCAGAATTTATTTTACCAGTTTTAATTGTTTATTCACTGACGTTGACCGAATGGCAAAATATTTGGCTATCTATTTCTGTATTAATTCTATTTTTTTTACCATTTATTTCTTTTGCCTTAATCAAAAACCTGAGCTTTGACTCAAGAGAAGATGTAAATGATAAAAATTTTGTTGAAAAAGAAATTAAAAATTGGACACGTGTTGAGGTTTTAAAAGATTATAGATTTTATATAGTTTGTTTGAATATGTTAGCAATGCCTTGGATTGCTACAGGTGTATTTGTTTATCAGTCATATATAACAGAGTCAAAAGAGTGGGGTGAATTTGTTATAGCAAAATCATTTATGGCTTATTCTGTCTTATCAGTGATTACTTTGTTGGGCTCTGGTTTTTTAATCGATAAATTTACAAGCAGAAAATTATTAATCTTTATGAACATACCTTTGTTGATTTCAATGTTGGTTTTGTTTTATTTAAATATTTCTATTTCCGCTTTTATATTCCTTGGTTTAATTGGAATTTCAAATGGGCTTGCCAATGTATTGGGGTCCTCTACTTGGGCTGAGATTTATGGCGTAAAATACATTGGATCAATTAAAGCATTAACAACAGCATTGATGGTATTTTCTACTGCCTTTGGCACAGCTTTATTTGGATTGTTAATTGATAAAGGCTTTACAATTGAGCAAATAGCAGTGATTTCATTTGTATATATTTTCTTATCTTTAATTGCTCTGTTTGTGGTTAGAAACAGGTTAAATCCTGAATATATTTAAATAATCCTTGCTTTTTTTAATCACAGCTTATAGATAACCGGCATGGCAAGAGTTACAGTAGAAGATTGTATTGATAAAGTAGATAGTCCATATGAATTAGTTTTGGTTGCAAAGGAAAGAGCAACTCAACTCAATACTGGGATAGAACCAACTTTAGATCGTGATAACGATAAAAATACAGTTATCGCTTTAAGAGAAATAGCTGAAGAAAATATCAAAGTTGATGATTTAACTGAAAGCGCTGTCTATAAATTAAGAAAACATGTAGAACAGGTTGATGATGGTGCCGAAGCTGATGAGGATGTTGGCGATGATTTTGAAAGTTTATATAAAGGTGAGATCTCAAAAAGTGGAACACCTATTTTACCATCTAAAAGAGCAAGAAAAGCTCCAGAAAAAATTCAAGTATCTAAAGATGATTTAGCAGAATTATCTGAGACAGCTAAGCCAGAAATGCCAGAAGCTCCTACATCTGAAGACGCTGAAGCAGAACAGGGAGACGTATCTTTAGATCAAGTCTCTGAAAGTGAAGATCAAGCAGCAGAAGATGCTGACACTTCAAATTCTTAAATTTATTAATTACAAAATTCCTTTATAATTTTTTGTCGGTGTTCATCTAAATCAGGTATGTCACCTCTTGTTTTTTCATCTTTATAAGATGACATTTTAATTGGGTTACCAGCCAGTTTAAAATCTCCAACAACTTTGTGAAATGCTTTAACAATCATATTTCTGGACTCTATTTGTGGGTTTTCAACAGCCTCTTTGATATTGAAAATTGGTCCACATGGAATTTTATCTTTTTCCATTTCACTAACCCAATCACTTGTTTTTTTAATTAATAATTTTTCCTCTAAAATTTTTTTGAGCTCGTCCATATTTTTTGCTCTAGATGAGTTGTCTGAAAATTTTGGATCTTTACTTACTTCTGGGATTTGAAGAAGATTACAAAGTTTTTCAAAAAGTTTATCATTTCCAGCAGCAATGATTATGTAACTATCTTGTGTCTTAAAAGCTTCAAAGGGTGCAATTGATGGGTGTCTTGATCCCATTGGTTTTGGAATTTCATTTTTAGATAGATAACGTGCTATAGCGTTTTCTAATATAGCTATTTGACAATCAAGCATAGAAACATCTATGAACATTCCTTTTCCAGTTTTTTGTCTATCATACAAAGCTGCATTAATACCGATCGCAGTAAAAAGCCCCGCAGTAATATCTCCAATTGAGGTTCCAACTCTAGTAGGTTCAGAGTTTGGTTGACCAGTAACACTCATCAAACCGCCCATACCTTGAACTACCATGTCGTAAGCGGGTAATTCTTTAAGTGGACCTGTTTGACCAAACCCTGATGCTGAAGCATAAATTAGTTTTGGATATTTCTTATTAACATCTTTCCAGCCAAACCCCCATTTTTCTAAAGTTCCAGGTTTAAAATTTTCAACTAAAATATCTGCTTTGGATAAAATTTTTTCAAAAATTTTTTTATCTTCATCATTCTTTAAATTAAGCGCAATACTTTCCTTTCCTCTATTAAGAGACATGAAATAAGCAGAATAATCTTTTATAAAAGGTCCAAATTTTCTTGAGTCATCACCAATTTCAGGTGCTTCAACTTTAATTACCCTAGCCCCTAAATCAGATAATATCATAGTGCAGTAAGGACCAACTAATACTCTTGTTAAATCAACTACCAGTAGGTTTTTTAAAGGTCCATCCATATTACTTCATCTTATATGAGTTTTTGTCGACTTGACTCTTATTAATAAGTTCACTTTAATTGAATTATTAAAAATAACAATAGAGGGAAAAAATAATGTTTAAAAGAATATCTTTATATTTAACTTCATTAGTTTTTGTTTTTACTACTATTGGTTCTGCTTATGCAGTAACGCTAAAAGCAAGTCACCAATGGCCTGGTACCCCAAGAGCTGATGGATCTTATGATCCACGTCATGAAATGGTTCAAATCATTGCTGACGAGGTTAAAAAAGCAAATGTTGGAATAGATATCAGAATTTATCCAGCTAAATCATTATATAAACCAAAAGAACAGTGGAAGCCTATGACAACTGGTCAGTTAGATATTTCTGCTTTTCCTTTAGCATATGCATCTAAATTTCATCCAGAATTTGATGCAACGTTAATGCCAGGAACTGTAAAAAATCATGATCACGCATTAAGATTTAATAAAGGTCCAATGATGACTGAAATTAAAAAAATCATTAATGACGCTGGTGTTGTAGTTTTATCAGATGCTTGGTTAGGTGGTGGTTTTGCTTCAAAAACAAAATGTATTAAAAATCCTAGTGACGCAAAAGGACAAGTGATGAGAGCTGCTGGAAAAGCATTTAACCAAATGTTAGAGGCAGCAGGAGCTGGTATACAGAGTATGCCGTCATCTGAAATTTATACTGGTTTACAAACAGGTGTATTAACAGGTGCTAATACTAGTTCAGGAAGTTTTGTGAGTTACAAAATTTATGAACAAGTTTCATGTGCAACACCTCCAGGAAAATTTGGATTATGGTTTATGTATGAGCCAATTCTGATGTCTAAAAAGTCTTTTGATGCTTTAAATTCTAAGCAACAAAAAGCTTTGATGAAAGCAGGAAAAGTTGCTGAAAAATACATGACAGCTCAAGTTGAAAACTTAGATAAAAAGTTTGAAGAAGCTTATAAAGCTGCAGGTGTTAAATTAGTATACATGAACGAAAAAGATCATGCTGCGTGGGTAGAGATTGCAAAAAAATCATCTCACAAGGCATTTGCTGATAAAGTTCCAGGTGGTGATAAGCTGATGGAAATGGCTTTAGCAGTTAAATAAAATAATATATAAAGAACCCCTATTTATTCTTATTAAATAGGGGTTTTTTTATGAAAAAAAAATATCTTAAATTTTGTGATTTTATTGCAAAAGCTTGTGGTGCTTTTGCAGTATTAGCTTTGCTATTATCAATTTTAGTAATTGTAGAGCTAGTTTTTGAGAGATATTTTTTTCAAAGAGCAATTACTTGGCAAACAGAATTAGTTACCATGTTACTAGTTGCATCAACTTTCATAGGAAGTGTGTATGTGCTTAGTGAAAAAGCTCACGTTAGTATGGAATGGATTTATGATTTTCTATCTAAAAAAAATATCATTCGCTTAAAAATTTTTACTTCCTTATTAAGTTTATTATTTTTTCTAATTTTATTTTATTTTGGATTTTTAATGGTTGAAGAAGCATTTACAAAAAATTATTCAACAGGGACTGTTTGGGATCCACCTTTATGGATACCATATTCTTCAATGGCTTTAGGTGCTATACTAATGATTCTTCAATATATAGCTGAAATTATAAAACTTACCGACGATAAGGATTATAATTAATGGATCCATTAATAATAGCTTTAATTGTAGCAGTTTTCACTTTACTAGTGCTTTTTTCTGGAATCCCAATTGCTTTTGGTTTGAGTTTTGTATCAATTGTTCTCCTGGTATCATTTGAAGGTTTTCAAATGCTTGATGTTTTTGCTGAAACATTCTTTGCTGGTTTAAATTCATTTGTTTTACTTTCAATACCAATGTTTATTTTAATGGGAATGGCAGTTGCTAATTCTCCTGCAGGTAAAGATTTATACACAGGATTAGATAGATGGCTTTGGAGAGTACCAGGTGGACTAGTTATTTCTAATATAGGAGCATGTTCAATTTTTGCTGCATTAAGTGGATCAAGTCCTGCAACTTGTGCAGCTATTGGAACTATGGGAATACCCGAAATGAGAAAAAGGGGCTACTCAGATCAAATAGCTACTGGAACTATAGCAGCTGGTGGAACATTAGGAGTTTTAATTCCTCCAAGCATTGTTTTAATTGTTTATGGAATTGCAACCGGAACATCAATTGGAAGATTGTTTTTATGTGGATTGGTGCCAGGTTTCATGTTGGCAGGAATGTTTGCAATTTGGGCACTTATCCATAGTTATTTTATAGATAAAGATGCTGCAAAAGCTTTACGAAACAGGGTAAAGCCAACATTGAAAGAAAAACTTGAAGTATTACCTAGAATCCTTCCATTCCTAGCGATTATTGCTGGAGTTTTATATGTTTTATATGGTGGGGTGGCAACTCCGTCGGAAGCATCTGGTGTTGGAGCGTTCTTAGTTTTTGTCCTAATAGCCGTTGTTTACAAAATTTATCAACCAAAAAAGATTTGGAACATTGTTAAAGTATCAATGAAGGAAAGTGTAATGATAATGTTTATTATTGCAGCTTCTTATCTTTTTGCATTCACTCTTTCACAATTGTACGTAACTCAATCTTTAGCCCAAAGTATGGTTGAGTTAAGTTCAAATAAGTGGGTTGTATTTATTTTAATTAATATATTTCTTTTGATTGCTGGTTTCTTTTTACCTCCTGTTGCAGTGATTGTTATGACCTCTGCAATTTTGTTGCCCGTAATAACAACTTTAGGATTTGATCCTTATTGGTTTGCAATTGTATTTACTATCAATATGGAAATAGGATTGATAACACCTCCTGTAGGATTAAATCTTTATATCATAAAGGGCATTACCCCAGATGTAAGTTTGTCTGAAATTTTAAAAGGCTCTATTCCTTTCATGATAATTATGGCATTGGCTATTTTAATTCTATGTATTTTTCCTGAAATTGTTACATGGTTACCTGATAAAATCATGGGTAAAGCACTTGGATACTAAACAAAAAATTAATAGAAAAGTTTCAGTCGCTCCAATGATGGATTGTACTGATAGGCACGATCGTTTTTTTCTCAGATTAATGAGTAAAAATGTAATGCTTTATACTGAGATGGTCGCCACTAAATCAGCAATTCATGGAGATAGAAATAAAATTTTATCATTTAGTCCAGAGGAAAAACCTTTAGCTTTACAGGTTGGTGGATCTGATAAAAATGAATTAGCAGAGGTTGCAAAAATTGCAGAGGACATGGGTTATGATGAAATAAATATTAATCTTGGGTGTCCAAGTAAAAAGGTTCAAAAAAATAAGTTCGGCGCGTGTCTAATGAGGGAACCAGACCTAGTAGCGGAATGTATTCATTCTATGGTCAAAGTATGTAAAATTCCTGTAACAGCTAAAACTCGTATAGGTTTTGATGATGTCGAAGATTTTGAATATCTTAATAATTTTGTTCATAAATTAAGAGACGTAGGTACAAAAACATTTATTTTACATGCAAGAAAAGCAATGCTTTCTGGATTATCACCAAAGCAGAATTTGAATATTCCAAAATTAAATTACAACATGGTTTATGAGATTAAAAAAGCAAATCCAGATTTAGAAATAATTATAAATGGTGGTATAACCAAAGTAAGCGAAATAAATAATCACATGAAATTTTGTGACGGAGTAATGATTGGTAGGTCCATCTACCAAAATCCATATTCGCTGGTTGAAATTGAAAAAGAGATATTCAAAACAAATGACAATCCTTCAAGAGAAGAAGTGGTTAAAAAACTTTTAGAATATTTAGATGATGAAGTAAAGAAGGGAACTAAAGTAAATCATATAATGAGACACACAGTTGGTTTGTACCATGGTCAGGTAGGTTCCAAAGATTGGAAAAGATATTTAAGTGATAATATGATGGCGAGAGATTCTGATTTTCAAAAGGCAAAACATATTATGACTATTGTTCAAAATAATGAAAAAGCCAATCAAGTAAGTTCCTAATGGAAACAATTGCTACTGCTGAATTAATAAATTTATTATTTGTTTTGGCAGTTGCGGCTGCGGGAGCAGGTTTTATGGCTGGATTGTTGGGTGTAGGTGGTGGTATTGTAATGGTTCCAGCGCTTTATTATGCTTTTACTGTTTTGGATTTTGATATCGTTACGAGAATGCATCTTTCGGTTGGAACATCACTTGCAATAATTATTCCTACTTCAATCATTTCAACAATGACCCATAAAGAGTATGATGCTGTTGATTTTAAAATGGTACGATCATTTGGTGTTTTTATTTTAGCCGGTGTTATTGGTGGAACTTTCTTGGCTGTGAATTTAAAAACTCCTGCATTAGTTTTATTTTTTTCAATCTTCGCCCTTATGGTTGGGTTGTTTTTTATTTTTTTAAGAGAAAAATTAGTAGATAACCCAAAACAAATTTCAGCCTTAGTAAAAAATATTTCTGGTGTAATTATTGGATTTATATCTGTGCCTTTAGGTATTGGGGGTGGATCTTTAATGGTTCCTTTTATGAGGACTTTTGGATATGACATTAGAAAATCAATAGGCACAGCAGCAGCAGTTGGATTTTTGATTGCTGTAACAGGAACTATTACAATGATAACTGGTGGTAAAATAATTGATAATGTAAATACCCCTTATAGCGTTGGTTACATAAACCTACTAGGATTTGCAGTATTTGTCCCTGTTACGATGGTTATGGCTCGAATAGGAGCTAAAGTTGTTCATAAAATTGATAAAAAATTACTTAGTAAAATTTTTGGAATATTTTTAATTTTAGTATCAATACGATCTTTTATCGAGTATTTAAGTATAAATTAAAAATATATAAATTGACCGACTCCCTCACAAATCTCAATTATTTTTATTTGATTATTTTGATGGTCATGGCTGCTATACCTGTTGGTTTTTTTGCAGGACTTTTTGGAATCGGAGGTGGTTTAATATCAGTTCCATTTCTTTTTTTTATATTCGATTTTTTAAATCTCACGGAGGATTACACAATGCATTTAGCTGTTGGAACTGCATTTTTCATTACTATTTTTACCTCAACAGCTTCCGTTCTTACTCATAGAAAGCATAATGCAGTAGACTTTGGTGTTTTAAAAATTTTTGGATTATTTGTTATTTTAGGAGTATTTTTTGGATCTTTTTTAGCAGCTTTTTTAAAGACGAAATATTTAGTTCTTTTTTTTTCAATTGTTGTTTTCATATTTGGTGCATTTTTGCTTTTACAACAAGAAAATTCAAATAAAATTAAACCTAGATTTAGTTTTTTTCCCAAAGCTGTTTTAGGCTTTATATCTGGTTCAATTTCCGCACCTATGGGCATTACAGGGGCAATGATGAATGTTCCTATATTAAGATTTTTTGGATATCCAATTACAAAAGCTATTGGTAGTGCCGCTGCTATCGGTTGGATTATTTCTATTTCAGGAACTATAGGGTTCTTTTCAACTGGACTTTATTTAGATGTTAGTCTGCCTTTAAGCATTGGTTTTGTAAATATACCAGCGTTTTTAATATTTATTCCGATAACAACAATAATGGCAAGAATAGGAGTTAATACAGTTCATAAAATGAGTAAAATTAAAGCTCAAAGAATGTTTGGAGTTTTTCTCTATGTTATTGGGACAATTTTTATATTTAGATATTTTAGTTTATAACTAATCTAAAATTATGAGAGAAATTATTAAAGTTGTTAAAGAAAAACTTGTAGCTAAATATTTGAAAGATAGTTCTATTAAAAACTATTCAAAGAGAGCTAAAAAATTTAAGCCAAGAATAAAAGCAAGACTTAGAAAAAATAAACAAATTATTGGTAAAAATATTGGTAATTTTTTTGATTGGATTAAAGGTGCAGAGTTAGTTGAACTGAAAGAGTGTAATACTAAAGAAGATCCTGTGAGACCAGAACTTGATAATACTTTTAGAAGAAGTTATGGAAGAAAAATTTTTGGGGTTAAGTATAAAGGGGAAATCCATGCCGTCATGTGTTTTGCTTATACGAATGAAATACCAAAGTCTGTTGAGGAGCTAGATATTATGAGTCAAGACGCTCACTTACAAAGTACTTTAAGAGGACAGAATGTAGGTAAAATTGCTATTGCTTATACTGTTTGGTCTAAAAAAAAGGGGGGTGGTAAATTAATTGTCAAAGAAGTATTTAATAAAATAAAAAAATCAAATCATCTCAATAGACTAGTTACTTTGTCTCCTTTAACAGACATGGCTTATAAATTTCATATTAAAAATGGTGCTAAACTTATTAGTGTAAATGAAACAACTCAAAATTTTGAATATAAAGTTATTAAGAATAAGAAGTACTAAAAAAAAGGGTGGCTTCAGTCTCCCTCTACCACCCATATTTAAAAATTACTCGATTCTCCTAGCGAATCAAAATATTTTTTTAAAAAAAATTATCCTATTGTGCACGTAAAAATTGAAATAATCAAAAAACCTCAATTTAAACACATGGTTTATATTTAAAATAATTTAAATAGTGTTACCTTTTAATATGGCTCAAAAAAAAAGAGATAACAATAAATCTAATAGTCGAGATAGTAAAAAGGGTAAATTTGATATGAACCCATTTAATTTCATTGAACAAGGTAAAAATAAATTACAGAATTTTTATACAAAGCTCCAAAAAGAAAGAAAAATAAGCAAAGAGAGATCAGCAAGACAGAGAATTATCAACGAAAAAAAAGAACTTGAGAACCAAAAAAAACAAGCTCAAAGAGAAAAAGAGGAGAGAATAAAAGAGGAAAAAAAACAAATTCTTGAGCAAAGAAAGCTGATTATTGAAAATGAAAAGCAAATCAAAAAAAATGAGGAAAAAAGAAAAAAAATTGAAGCTAAGAGAATATTTATTGAACAACAAAAAATCAAAGATGATGAAGCTAAAAAAATAAGAGAGGATGCTAGAAAGATCAAAGAGGAAGAACTCAGATTAAGAATGCTTGAGAGACAAAGAGCTCGAGAAGAAAAAATAAAAGCAAAAGAACAAGCTTTAAAAGAAAAGGAGATTAAAGCACAGCAATTAAGAGAGGAAAAAGAAAGAGAAAGACAAGAACAAATTAGACTTAATGAGATAGAGAGACAAAAAAGATTAGATGAAGAGCAAAGAACAAGAGAAGCTGCTAAAAGATTAAAATATGAGGAAGAAAAACTTAAAGAGTCAGAAATAAGGTTAAAAGAGATAGAAAATGAGAGACAAAAAGAGATAGAAAGACAAATCTTAAAAGAGCAAGCAGAACAGAGAGTTAAAGAGGAAGAGTTAAGACTCAAAGAGGAAAAAATTAAAGCAGAGGAAGAGGAAAGATTTTTACGTCAAAAAGAGGAATATGAAAGAACAGAGAGATTAAGAAAAGAAGAAGAGGAGCAAAAAAGAATAGAAGAGGAAAAAGAACTAGAAATTAAACAGAAATTAGAAGAAGAACAAAGAATACTAGAAGAAGAGAGAAGATTGAAAGAGTGGGAGGAAAAATTTGATTTAGAGCAAAAAAAGAAAGAAGAAGAATTAATTAAAAAATTTTATAGTGACAACTCATCTAATAAAGATGAACCTGAAGAAAAGAATGATTAGTTAAATTTTTTGGTCATATTCACCAATTTTACCTGTTTTTTGAAGTAAAGAATCTATAAATTTAAATATTTTTAACTTTCTATCATCGGACGTAGGACTTTCTGTTACAATCACTAATGAAGGTTTATTTGAGGAGGCTCTAATTAAACCCCATGAACCATCTTTAAACGAAAATCTAACACCATTCACAGTTAAAATTTCATCAATTTCTTGGTCATCTATTTTAACTTTTTCATTTTTAATTTTTTCAATATCTTTAACAATTTTATCGACCAAAGTATATTTTTCTTCATCCTTGCAATAAGGAGCCATAGTAGGCGTTTGAAAAGTTTTTGGAATTTCTTTAATCATTTCATTCATTTTTTTGTTCTGATTATCTAACAAATGACAAACTTGGATCGCTGAATTAATACCATCGTCATAACCATAACCCAAAGGTTGGTTAAAAAAAAAGTGTCCACTTTTTTCAAATCCAGCTAAAGCGTTTTCATTTTTAACTTTTCTTTTGATATGCGAATGACCGGTTTTCCAATAAATTGTTTTACATTTATTAGAACTTAATAATTTATCATTCGCATACAATCCTGTTGATTTTACATCCACTACAAAAACTGAATTTTTATATTTATTTGATAAACTTCTTGCAATTAATAATCCTATCTTATCTGAAAATATTTCATTCCCTTCATTATCAATTACTCCAACTCTGTCACCATCACCATCAAATCCAAATCCAATATCAGCATTATTTTTTTTAACAGCATCAGAAATTGCATGTAGCATTTTTAAGTCTTCTGGATTAGGATTATATTTAGGGAAGGTCCAGTCTAAATTACAATCAAGTTCTATTACTTCACAACCAATTCCACGCAAAATATCAGGAGCAAAAATTCCTGCAGTTCCATTACCACAAGCTACCACTGCTTTAATTTTTTTTTTGATTTTATTGTTATCTATTAAACTTTGTTTATATATGTTTTGAAAATTTTCTATTTTTTTTTCCTGACCTTGCCCGTTTACAAAGTTTTCACTTAATGTTATTTTTTTCAATTCTTTCATTTCATCAGGGGCATGTGTTAATCCTTTACTGATACCCATTTTAACACCTGTCCAACCATTATCGTTATGACTTGCGGTTACCATTGCAACAGCATCAGAATTAAAATGGAATTGTGCAAAATAAACCATCGGAGACAAAGACAAACCTACGTCTTCAACATAGCAGCCTGTTGAAACTAAACCTTTTTTAAGTGCTGCTTTTATATCTTCGCTATATGATCGATAATCATGACCAACAATTACTTTTGGATTAGTTTTATTTGTTTGTTTTGTAATTTGTGTACCTAGTCCTTTGCCAAGATTCGTTATGCCGAGGAGATTTATATCTTTTTCATACAACCATCGAGCGTCATACTCTCTAAAACCATAGGGGTCGATTTTTAAATTTACTGACATTATTGTTAATTACTTACATTTTTTTTAATTTTTTTATTGATTTTTTTTCCTTGTGTTCTATAAATGTTCTATTGATTTGTTGTTTATATAGTGTATTAACGCTAAACGCACACAACATATAGTTGTTTTCGTACTAATAACAAAATATAATACAAAAATATGAATAAAATTCTATCTCAGGCCCTAAAGAAAGCTGTCTCTGAATATAGCCCACAAGTTAAAGAAGTAGAAAAAAATAACAGACCGGACCTTTTTTCACTTAACAATGAAACTGAACTTTTTCAGAATGATAAAGGTATCATAATCAAAATAGATCGTTCTCGAGATGCAAACTTAACTGATTTTGGTAAGGCAACTTTGAAAGATAGATATCTTGGTCACAATGAGTCTTATCAAGACTTGTTTGCAAGAGTAGCAAGCACATATGCTGATGATAATTTACATGCTCAAAGAATTTACAATTACATTAGCAATCTTTGGTTCATGCCAGCAACTCCAGTTTTGTCAAATGGTGGAACCAAAAGAGGATTACCCATTTCTTGTTTTTTAAACGAAGCTTCAGATAGTCTAGGTGGTATTTTAGATCTTTGGAGTGAAAATGTTTGGCTAGCCGCTAAAGGTGGGGGTATAGGAAGTTACTGGGGAAATCTAAGATCAATTGGTGAAAAAATTGGTAAAGTCGGAAAAACTTCTGGGATAATTCCATTTATCAAAGTTATGGATTCTTTAACTATGGCAATTAGCCAAGGATCTTTAAGAAGAGGCTCAGCTGCTTGTTATCTTCCTATTGATCATCCTGAAATAGAGGAGTTTATTGAAATGCGAAGGCCAACTGGTGGTGATCCAAATAGAAAAGCTTTAAATTTACATCACGGAGTTTTAGTTTCAGATGCATTTATGCGTGCTGTTGAAACTGATGATCAGTGGGCACTTAAAAGTCCAGCCGATGGATCTATTCAACAAACTATATCTGCAAGAAATTTATGGATTAGGTTGTTAACAGCTAGAATTGAAACTGGTGAGCCATACATTATTTATATTGATACAGTTAATAGACAAATTCCACAACACCATAAACTTGCGAATTTAACCGTAAAAACTTCTAATCTGTGCAGTGAAATAACTCTTCCTACAGGTATCGATAAAGATGGAAGAGACAGAACAGCTGTTTGTTGTTTATCATCCTTAAATCTAGAAAAATATGATGAATGGAAAGATGATCCAAACATGATTAGTGATGTAATGAGATTTTTAGATAATGTTTTATCAGACTTTATTAATAAGGCTCCAGATCAATTTAAAGATGCGAAATATTCTGCAGAAAGAGAAAGAAGTGTTGGTCTTGGGGTTATGGGTTTTCATTCCTTTTTACAAAAACATAGAATTCCACTTGAGTCTGTAATGGCTAAATCTTGGAACAAAAAAATATTTAAACAAATTGATGAACAAGTTAATAAAGCATCAAAAGAATTGGCTGAAGAGCGAGGTGCATGTCCAGATGCAGCAGAATATGGATTTAATGAGAGATTTTCTAACAAGACTGCGATAGCTCCAACAGCCTCTATTTCTATTATATGTGGAGGAGCTTCCCCAGGTGTTGAACCAATTGCAGCTAATAGTTATACGCATAAAACTTTATCGGGGTCATTTAATGTTAGAAATAGATATTTAGAAGAAATTTTAGAAAGTCACGGAAAAAACGATGACGAAACTTGGTCAACAATTACAACAAATCAAGGATCGGTATCTCATTTAGATTTTTTAACCGATTTAGAAAAGGATGTTTTTAAAACTGCCTTTGAATTAAATCAAAAATGGATTGTTGAACTGAGTGGAGACAGAACTCAATATATCTCTCAAGCACAATCGGTAAATTTATTTTTACCAGCCGATGTTCACAAAAAAGAATTACATAGAATTCATTTTGATGCATGGAAAAAAGGTTTAAAAAGCCTTTACTATTGTAGATCAAAATCAATTCAAAGAGCTGAAAATATCAATAATGCTAAATCAACTGATGTTACAGCCAATGTATATAAATCAAAAAACCAACAAACTAACGATCAACCAGAATATGAGGAGTGTTTATCATGTCAGTAGCAGATAAAATTAAGACTGAAAATAAAGAAATAATTCAACCAAAAAAGATGGGTCTATTAGTTGAGAACCCTGTATATAAACCATTCAGATATCCATGGTGTTATGATGCTTGGTTAACACAACAAAGAATACATTGGTTACCAGAAGAAGTCCCTCTTGGAGATGATGTAAGAGATTGGCAAAAAAACTTATCTCAACCAGAAAAAAATCTTTTAACTCAAATTTTTAGATTTTTTACACAAGCGGATGTTGAAGTAAACAACTGCTATTTAAGACATTATACAACAGTATTTAAGCCAACAGAAGTTTTAATGATGATGACTGCTTTTGCATCTATGGAAACAGTTCACGTAGCTGCTTATTCTCATTTACTTGACACAATCGGAATGCCTGAATCAGAATATTCAGCTTTCATGAAATATAAAGAGATGAAAGATAAATATGACTACATGCAAGGATTTAATGTAAACTCAAAAGAAGATATTGCTAAAACTGTTGCTGTATTCAGTGCTTTTACAGAAGGACTGCAGCTATTTGCAAGTTTTGCAATTCTGTTAAATTTTCCAAGGCACAATAAAATGAAAGGTATGGGCCAAATAGTAACTTGGTCGGTTAGAGACGAAACTCTTCATTGTAATTCTATGATAAGAATTTTTAAAGAGTTTATAAAAGAAAATCCAGAAATCTGGACGCCAAAATTAAAAAAAGAACTTTATGAAGCTTGCAGAACAATAGTTGAGCATGAGGATTCTTTTATTGATTTGGCTTTTGAGATGGGTCCAATGGAAGGTTTGACTGCACAAGAGGTTAAAGACTACATTAGATTTATTGGAAATAGAAGATTAGTTCAACTAGGTCTTGAACCAATCTATGATGTAGAAAAGAATCCTCTAGGATGGCTTGATACCATGTTAAATGCTGTTGAGCATATGAACTTTTTTGAAGGTCGTGCAACAGAGTATTCTAAAGCATCAACACAAGGTACTTGGGTAGAAGCATTTAGTTAATTCGTTTGAAATATAAAAAATATTTTAGAAAAACTAGTCTAAAGCAAAAAGGTGCTGGAGATTTTTTTTTAAACGAAGTAAAAGCGAAAAATCCAAAAACTTTTTTAGAAGTTGGTGTTTTCCATGGAGTAACAGCAAGAAATATTTGTGAATTGCTTTACACAATTCATAAAGATAATTTTAAATATATTGGTCTAGATTTGTTTGAAAAAAATGATGAAAATGAGTCAGAAGTAATACCAAATACATACTTTTCCAACCCATTTAAAAAAATATACTTTGAATATATAAAAAAACAAAATCCATATAGCAAAGAAGCAGTGGAAGATCTTTTAAAAAAGTTCAAAGATAATATTACGTTAATTAAAGGCAATTCTAATTTAATTTTAAAAAAAATTGACATGTCGAAAATTGATTATGTGTTTTTAGACGGCGGACATACTTATGAAACTGTTAAAAATGACTTAGAGTGTTGTCTAGAAGTTGTTAAATATAACGGAACAATAATGTGTGACGATTATAATTTTGGTCATTTACCAGATGTAAAAAAAGCAATAGATGAATTTGTTAAAAACAACAAATTGAAATGTGAGATCTTATTTGATGGTAGATTTGCAAAAATAGAGAAGTAACTATCTTTGGTTTAGCTGAACGACTTTTCTGTGTTGATTTCCTTTATAACTAGCTAATGGCCTAATTAATTTATTAGCAGCATGTTGTTCCATTATATGTGCTGACCATCCTGTAATTCTCGAAATGACAAATATTGGTGTAAAAAAATCGGTGTCGAAACCCATTAAATGGTAAGTAGGACCAGTAGGATAATCGACATTTGGATGAATGTTTTTTCTATCTATCATTACTTTTTCAACAATATCGTAAATTTTTTCAAATTTTTTATCCTTTTTTATTTTTGCAACTTTAGCAAAATATTTTCTCATGGTTGGAACCCTTGAATCACCTGATTTATAAACTCTATGGCCAAAACCCATCACCACCTCTTTATTGTCCAATGCATTATTTATCCACTTTAGGGCATTATTAGGAGATTTAATTTTATTCATCATGTGCATTACCTCTTCATTAGCTCCACCATGAAGAGGACCTTTTAAACTAGCTATTGCTCCAGTTATTGCTCCATGGATATCAGATAAACTACTGGTAATAGTTCTTGCGGTAAATGTTGATACGTTAAAACTATGTTCTGCGTATAAAATCAGAGAAACATCAAAGGCTTTTACAATTTCTTTTTGCGGGATCTTACCAAAACACATATAAAAAAAGTTCTCTGCAATGTTCAAATTTTTCTTTGGTTTAATAATCTTTTTCCCTTTTCTTACTCTATAAAAAGCGGCTAGTGCAGTTGGAGTTTTTGCTAAAATTCTTATAGCTTTTCTCATATTTGCCTCTTGAGAAGAGTCAGTTGTCTCTTTATCTTCAAGTCCCATTATACTTACAGCAGTCCTAGCAACATCCATCGGATGAGATTTTTTTGGCATTTTTTTTATTATTGAATAAAGATCTCTGGACAAGTCTCTATTATTCTTTTCCTCTTTTTCAAATTTTCGAAGTTGTATTGTATTTGGTAAATCCTTATTTAAAATTAAATAAGCTACTTCTTCAAATCTACAATATTCACATAAATCTTGAGCTGCATAACCTCTATATGTAAGAGAGTTGATTTCGGGCATAACTTTAGAAACCTCTGTTTCATCAACAACTATTCCTAGTAAACCTTTTTTAATATCATCACTCATTATTCATGTCCTTTGGTACTGAAGTTATAAATTTTTTCATCTAAACTATTGTACTTTTCATAATCAACAAGCTCATAAAGTCTTTTTCTAGTTTGCATTTTATCTATGATATTATTTTGATGTCCATTTGCATAAATGTCTCGCAATCCATCTTCTACATTTTTCATAGCTAGTCTTTGTGTGGTAACAGGATAAATTACAATATTGTAACCAAGTTTTTCTAATTCTTTATAATTAAATAATTTTGATTTACCAAATTCAGTCATATTGGCTAGTAAGTAACAAGAAAGTTCTTTTCTTACTTTCTCAAAATCTTTTTCATCGTTTAAAGCCTCTGGGAAAATTATCTCCGCTCCAGCATCTACATAAGCTTTACATCTTTCTATCATCTTATCTATTCCCTCTACACTTTTTGCATCAGATCTTGCTATAATTTTAAAATTTTCATCTTTTTTTGCCGATACACACTCTTTAATTTTTTTAACCATTGCCTCAGTTGATATCAATTCTTTGTTATCTAAATGCCCACATCTTTTTCTCTCAATTTGATCTTCTAAATGAACAGATGTAATTCCAAATTCCTCAAAGGTTTCAATCGTTTCTTTACAAGATTTAAATCCGGTATCAATATCAACAATAGTAGGAAGGTTGGTTACTCTTGAAATGAGGTAAGATCTTGTGCTTACGTCTTGCAAAGTTGTTAAACCAATATCAGGAAAACCAAGATCATTTGCCATAACTCCACCAGACACGTAAACTGCATCATACCCAATTTCTTCAATTAACTTTGCAGTTAAAGGATTGTATGCACCAGGAACTCTTAAAATTTTGTTAGATTTTAACTTATTAACAAAATCTTTCCTTTTTTGTATTGGCTCTTTCTCAATAAAGTGCATTAAAAAATACCTTTTTTCAAATGTCTCTTTAGTTTACTATTTTTTACTTCAATATTTAATTTATCTAATTGACCTGGCTTCAATTTTTTTAAATTTTGTACTATCTTTAAAAATCTATCACTTTCTTTTTTATCTAAGATATTTTCTGTTAAAGTTAGGAACTTTTTAATGTAATTTTCTCTTTTAAAAGGTCGTGATCCATAAGGATGAGCATCTGCTACACCTTGCTCCTCAGAAATTTTTTTACCATTATTTAGAGTTATTACTACTTTTGCACCAAATGTTTTTTTTCGAGGGTTAGGATTATGATAATTTTTAGTCCATTTTTTATCTTCGTGAGTTTTTATAGATTTCCATATTTTAATTGTACTTTTTCTTTTAGCTCTTGCTTTTGTATAAGATTTTATGTGATGCCAAGTACCATCCTCAAGTGCAACAGCAAATATATACATTATTGAGTGATCTAATGTTTCTCTACTAGCATTAGGATCCATTTTTTGTGGATCATTTGCACCTGTCCCTATTACGTAATGAGTATGGTGACTTGTGAAAATATCTATTTTTTTGATCTGATTAAGATTTTGAACTTTCTTTTTTAGTTTTTTTGCTAAGTCAATTAAAGCTTGAGATTGATATTCAGCAGAATATTCTTTTGTGTAAGTTTCAAGAATTGCTTTTTTTGTTTCACCTTTTTTAGGTAATGGAACTTTATATAAAGCCTTATTACCATCAAGAATTCTTGCTATCACACTATCCTCACCTTCATAAATTGGACTAGGCGCTCCTTCACCACGCATAACTCTATCAACAGCCTCTATAGCAAGTTTTCCAGCATGTGCTGGAGCATAAGCTTTCCAACTTGAAATTTCTCCTTTTCTAGATTGTCTTGTAGAAATTGTTGTATGTAATGCTTGTTGAATAGCTTGATAAATCGTTTCAGTTTTTAACCTTAACATTGAACCAATTCCAGCTGCAACACTTGGACCAAGGTGAGCTATATGATCTACTTTATGCTTATGTAAACATATTCCTTTTACTAAATTAACTTGAACCTCGTAGGCAGTTATAATTCCTCTTAAAAGATCTAAACCACTTTTTTTATTTTGTTGAGCAACACTTATTAGAGGAGGAATGTTATCTCCTGGATGACTATAATCAGCGGCTAAAAAAGTATCATGAAAATCCAATTCTCTTACAGCAGTTCCGTTCGACCAAGCTGCCCACTCACAATCAAATCTTAATTTACTATTAACACCGAATAATGTTGCACCATTTTTTCTTGAATGTTTTAGAGCCATTTCTCTAGATGAAACAACAGGCCTTCTGTTAAGTGATGCTATTGCAACCGATGCATTATCTATTATTCTATTTATTGACATTTCAATTGCATCTTTATTTAACTTAGAATTATCACAGGCAATTTCTGCAATTTTCCATGCAAGTTGATTTTTTTTCGATAAGTGAATTTTAGATGGATAAACTTTAACTTTATGAATTATCAAATTAACTCCTAATTAACGACCTTGTTTTTAATAGTTAAAAAAAAATAATCAATATTAAAGATATTTTGACACTATTTTTTCAATGCCAATAAAGTCTTTTACTAAGTGATTATGGTAAATTTCTTTTGTATCTTTTTCGGTATATCCATCTTCCATTAGAATCACTGGTATCCCTGCATTTTTTGCTGCATTAGCATCTGTTTCACTATCTCCAATCATTAATGATTTTTTTATATCACCTTGCAATATTTCAATTACAGAAGTTAGGTGTCTTGGATCAGGCTTACAATAATCGAATGTGTTATGTCCAGCAACGTATTCAAAAAAATCATAAATCCCAATTTTTTTTAAAAGATCGACAGCTAGGTAATCAGTCTTATTCGTACAAACGGCCATAGAAATATTATTTTTTTTTGACCATATTAAAAAATCTTTGACACCATTTATCAGAGTGCTTTCATTTACAATGTTTTTTCCATAAAAATCTGTAAAATCTTTAATCATTTCTTTTTTAATCTTTTCATCTTGTACTTTTCCAAACTCCTTTTTAGCTTGCCCCCAAATTGACCTACCAAGCATTGCACCGGCGCCTTGGCCTACAAGATTCCTTATTTCCTCAGTAGACTTAGTGGGGTAACCGAATTTTTTCATTACATAATTGTGTGCACGCATTAAATCTGGCGCTGTATCAACTAAAGTTCCATCTAAATCAAAAAGAATTGTAAAATTTTGACCCATAAATAAAAGTTTTTTTAAGAAATATTATGTGAATTAAGAAACATATATACTTAATATAAAGAATTTCATAGATGAAACAATTAAATTTACAAAAGGCTCAAAATAATCTTCGAAAAAAATTTTTAAAAGTGGGTGTAAAAATGATTGGTCCCGAAACAATTTTTTTTTCAAAAGATACTAAAATAGGAAAGAATGTGATTATTGAACCCTACGTGGTAATTGGTCCAAAAGTGAAAATAGGAAACAACGTAACGATAAAATCTTTTTCACATTTGGAACATTGTAAAATAGAAAATAAAGTTGATATTGGACCATACGCTAGAATAAGACCAGGTGTAGTTCTAAAAAGTGGTTCAAAAATTGGAAATTTTGTTGAAATAAAAAAAAGTACCTTAGGTATAAATTCAAAAGTAAACCACTTAACATATATCGGTGATAGTGAAATTGGTAAATCAGTCAACATTGGCGCTGGAACAATTACTTGTAATTATGATGGAGTGAGAAAAAGTAAAACCAAAATAAAAGATAATGTATTTATTGGTTCAAATTCATCATTGGTAGCACCACTAATAATTGAAGAGGGTAGTATGGTTGGAGCTGGCTCAGTTATTACAAAAAATGTAAAGAAAAAATCATTAGCATTAACGAGAAGTTTGCAGACTGAAATTAAAAATTACAAAAGAAAGTCTAAATAGTTATGTGTGGAATAATTGGAATTAACAGTAATAAACCTGTATCAGCAACAATAATCAATTCTTTAAAAAAGTTAGAGTATAGAGGTTATGACTCAGCTGGTATGGCAACCCTCAATAATGGATTGATAAATGAAGTTAAATCTGAGGGTAGAGTAGAAAATTTAGAAAAAAATTCCTTAGTTCAAAGTATGGAGGGAACTATTGGTATTGGTCATGTTCGATGGGCAACTCATGGGCTTCCTAATAGGATTAATGCTCATCCACACTCTTCCCAGAATGTTTCAGTTGTTCATAACGGAATTATTGAAAACTCAACAATTTTAAAAAAGTTTTTAATAGGAAAAGGTCACAAATTTAAATCTCAAACTGATACAGAGGTAATAGTCCATTTAATTACCGAAAATCTTAAAACAGAAAATATTGTTAATTCAATTCAAAAAACTTTGAAGTCATTACATGGAAGCTTTGCATTGGGTATTATTTTTAAAGATCAACCAGATGTAATTGTTGGTGCAAGGAGAGGTTCACCATTAGCTGTTGGTTATGGTCCTAATGAAAATTATCTAGGCTCTGACTCCTATGCGCTTAAATCAATGACAAATAAAATTACATATTTAAATGATGGTGAATTCTGCATTATTAGAAAAGATCACGTGGAATTTTTTAGCGAGGAAGGAATTAAAATTAATAAAAAAGTTTTAGAGTTGTCCTTTGCAGAAGAAAAATACGACAAAGGTGATTATAAACATTTTATGGCTAAAGAAATTGAGGAGCAACCAAACACAATTAGAAATGGTATTAATGAGTATATAGATATGTCCAATAAAGATATTAGTATTTATAATTTTCCTTGGAAAAGTAATGAGATATCATCAATAACCTTGATTGGATGTGGAACAGCGTATCATTCATGTTTAATGGCAAAATATTGGTTTGAGGAAATAACAACATTAGATGTTAATATAGATATAGCATCAGAATTTAGATATAGAAAAAATAGACTCAAAAAAGAGACACTTTATGTATTTGTATCACAATCTGGAGAAACAGCGGATACTTATGCAGCTTTAGATCTTTGTAAACAAAGTGGTGTTAAAACGTGTGCAGTCGTAAATGTAGTAGAAAGTTCGATTGCAAGAGACGCTGAATTTGTATTACCAATACATTGTGGGACTGAAATAGGTGTTGCTTCAACCAAAGCATTTCTTGGACAAATATTAATTTTATATATTTTAGCCTTGAAACTTGCTTTATTGAGAAAGGATATCGAAAAAGCTAAATTTGACAAAAAAATTGACGATCTTAAAAATTTACCAAAACTTGTTGAGCAAACATTATTGATTGATAACAAAATACAAACAATTTCAAATACCTTTAATGAGGCAAAGGGCTCTATGTTTTTGGGACGGGGTTTTTCTTATCCAATTGCTCTTGAGGGTGCATTAAAACTAAAAGAATTATCATACATTCACGCCGAAGGTTATCCTGCTGGTGAGATGAAACATGGACCTCTTGCATTAATAGAGGAGGGCATGCCAGTTGTAGTTTTGGCTCCAAGAGATAATTATTATAAAAAAACGATTTCAAATATGCAGGAGGTAATTGCAAGGGGAGCTAAAGTTTTGTTAATCACAAATAAAAGTAAAGATGAAGTAATTTCAGAAAATATTTGGGAGAAAATCGAAGTTGAAAGCACTAATGAAGATCTACTACCTTTTCTTTTGACCATTCCTTTACAAAAATTAGCTTATTATTCAGCCCTAAAAAAAGGGTATGACATTGATAAACCTAGAAATTTAGCAAAGTCAGTAACCGTTGAATAATAGAAAAATTCTGATACAACAATCTTGAGTTGAAAATGAAAAATTGGAAAGTTAATAGTTGGAGAAAATATCCTGTAAAACATATTCCGGAATATCCGGATAAAAAAGAATTGGATCAAGTTTTAAATAAAATCAAAACTTTTCCACCTTTGGTTTTTGCCGGTGAAACAAGACATTTGAAACAACAACTTGCTGAAGTTGTGGATGGAAAAGCCTTTTTATTACAAGGTGGAGATTGTGCAGAAAGTTTTGCAGAATTTCATCCAGATAATATTAGAGATACATTTAAAGTTATTCTTCAAATGTCATTAGTTTTAACTTATTCAGCATCTTTACCGGTTGTTAAACTTGGAAGAATAGCTGGTCAGTTTTCAAAACCAAGAAGTGCCCCTACTGAAATACAGGGTGGTAAAGAATTACCAAGTTATTTAGGTGACAATATAAATGCAATTGATTTTACTGAAAAAGCAAGAAGACCAGATCCAAAAAGGATGTTTAAAGCTTATTCGCAATCTGCTTCAACCTTAAATATTTTACGAGCTTTTTCTAAAGGAGGTTTTGCAGATTTAAATAAAGTCCATTTATGGAATTTAGATTATATCAAGAAAAGTCCTCAAGCTAAAAAATTTAAAGAATTAGAAGATAAAATAGCTGATGCTTTAGCATTTATGGAAGCTTGTGGAATAACTTCAGATTTTAATAATAGATTATACACAGTTAATTTCTGGACGTCACATGAAGCTTTACATTTACCTTTTGAAGAAAGTATGACTAGGATTGATTCTACTACTGGAGAATATCACGATACATCAGCTCACTTTGTTTGGATTGGAGACAGAACTAGACAGATTGATGGTGGTCATGTAGAATTTTGTAAAGGTATTGAAAATCCTATAGGAATAAAATGTGGACCAACCTCCAAGCCAGATGAAATTGCAAAAATTTGTGAATTGATTAACCCAAATAACGATAAGGGTAAAATTACATTAATATCCAGATTTGGTCATAAAAATGTTGAGAAATTTTTACCTAAATTAATTAGAGGAATTAAAAAAGAAGGTTTAAATGTTGTTTGGTCATGTGATCCGATGCATGGTAATACGATTAAATCAACAACTGGTTTTAAAACAAGACCTTTTAACGATGTTGTTAGTGAAGTTAAGAATGTTTTTGCTGTACATCAATCAGAAGGTTCTTATGCTGGTGGATTGCATGTTGAAATGACTGGACAAGATGTGACTGAATGTACTGGGGGTGCTAGAAAAATATCTGATGCAGACTTATCGAGCAGATATCACACACATTGTGATCCTAGATTAAATTCTGATCAAGCAATTGAATTGGCATTTTTAATTTCAGACGAGATTAAAAAGAATAGCAGCTATTCGAGAAATGCTATTCAAGCGGCATCTTAGACTATTGTTTTCAAATCAATATAGATTAAATAAAAACCATGAGTCCTGCTGAAAAAATAAAATATATATCAAATTGGATCAAAAGCTATGTTGATCAAATGCCAAATAAAGCTAACTCTTTAGTAATTGGTATCTCAGGAGGTATTGATTCCTCTGTCTCAAGTACTTTAAGCGCAATGACAGGTTTAAAAACAATTGTTTTAACTATGCCAATTAAACAAAAAGAAAATCAGCATGATTTAAGCTTAAAACACCAAGAGTGGTTAACGAAAAAATTTAAAAATGTTGAGGCCCATACAATAAGTTTAGATAAATTATTTGAAACATTTTCATCTACATTAAATAAATTTGATAATGAACATGGCTATGCCAATTCTAGAGCAAGGTTAAGAATGACAACTCTTTACCAAGTTGCTGCAGCTAATAAAGGTATTGTTGTTGGAACTGGAAATAAAGTTGAGGATTTTGGTGTTGGTTTTTATACAAAATATGGTGATGGAGGTGTTGATATTTCTCCAATAGCAGATTGTAACAAAACAGAAGTATGGGAATTAGGTAAAGAACTTGGAATAATGAAAGAAATAATTGATGCTCCTCCCACTGATGGTTTATGGGATGATGGCAGAACAGACGAGGGTCAATTAGGATTTAATTATAGTGAATTAGAAGATGCAATGAGTAACCCAAACTCACCACATAGAGACCAATACGAAAAAATTAGAAATCAAAACTTGCATAAAATGGAGCCTATTCCAGTTTGCAAGATTCCTAGTTAATCAATTAGATTAACAAATCCCCAAATAAGGTATATTTCTTAATCATCAATGATGAATATTTTTTTAACAAATAATTTAACAAATAAAAAAGAGCTATTCATTCCAAAAGATAAAGAAAAAATAGGAATGTATGTTTGTGGTCCGACTGTTTATGATGATCCACATATTGGTAACGCAAGACCTTTAGTTGTTTTTGATATCTTATTTAAATTACTTAAAAACAATTATTCAAAAGTAACTTATGTTAGGAATATAACTGATATCGATGATAAAATTATCAAATCGTCTCAAGAACAAAAAATTTCCACAAAAGAACTTACGGAAAAAATAACATCAAGTTTCCTAAAAGATTGTGAATTTTTAAATTGTGAAAATCCAACTTACCAACCTAGAGCAACAGAACATATAGACCTAATGATAGAGATGATAACTGAATTAATTAAAAAAGATTTTGCTTATGAAAATCAAAAACATGTCTATTTTGAAGTAAAAAAATTTTCTGATTATGGAAAATTATCAAATAAAAATTTAGATGAATTGATTGCTGGATCAAGAATAGAAATTAGTGAAAATAAAAAAAATTCTGAAGATTTTGTTTTATGGAAACCGTCAACTGATGGTGAACCTTACTGGGAGTCTCCCTGGGGAAAAGGTAGACCTGGTTGGCATTTAGAATGTTCTGCAATGTCCAAAAAATTTTTGGGCAATGAATTTGATATTCACGGGGGTGGTATAGATTTAATTTTTCCACATCACGAAAATGAAATTGCTCAATCTAGATGTGCAAATGAAACAAAAGTTTTTGCAAAATATTGGATCCATAACGCCTTTATCACAATGTCTAATGAGAAAATGGCTAAGTCCCAAGGAAATATCTTAAAGATTAAAGATTTTAGAAATAAGATTAGTGGTCAGATTATTAGATTGGCTCTAATGAGTACACATTACAAACAGCCACTTGATTGGAATGATAAGTTATTAAGTGATTGTGAAAATACTTTAGATAAATGGTACAGAGTCTATTCATCTGATTTAAAATCAATTAAAGTTCCAGATAAAATTTTAAAGCCATTATATGAAGATTTGAACACACCTGGTTATATTGCAAACCTTCACAATTTATTTGAAAAAGCCACTAAAGGTGAAGGTAAAGACTTATTCATATCGGCATGCCAATTTATAGGTTTGATGAATGAAAGTACTGAGCAATGGAATGAATTTAAAAAGAATAAAGCATCTATTAGTGAGTCTGAAATTAAAAATATGCTTAGTTTAAGAGATAAAGCTAGAGAAAATAAGAATTATAAAGAAGCAGATAGAATTAGAGATGAACTTTATGACAAAGGTGTTTTAATAGAAGACAAAGATGGTAAAACACTCTGGAAATTTAAATGAGCAAAGAAAGATTATACATATTTGATACAACTCTTAGAGATGGAGCTCAAACTCAGGGTGTTGACTTTTCTTTGGAGGATAAAGAAAAAATCGCCTCAGCTTTAGATAATTTAGGTGTTGATTATATTGAAGCAGGATGGCCTGGTGCTAATCCAACAGATACAGAATTTTTTCAAAAGAAACATAATTTTAAAAACTCAAAGCTAACATCTTTTGGGATGACTAAAAGATCTGGAAGAAGTGCAGAAAATGATACTGGTTTATCAGCACTCATGAATTCAAATACCTCTGCTGTTTGTTTGGTAGGAAAGTCCTGGGATTTTCATGTTGATGTAGCTTTAGGAATAACAAATGAGGAAAATTTAGAAAATATTTCTGAAAGCGCTAAACATTTTGTAAAAGCAAAAAAAGAGTTCATGTTTGATGCAGAGCATTTTTTTGATGGTTACAAAGCAAATCCAAAATATGCATTGTCTTGTATAAAGGCTGCATATGATCAAGGTGCAAGATGGATCGTTTTATGTGATACGAATGGAGGAACATTGCCTCACGAAGTTACAAAAATAATTACCGAAGTTTCTAAAGTTGTTCCAGGAAAGAACCTGGGAATCCATGCACATAACGATACTGGCAATGCAGTTGCAAATTCATTAGCTGCAGTATTATCTGGAGTGAGACAAATCCAAGGAACAATCAATGGTTTAGGTGAAAGATGTGGTAATGCAAATTTAATGTCATTAATTCCAACTTTTTTTTTGAAAAAAGATTTTTCATCGCAATTTGAAATCAGTATCAAATCAGAAAACATTAAAAATTTAACTGAATGTTCAAGATTATTAGATGAAATTTTAAATAGAAAACCTAATCAGCATTTACCTTATGTTGGTGCTGCAGCATTTTCACATAAAGGAGGATTGCATGTATCCGCTGTACAAAAAGATCCAAAAACTTATGAACATATCGATCCAGAAGAGGTTGGTAATACAAGAAATATTGTTGTTTCAGATCAATCTGGAAAATCAAATATTATATCTAGACTAAAAAGTATCAAAATTAATATTGAGGAAAGTGATCCAAAAATCAAAAAACTACTAGACGAAGTCAAGGATCGAGAATTTATTGGTTATAGTTATGATGGGGCTGACGCCTCTTTTGAATTACTAGCTAGAAGAATTATTGGAGAAATACCAAGATATATTTCAATTAATGAATATGACGTGTCTGTTAAAAAAAATAAGTCTGGAGAAATAGTTTCCTCTGCAAAAGCTCAATTAGAAGTTGATGGAGAAAAAATTATGTGTGAGGGAGAGGGGAATGGACCAGTAAATGCATTAGATAATGCTATTAGACAAAACGTTGATAAACTTGCAAAATATTCAAAATATCTAAAAGATTTAAAACTTGTTGATTACAAAGTAAGAATTTTAAATACAGGAACAGAGGCAGTTACTAGAGTGTCTATTGAAAGCACAGATTCAAAAGGAAAGAATTGGTTTACTATTGGTGTATCTACCAACATTATCGATGCTTCGTTCAAAGCATTAATTGATAGCTTAGATTATAAACTATTTAAGGATAATGCTCCTGCTAGTAAATAATGAGTGAAAAAAACATCACTTTTATTTTACATAAACCTCAATTATCAGAAAACATTGGTGCATGTGCTAGGGCTATAAAAAATTTTAATTTTAAAAAATTAGTTTTAATTAATCCAAAACCCATCTTCCCTAATGATAAAATCTTAGCAACATCTGTCGGAGCAAAAGACATCATTAATCAAAGTAAAAAACATGATAATTTAGAAAAAGCTTTAGGAAAGATTGATATTTTAATTGCCACTTCGGCAAGATTTAGAAATAAGAATATAAAACATATTAATTTAGAAGATTTAAAAAAGATTAATTTTAAGAAGAGAGTTGGGTTTTTATTTGGGTCAGAAGCATCAGGCTTATCAAATGAGGAGGTGAGTTATGCAAATTACACTTTGCAAATACCTACTAATCCTGATTTCAAATCTTTAAATTTATCTCATAGCTTGATCATAATTGCTCAATATGTAGCCAGTCTTATCAAATTAAAAAATATTCCGTTTAAAAAATCAAAAAAGGTTAAATCGGCGAGCAAAAAAGAAATTCAATCAATGTTAGGCCTTTGCATTAAAAATTTAGATGAAATAAATTTTTTTAGACCTAAAGAGAAGAGGCCAAAAATGTTAGAAAACCTAAGAAACATTTTTTATAAAATGGACTTATCTGATAAAGAAACACGTATATTATCTGGTGTATTTGCAAGTTTGGGTAAAAAACGTTGATTGACAAAATAATGAGTAAGTTTATAAAGCCCTCTATTAAATGACAAAAAGATTAAACTCTAAACATAAAGTTGACAGAAGATTAAAAGTAAATCTTTGGGGAAGACCTAAAAGTCCGTTTAATACAAGAGCATATGGACCTGGCCAACATGGTCAGACCAAAACCTCAAAACCATCAGATTATGGAATTCAGTTACAAGCAAAACAAAAATTAAAAGCTTATTACGGAAATATTAATGAAAGACAATTTAGAAATATTTATAAAAAAGCTAGCATGCTCAAAGGTGATACAAGTGAAAACTTAATTGGTTTATTGGAAAGAAGATTAGATGCAGTGATATATAGAGCAAAGTTTGCTACTACAATTTTTTCTGCAAGGCAATTAATCAACCATGGACATGTGAAAGTTAATGGAAAAAAAGTAAACATATCTAGTTATTCTGTTAGAGAAGAGGACACTATAGAAATCAGAGATAAATCTAAACAGCTTGCAATAATCGACATTGCTCTAGCAAGCAAAGAAAGAGAAGCTCCAGAATATATTCAGATGGATGAAAAAAATAAAAAATTTAAGTTTGTTAGAATACCTAAATTTGAGGAAGTGCCATATCCAGTTGTTATGGAGCCAAATTTAGTAATTGAATATTACTCTAGATAATAATTATTTTTTATAATTAATACCTTTATCATCACATACTTTCTTTAATTCTCCGCTCTCATACATTTCTTTGATGATATCACACCCACCTATAAACTCTTTTTTAATATAAAGTTGAGGGATTGTTGGCCAATCACTAAAGACTTTAATTCCATCTCTCAAAGATTGATCTTCTAATACATTTACACCCTTAAAATTTATTTCTAACATTTTAAGTATATTTGAGACAGTCATTGAAAAACCACATTGTGGTTGATCTGGAGTACCTTTCATAAAAAGGCACACATCATTAGTATCAATATGATTTTGAATTAAACTTTTTGTTTGATCATCCATTATTGTTCCTTTGTTTTAATTGCTAAAGCGTGTAGTTCATTTCCCATCTTACCTTTTAATGAATTATAAACCATTTTATGTTGTTCAATTTTACTTTTACCTGCAAATTGAGAAGAGGTTATAGTTGCTGAATAATGATTGCCATCTCCAGCCAGATCTTGAATATCTATTACAGCATCTGGCATTGCTTCTTTGATATATTTTTCGATTTCTTTTAAATCCATTGCCATTTTTAACTCATATACTTTGTTAACCAATTTGTATAATAAGACTTTAATTCGTCAATTGTAAGTTTTGTCTTTTCATTAATAATCATATCGTTTTTTGAGATAATACCAAATTCTTCATGATGCACAGAGTTTTTGTCTAAAATTTTTGTTACCTCTTTTAAATCTTCTTTATTTATTTCTATTAAATACCTGCCTTGATCTTCTGCAAAAAAATATTCAATTTCGTTAATTAAACTTTTTGGCTTGCTAATCTTAATTCCCTTATTACCTTTAATGCACATTTTACTTATAGCAACTAATAGACCTCCTAAAGATATGTCGTGAGCACTTTTGACATACCCTTTATCAATTAAATTTAATATTGACTCTCCATTATTTTTTTCGTTGAAAAGATTTACCTCTGGTGGAGGTCCATTTTTTTCATCTAAAATTGTTCTGGCAAACAAACTTTGGTCAATATGCCCTTCAGTTTTACCAATGATTAAAACTAAATTATCAACTTCTTTTAAATCCATTGAAATCATTTTTTTATAATCCTTTATGAGACCCACACCACCAATTGATGGTGTTGGTTTGATTCCAACTTCTTTGGTTTGATTGTAAAAAGATACATTACCAGATACCACAGGGAAATTTAAATATTTACTAGCTTCACCAATACCTTGAACGCATTCAACAAACTCACCCATGTTGTCCTCTTTTTCAGGACTTCCAAAATTTAAACAATTTGTGATAGCGATCGGTTTTGCTCCAACTGAAATTAAATTTCTCCAACTCTCCGCTACGACTTGTTTACCACCTGTTAATGGGTGAGCCCAACAATATACTGCTGAGGAGTCCACTGATGCTGCCACAGCTTTGTTTGTTCCATGTACTCTTACAACACCAGAGTCTCCACCTGGTTTTTGAATAGTATCACCCATAACTGTATGATCATATTGTTGCCAGATCCATTCCTTGCTACAGATATTTTGATTAGATAAAATCTTCTTTAGTACATCCTTGATCTTAAATTTATTTAAAACTTCATTTTTAATTTTATTTTTTTTGGGCAACTTTGATTTTTTCCACTTACGATCGTACATTGGAGAATTTTCAACAAGAATATTAACAGGTATTTTTGCCACTTGCTCTTGATTAAAAAATAATTCGATATTTTTTGAGTTTGTTGTTTTTCCAATTACTGCAAAATCTAAATTCCATTTATCAAATATTTTTTTTGCAATTTCCTCTTTGCCATTTTCTAAAACTATCAACATTCGTTCTTGGCTTTCAGATAACATAATTTCGTATGGAGTCATTTTAGTCTCTCTGCATGGGACTTTATTTAAATCAATCTCAATGCCTAAATTTCCTTTTGATGCCATTTCAATACTCGACGAAGTAAGACCAGCAGCCCCCATGTCTTGAATGGCAATAATTGAATCGCCAGCCATCAATTCTAAACATGCCTCTAACAAAAGTTTTTCAGTAAAAGGGTCACCAACTTGCACAGTTGGTTTTTTTTCTTCAATCTTCTCATCAAAACTAGCTGAAGCCATACTTGCTCCATGAATTCCATCTCTACCAGTTTTTGAACCCACATAAATCACAGGTTTATTTAAACCTGCAGCCTTTGAGTAAAAAATCTTATTTTTTTTTACTAAACCAAGTGTCATTGCATTTACCAGAATATTTCCGTTGTAAGAACTATCAAATGAGGTCTGTCCAGCTATGGTTGGCACACCCATACAATTTCCGTAGCCGCCAATACCATGTACAACTCCTCGTAAGAGATTTTTTGTTTTTTTATGTTGTGGAGATCCAAAATGTATCGAATTCAAATTAGCTATCGGTCTTGCTCCCATGGTAAATACATCTCTCATAATTCCACCAACACCAGTTGCAGCCCCTTGATATGGTTCAATAAATGAGGGATGGTTATGGCTTTCAATTTTAAAAACAATTGCATCTCCATCTTCAATATCGATAACACCTGCATTTTCTCCTGGACCTTGAATTACTTTTTTTCCTTTGGTTGGTAGTTTTTTAAGGTGAAGTCGTGATGACTTATATGAACAATGTTCATTCCACATTGCAGAAAAAATTCCAAGTTCAGTAATATTTGGAGTTCTCTTAAGTAATTGACAAATTTTTTTATATTCGTCAGACTTAAGACCATGATCTATAGCAATTTGTTCATTAACTTCCATTATTTGATATTATTAATAAGGTTATTGAAAAAAATTGAGCCATCTTCCCCAGATAAACTTTGGTCTATCATTCTCTCAGGATGGGGCATCATTCCTAATACATTTTTTTCTTTATTAAAAATGCCTGCAATATTTTTAATTGAACCATTTGGATTATATTGGTCTTCTATCTTGCCTTCTTTATTACAATAATAAATTGCTATTTGATTATTATCCTCAATTTCTTTCAATTGATCTTTAGAACAAAAATAATTTCCTTCATTATGAGCAATATGAAATTCTAAAATATCTTTATTAAGATTTTTAAAATATGCATTTTCTTTGTTGTCCAATTTCACGAAAACATTTTTACATATAAACTCCAAATATTTATTTCTTAACAAAACTCCTGGCACTAAACCTGTTTCAACCAGTATTTGAAATCCATTACAAATTCCCATGACCAATCCCCCAGATTTTGCAAAATTTATAACTGATTGCATTATTCTAGATTTTGAAGCCATACTTCCACATCGTAAGTAATCTCCATAAGAAAAACCACCTGGAAGTACAACTAAATCACTTTTAGGGAGTTCATTATCATCATGCCAAACCATCTTGTTTTTAAACCCAAATTTCTTGAGCGCAACATCCATATCTCTATCACAATTTGAACCAGGAAAAGTTATTACGGATGACTTCATTAATTATTGTGTTTCAATAATTTTAAAGTTTTCGATTACAAGATTAGCTAAAAGTTTTTTACACATGTCCTCTACAACAGCTTTTGCTTTGCTTGGATCATTTTCATTAACATCTATTTCAAAATATTTACCTTGTCTTACTTCAGTGATATTTTCAAAACCCATTCCATCCAATGCTTGATGGATGACTTTACCCTGTGGATCTAAAACATCTTTTTTTAATGTTATTATTGCGGAAACTTTCATTTACTCTTTTTTTTTATAGACGAGAGTTTTGTGACATTTACAGCGGATACATTTGATTGTTCATGAAGAATACCAAGTCGTTTTGCAACCTCTGTATAAGCTGGTATCAAATCTCCCAAATCTTTTCTGAATCTATCTTTATCAAGTTTTTTGTCAGTAATTGAATCCCACAATCTACAAGTATCAGGGCTGATTTCATCCGCTAAAATAATATGATTTTTTCCACTTTCATGAGTGAAGCCAAACTCTACTTTGAAATCGACTAATTTAATTCCAACTCCTCGAAATAAACCAAGTAAAAAATCATTCAATCGTTTTAAATTTTCATCAATTAAATCAAGCTGAATAGCGTTAAGCCAATTAAATGCCAGAATGTGTTCTCTACTTATGTTTGGATCACCTAATTTATCATTTTTGAGACAATACTCTATTAATGGATATTCAAGTACAGTTCCATCTTCAATACCTAATCTTTTTGTTAAAGATCCAGTTGCAATATTTCTCACAATGAACTCAATAGGAATAATATCCACAAGTTTCACAAGTTGTTCTCTCATATTTAGTCTTTTTACTAAATGATTTTTAATTCCAATTTGATTTAAGTTTGAGAGTATATGTTCTGAAATTCTATTATTAAGAACACCTTTTCCCTCAATAGTACTTTTTTTTTGATTATTAAATGCCGTTGCATCATCTTTAAAATATTGAATAACAAGATTTTTGTCAGAAGTTGCATAAATAATTTTAGCTTTTCCTTCGTATAGTTTTTTCCCTTTTTTCATTATTTAATTACTCTTCTAAAAATAAAATTGACATTTTTCATATGTTTTGAATAACTAAATATTGATTTTAGTTTATTTGGTGAAATTTTACTCATTATATACCTATCAGATTGTACAACATCAAATAAATTCAAATTTTCAGCAAAACACTTTTTTGAGAAACTTTGAACTATCCGATATGATTTTTCTCTAGTTAATCCAGTTTTTGTAAGTTCAAGCATCAACTCTTGTGAAAAAATTAAACCTTTCGTTATATTTAAATTTTCTAACATTTTTTTGGGATAAACAATCATATTATCTAAAATATTTGTTAATCTTACTAAAGCAAAATCAATAGTTATATTAGCATCTGGGCCGATGTTTCTCTCTACACTTGAATGTGAAATATCTCTTTCGTGCCATAAGGCTATATTTTCAAGTGCAGGAATTACTGTACTTCGAACCATTCTTGAAAGGCCCGTCAAATTTTCACTCAAGATAGGATTTTTTTTATGTGGCATAGCAGATGAACCTTTTTGTTTTTTTGAAAAAAATTCTTGTAGTTCGTACACCTCACTTCTTTGTAAATGTCTGATTTCTATAGCCACCCTCTCAATTGAACCCGCAATAATTCCAAGAACCGAGAAATAAAAAGCATGTCTATCCCTTGGAATAACTTGAGTTGAAATCGGTTCAACTTTTAAGCCAAGTTTTTTTGCAACATGTTTTTCTACATTTGGATTAATATTGGCAAATGTCCCAACTGCACCTGAAATAGCACATGTCGAAACTTCATCTATTGCATCGATTAATCTTTTTCTATTTCTTTTAAATTCTGCGTAAAAAGAGGCAAGTTTTAAACCAAAGGTAATAGGTTCAGCATGTATGCCATGACTTCTTCCCATGCATGGTGTAAATTTATATTTGTTAGCTTGTTTTTTTAATACTTTTAAAATTTGGTCAATATCTCTGAGAATTATTTTTCCTGATTGAACCAATTGAATATTGAAACTTGTATCTACCACGTCTGATGAAGTCATTCCTTGATGAAGGTACCTTGCTTTAATTCCAGCTTTTTCTGTAACAGAAGTTAAAAAAGCTATGACATCATGTTTAACTTGAGACTCAATTTGATGAATTCTTTTAACATTAATTCTTGCTTTTTTTCTAACTATTGTGGAGACCCCTTTAGGAATTTGATCTAATTTTTCCATAGCTTGTGCTGCAGCTATCTCCACATCTAACCAAATTTTATATTTATTTTCTTCTGACCAAACATCAGAAAGTTCTTTTCTCGAGTATCTTTTAATCATTAATTATAAATATGGAGGCTTTGCATAACCTTTAACAGATTCTGTAAAAATTTCATAACCATTTTCTGTTATTCCGACTGTATGTTCAAATTGTGCAGACAAAGATTTATCTTTTGTAACTGCTGTCCAACCATCATTTAGCAGTTTGGTTGCAAATTTACCTGCATTAATCATAGGTTCAATTGTAAATGTCATTCCAGGTTTTAGTTCCATTCCTGTATTTTTAGTTCCATAATGTAAAATATTTGGTGACTCATGAAAAGTTGTACCTATACCATGTCCACAAAAATCTCTGACAACTGAAAAACCTTTTTCTTCTACATATGTTTGAATTTCATGACCAATATCTCCAAGTTTTTTTCCAGGTTTCAAAATTTTTATGGCTCTCATCATTGATTCATAGGTTGCATCTATAAGATTATTTAATTTTACAGAAGTTTTACCTATACAAAACATTCTACTTGTATCTCCGTAGTGGTTTTCAATAATTGCTGTGACATCTACATTGACCGCATCACCTTCTTCTAAAACTCTTTCTTTAGAGGGAATTCCATGACAAACAACATGGTTTAATGATGTACATAATGATTTAGTAAAGCCTCTGTAATAAAGTGGGGCAGAGTAACCTCCGTTGTCTCTGATAAATTCGTAACCAAGTTTATCAATTTGTGCAGTTGAAATACCTTCTTTTATATTTTCTGAAAGCATATCTAAGGTCCGAGCTGCAAGTTTCCCTGCAATTCTCATTTTTTCAAATTTTTCTGAATAGCTATTCATTTATAATCTTTAACTTTTTTTCTATTCTTATTTCTTTTGAACTTAGACTGCATCTATAAGCAAGAAAACTAACACCAGCTTTTTTCGCAATAAGATAGTTTTTATAATATTCTTCATCAATATCTTTAGCAATTTTAAAATTTTCCATGTTTTGTATCTGAACTAAAAAGATCAAGTATGACTTATATCCTTTTTTTGTGGCATCAATAAGGGTAAGAAGATGTTTTGAACCTCTTGTAGTAATTGCATCAGGAAATTCGGCAGTTTTCTTCTCTCTAAAAAGAGTTACATTTTTAACTTCAATAAAAATTTTTTGCTTTTTTTTCTCGATTAGAAAATCAAATCTAGTTTCTTTGTTGTAAAAAACTTCTGACTTAATGCTATCATTGTTTTTTAATTCATTTATTAAATTAGCATTTAGTCCATGTTCAACAATTTTGTTTGCCATGTGGGTATTTACTCCAACCAGATTATTATTGGCTTTAATCAATTCTAAACCATATTTTAGTTTTCTTTTTGGATTATCATTTTTAAGTAAGTAGACCTCATTTCCTTCATCAAGCAGACCTTTCATTGAGCCTGTATTTGGACAATGTGCTGTCACAACTTCTTTATTTATTTTTACATCTACAAAAAAACGTTTATATCTTTTGATTAATTTGCCTTTTATTAAAGACTTGGTAAATTCCATATTCAAATTATAGATAATATGAAAAAAAATACAAAAGTTAATGCCGCTATATTAATAATTGGAAATGAAATTCTTTCAGGCCGAACTCAAGATACTAATACGAGCACCTTGGCTGTATGGCTAAATTCACTTGGAGTTCAGGTAAATGAAGTAAGAGTAATACCAGATATAAAAAAAAATATTATTGAAAATTTGAATATCTTAAGAAAAAATAATGATTATGTTTTTACAACTGGTGGTATTGGTCCAACACATGATGATATTACCGCTGAGTCTGTTTCAGAAGCTTTCGGATTAAAATATGAAATTCATCCAGAAGCTTTTAAAATATTAGAAAGTTATTATAAACCAGGAGAATTTAATGAAGGCAGACAAAAAATGGTCCGGATGCCACAGAATGCAAAATTAATTTTAAATCCAACGAGTGGTGCTCCAGGATTTAGTGTTGAGAATGTGTTTTGTTTACCAGGTGTCCCATCAATATTAAAATCAATGTTAGGTAGTTTGAAACAAAAAATTGTAGGTGGTGATCCAATACTAAGCCATACAATAAGTTTAAGAACTGTAGAAAGTGAAATTGCAAATTCTTTATCAAAAGTTCAAGACCAGAATAAAGATGTTGAAATTGGAAGTTATCCCTTTTTTCACGCAGGAAAACTTGGAGTTTCTATAGTTCTTCGATCGGAGCAACAATCAAAAATTGATAATTGTAGTGCTCAAATTTTAAATTTTATCAAAGAAAAAAAAATAGAAATAGTAGATCGATAAATGCTTTATTTTGCTTATGGGAGTAATCTTCATCATTTTCAAATGAAAAGAAGATGTAAGGATAGTATTTTTTTAAAAAAGATAAATTTAAAAGATTATAGATTAACCTTCAGAAGTAAATATAGAGCTGCAGATATAGAACCAAAAAAAAATGCTATTGTTCCAGGTGGACTTTTTGAAATATCTAAAAGTGATGAAAGAAAACTTGATATTTATGAGGACTTTCCAATTTTATATAGGAAGTATTATTTTTTATATTATGGAAAAAAAGTTATGACTTACACAATGACAAAAAAAACACCTTTTAGATTTCCAACTGAAAGATATCTTAATATTGTAAAACGTGGATATAGAGATTGTAAGCTTGATTTTTCTTATTTAAAAAAAGCACTTACCAAATAAATAAAGATCTTATCTGTATTTAAAAAAAATTATTTTTAATAAATCTAATCTTAAACAATAAATAGATAGACTCAAAAATTGCAAAAGACTTTATATGGTGTGTTTTACAAACATACGTGATTGGAACTTCTTTAAACCTTAGTTTCCTTGAAAAAATCTTTATTTCAGTTTGAAAAAATCTATCTTTTGATATCAATTTTTTTTCAATAATTTTTTTAATTATCTTTCTGTTAAACATTTGATAACCGCTAGTTGTATCTTTTAGGTCAATATTAAAAAATAATTTGGATATAATTGATCCACCTTTACTGAAAAAATATCTTATAAAATTATAATTAGCTAACTTCCCACCTTTACAAAACCTACTGCCAAAAATACATGCATAATCATCTTTCATAAACTTAAGAAAACCAATAATATCCTTTGGTTTGTGACTTCCACCCGCATCAATTTCTAAAATCCATTTATAATTAGTTTTGTAACAATTTTTATATCCTTCCATATATGCATCAACTACTGTTTTATTATTTGGACACCATACAACTTTAAGGTTTTTATTTGTTTTTTCCAATTTTTTTACAATCTCATAAGTAGAATCTTTAGATGCATTATCTAAGATTAAAAAATACTTAAATTTTCTAAAAAATTTCTGGTAAGATAAAACTTCTAATACAAATTTTTTGGCATTCTTTTCCTCATTTGCCATAGGGGTAAATATAGCTATATCTTGTCTCATCTAATTGGTATTTCTAAAATTAATAACTTCTTTATATTGAGTGTCTTTCGAAAGGCTAGCATCTTTTGAAGTAATTGTTAAATTCAATTTAGAAAGTGTAAATAAGCCACCAGAATTAAAACCTATTTTTGTTAATAAATTAAAAGTTTCTCTAAAAATAAAACCAAAAAAATCAGGTAAATAAACAGGTTTGTAAATTATACCATTTATTTTACATATCTTTTTGAATAATTGATTGATTGTAATCTTGTGATTTTTATCCCCAATCCAATAGATTTTATTATTAGTTTTTTCTGAATTTAATATATTAAAAAAAGCAACTACTACATTTTCTTTAAAAGTAACGTTTCTAAAATTTTTTCCATTTCCAATAATAGGCTGAAATTTGTTGTATATATATTCTGTCAATCCACCTTTTTTAAATAGGTTCCTGTCAAAAAATAAAAAACTTCGAATTATTGTGTAAATTATTTTTTTTTCTTTACCTTTTAAAATTAGGTAATCTTCAAATTTTTTTTTACTTTTACCATATATACCAAAAGGTTTATAATTTTTACTATCATCAAAACTTATATTATTTTTTTCATATCCCAACACAGAGTCGGTACTCATAAAAATGATTTTCTTAATTTTATTTTTGATTAAAGTTTCACAGAACACTTTGGAACTAGTATAATTTGTCTCGTATATAGAAGTCGCAGAAGTATCATAAATTTTTGAGGCAAGATGAAAAACATTTTTAACATTCTTTATGGACTTTTTAATCACTTTTTTGTCATTGAGAGAACCATAATATATCTGAAACTCTTTAGGTAAGTTTATTAGTCCTTCAAATTTTTTTTGAACTAATAAATTACAATAGATCTTATTTTTATTTAATGAATTGTATTTAATTATAAAATCAATAAATACATTACCCAGATTCCCTGGAACACCAGTGATCAAAATACGATTTTTTTTATCAACTTTATTTATTTTTAGGTCACTATTAAAAAAAAAGTTATGTTTTCCTAGATTATGTATTTTGTAATAATGCCTTTCACAATTTTTTGAAATCTGATTGACAATAAAATCAAGATTTCTAATTTTATATTTTAACTTTTGAATAGAATTTTTAGAGGACAAATATGTGAAAGATGTAATTGCGTTTTTTGAGTAATCTATTTGTTTCTTTAATAAAAAAAATTTATTTGAAAATTTAGATAAAATCGACAAACAAGGGCTAATTACTTTCAGTAAAAAATTCGGTAATTTAATTAAAATAAAAAATTTATTACTTTTATTTTTTATATTTTTGATTAGATCATAGTAAGAAATATTTTGACCGCCCAATATAAACTTACTTCTTCCTTTTGAGTTAATAGCTGCAACAATAGATTGACTTATTTCATCAACATTATTTATAGAAATACCACCATTAAAACAAAAAATTAATCTCTTTTTATATACATTTTCATAAAAGAATTTAGAGGGCGGTGTAAAATAAACATCTTGATTACTTATTATCCATCCTGGATATATTCTAGTTATATCAATATTTTGTTTTTTATTAAAATCATCAATAAATTTCTCAATTAATATTTTACTTTTTACATATTCGTTTTCATTATAATTAATTTCAGAACTTTCGTTAATAATTTGTTTATAACTTTTTTTTCTTTCAAAAATTATTGAGGAACTAATATGAATAATTTTTTGGACTTTAGTTGATATTGTTGCATTGATTATATTTTTGGTTAAGGATAAATTTTCCTTCAAGATCTTATCTTGTGGATTATACGGATTGTTTGAAGCAGTATTGATTAATATATTATAGTCTTTTAAAGCACTTTTTATTTTTTTTGTATCAAGAAAATCAACAATCTTAAACTTTGCCCCTGCTCGTATTAATTCAAAAGTATAGGCATTATGTCTTCTTAATAATAATAAGACTTTATATTTTTTTTTAATTAAAACTTTTCCTATATGATAACCCAAATGTCCTGAGCCACCCGTTAATACTACTTTTTTATTCATTTAGAATCTTCAAATATCATTAGTGGGTAATAATTTATATTTTTTTGTAATTAGGATAAAGTTTAGAAATATCATTTATCCACTTATATACCAACTCAAGTTCTTTTTTTTCTAGAATTTTTTGATTTACTAGTTGCTTATAACATTTGAAAAAATTAATGAGCATATAATCTTTTTTGTTAATTAGTTTGATATTATAGAGAATATCATTAAAAATTTTTGTATTTTTATAAACTGGATATTCTAGATTAAAATCATCAAGTAGATCATGCACATTTCTTTTTTGAATTACTGTTGAATTAAGAAATGATAAATGCCAATTATAATTTTTTAATATTCTCAATGCAATAAAACCCCTCCAAATATCTGTTGCACGCATGGTGCAGTAAGAGGGTAAATACATTAGAGGAAAGCATTGTTCATGCCATACAGTATTTTGACTATTAAATGGACATATTGATCTATTACTTATTGCATAATTTTTTTTTTCAAAAGTATGAAATTTATTTTTTTTAGTTAATCTAAATATGGCATCAACATCTGGATTCCCATCACATAATCTTTGTTGAATGGGACTAGAAATTAATTTGCTTGAGATTTTTATTCGATGAAACTTATTAATTTCATCTAAAGGAAAGCCTCTTGGCCAGATGGTATCTTGGTTCTTTTTTTTAAAAATTTTAAAAATATTTATCCAGTTGGGACCACCTAACAATTTAATTTTTTTTTGTAACTCTAAATTATGAAAAAATATATTTTTTGGATAATTGTCATCATCTGTCTCTAATATGATCTTAGATTTTTTTTGCATTGCAATAAGAAAACCAATATTTTTTCTTGAATACGAATTAATTGGAAGAGATTTACTTAATGAAAAATTTAAATTTTTTTGAGATTTTAAATTATAAAAATTATATTTACTTGGGTAATCTGGAGTTTTCTTATCTCCAATAATAATAAAATTAACTTTATTTTTTTTGGATAACGAATAATATTTTTTTATAGCCTCATTTGGTTTGTTAATTGAAGTTATTATAAGTGCAATTTTTTTTAATTTTTCCATAATTTAATTTACTTAAATCTAATACATTATTTCCACTATATTTAATAAAACTAAAGAAAGCTTTATCAAATGTGTTTCATTAATTACAATATCAAATACTATAATTAATTAACTATGTTAAAAATAATAAAAGAAAAAGAGATAATTTTATATTTAATACTTAGTATTTTATTTGCTATTACCATTCAACAATTTCCCTTTTTTAAAGGAAATTCATTACACCTGCTCCATGCAATAAAGGATTTTGATACTAATAAATTACAAGATGATTGGATTGCAAATCAAACAAATCATTTACCAATTTTTACATATCTAAACTATTTTTTGTTAAAATTTTTTCCAATAAATATTTTACATATCATCCACTTTTGTCTTTTAGTTTCTTGTTCATTGTTTTTATTCTTAATCTGCAAAAATGAGTTTCCAAATTTAAATCGATTTTCTATATCGATAATATGGTTTTCAACTTTTATTTTTATATATCATGAAGGTAGTCTTTTTTCTGGTTTAGCTGGACAAGATGTCATTAATGAGGGCTATCAGCCAGCAAGTTTTGGAGTGCTATTTTTTTGTGGTATCTATTTATATCTAAAAAAAAGATATTATTATGCAATTTTTTTTATTTGTTTGTCTGCATCATTACATCCGACATATATTCTTCATTCTGGTTTTTTATTAATTGGGTTTTTTTTATATTTTCTCTCTATAAAAGAATTTAAATTATCATTTAAGATTGTTTTTTTTTATATCATTTTAATATCTCCGATTACTTTATTTATAGTCTCTAATTTCTTATTAATTGATAAAGAATTAATTCTAGGAGGCCAAGATATACTTTTGAACAGAATTCCACATCATGCTCTCATTGAATCATGGTTTTCTTATAAAGATATAATTTCTCTCCTGATCTTTATTATTTCTTTGAGTATTATCTATAAGAAAAAAGTTTTTTTTATACCGTTTGCTGTTTTTGGTTTATTAGCAATTTTTTTTTCAATGGTTCAATACTTTAGTGATAGTAAGACTTTGGCTTTAGCCTTTCCATGGCGCGCGTCTGTATTTATAATACCTATATCATCAATGATAGTTTTTTCATTTTTAATTGAGAAATTTTTTTTAAATAAAAACGGATTAAAGATATTTTGTTCAATATTTTTTTTAATAATATTTTCTTTCTTTTTTTTAAAAAACCATTTTGTCAAAAATTTAAATCAAAATTTTTACTTAAAATTAGAATTAACAAAAAAAATAAAAGAAAATTACAACTTTATTGATAGACTTTTAATTCCAGTCAATCTTTCTTATATCAGAATGAATACCGGCATACCAATTTTTATTGATTGGAAACACCACGCATTCAAATATAGTGAAATCATAATTTGGAGAAAAAGAGTTGATTTAGCAGAAAATTTTTACAATGCAAAATCATTGGCTAAAACAAAATTAATTTTAAAAAAAATAAATGAGATTGAAAAAATTTCTCACATCCTTGTTTACAAAGATCAAAGATTTAATAATTGTGAAAATCTAATTGATGATGAAAGTTTTTTATTAGTGGATGTTAATAAATGTTTTAATATTAATTAATTATGAGAAAAGCTAATTTTTTTTTCTAATTCTTTAAAAACAAGATTTTCTACGAAATTCCAGTCATTAAAATTTTTTTGTCTGAATATTTTGAAATTAGAGTATGGGTTAAATGTGTTAAATTTACCCCATCTCCAATCTGGATATAAACTTAACATTGCCCATGTCTCTTTATTTAAATTTGCTGACAAATGTAATATCGATGTATCACTTGTAATAACTAAATCTAAATTTTGAATTATAGATGCAATCTCATTTAATTTGTATTTACTACAATCAATTAAATTTAAAGATTTAAAATCATTTATATCTCTATCCCAAATTTCATTTTGTAAACAATAAAAATTTGCATCCAATAAAAATATCTTTTTTAGATTTTTCAAAGGTACAGATCTAAAGGGCTCATTCACGCCGTTAAAACCTCCTGACCAAACTATTCCTATGTTTAATTTGTCTGAAACTATTTGATTTTTCCATTTTAGGTCAAGATCTTTATCAGTACAAATTAGAGTTTCTTTTTCGCTAAATTTCAATTTATAAAAAAATTTTATTAAAGATCCTAAGGAAATTTTAAAGTCAAATTTTTCGTTTCTGCAATTATCTATTATATCAATTGATAAATTCTCAATATCTTTTTTAAAAAGATTTTTAATATTTTTTTGAACAACAAAAGTAACTTTTTTCGCTTTTTTGGTTAATGGAATAATATATTTTGAAAATTGAATTGAGTCCCCAAGACCTTGCTCATTAAAAACTACAATATTTTTTGTTTTAATTTCTTCACCAGTCCATTCTTTAATATCTTTAAATAAGTCAACTATTTTAGAGTTTCTAAATTCATAATATTTCCAGCCATCATTAAAATTACCTTCATTTAATAATTTAAGTCCATAATAGTTATAAAATTCCAGATTATTTTTTATATCATCTTTGGATTGTGTTAAAAGTTCATCAACCTTTTTTTTTTGATTCATAATTGAATAGGTTATTAAAAGTGTGATTAGAAATTTAGGAATATGTTTATTCTCATCCAAAATTTTTATTGCTTCATCAAAACGATTCTTTAAAATTAGGTATTTTGCTTTATTGTATTTAAAATCTATGAAATTTTCATCGAATTTTTCTGCTTTTTTAAAATATATATCTGAGTTGATTTCATCTCTGAGCATTACAAAACTGTAAAGAATATTGTTAATTATTATTTTATCTTCTCCATAACTCATACCTTTTATAAAAAAATCATTTGCAATTTTAGGTTTATTTTTTTTTAGGTACATACAGCCGATATTATTCAAGGCTTGTTTTTTATTTTCTCCATTTAGTTCAATGTATTTATTATAGTATTTTAAAGCATTATCTAAATTATTATTTAATTCATGTGCGTAAGCTAATTTATAAATATAATCAGTATTCGTGATATCTATTTCCACTAATTTGTTTGCATAAATTAAAAGTTTTTTAAAAAGTTTTTTTTTAAGATATATTAAATAAAGATTTTTAATTGGATCTTCAAAATTTGGTTTAATTTCAATTGATTTTAAAAAATTTTTCTCACTTGTTTCTAAATTTTCTTTAATTAAAAATATAACACCCTTGAAATTAAAAATTATGTGTTGATTATCCTTATCATTATAATTTTCACACAAGTTTAAAGCTTTTTCTAAATCTTTATTTCTTATATTTTCTGCAATTTCTTTTAGATTTGCCATTAAAAATAATTTCAATTTGGTTATTTAATTATAATCAATGTTATAATGATTTACACATAAAATTTACAATAATTAAATATTGGATAACCAAACTGTTTCAAGAGGTTTTAAACTTAAAATTTTTTTTTTATTAATTATTGTTTTTGAGTCAATTAAATTTTTCATTTTTTTATTTTTTTTTTCAATTTTAATATTTTGGCTCTTTGAACTTAAATTTGTAATACATAGTATTGTTTGTTTCTTATCTTTACTTATTCTTTTGAAACCATATATTTTTGGTCCAAAATTTAAAGTCAATCTCAAAGCATTAGGATGAAATGCTTTTTGCTTTCTTCTAATACTGAGTAAATTACAAATTTTTTTATAAAAAATACTTTGTTTAGAAGTATTATTTTTCAGCTTATTTGTTAAATTTTTAACGTTCCATTTATATCTATTTACGTCTCTATTATTACCAGTGATAATAAATTTAGCCTCATCATTAGATGTACCAAAAATGGAATTAAAATATATAGCCGGAATTCCCTCAAAGGAGATCATGATAGCATGAGCAGAAATATATCTTTCTAAATAAAATTGACCATTTTGATCATAATCAGTTTTTTTTAAAGCATCATAAACAGTTATATTTGCCTCATATACTTTTTTAATTTTATTTTGCACTTTTCTATATGAAAATTTTGAACCATTTTTTTTTAATCGATTTAAAAAATTATTTAATGTTTTTTTGTCTAACAATCCCTCAGTAGGTCTAATTCCTATTCCGTCATGCGATGCGATGAAATTTAAGTAACTATTAGCATGTTTTGTGTTTGGAAGATTTTTACTCCACTTATTTAAAAATGAACTGTTCTCAAACAAAAAAGCATGAATTAACAATGGTGGTAAGGAAAAATTATAGATCCAATGAGCCTCATCGTTTTTACCAAAATAGCTTAAATTTTCTTTTTCAGGTAAATTTGTTTCTGTAATTATTGTAGTTTTTATATTTAGAAGGTTAATTATAACTCTTAAAAGTTTAATAATTTCATGTGTTTGTTTTAAATTTATACACCTAGTTCTGTTTTCTTTCCAAAGATATGCAATGGCATCCAATCTAAAAATAGTTACACCATTATTTATTAAATGTATCATTAATTTAATAAATTGAATTAATACAGAAGGATTTTTAAAATTTAAATCAATTTGATCTGGGCTAAAAGTTCGCCAAAGATAATCAGGTTTTTTAAAAATTTTTATTTTCTTAAGTAATTTATGATCTCTTGGTCTTACTACTTTAGAAGTGTTGAATTTTGAGTCAACTGTTAAAAAATAATCTTTACCAGGTTCTTTTTCTTTTAAAAAATTTTTGAACCATAAACCTCTTGCTGATGAATGGTTAATAACCATGTCGGCCATAATATTAATAGATTTTGAAATATTCTTAATATCCAACCAGTTGCCAAGCTTATTTTCGACTTTAAAATGATCTTTGACAGCAAATCCACTATCACTACTTGAAGGATAGAAAGGTAAAAAATGAATAGTATTAAAATATTCTTTTAATTTCTTTTGAAAGAAACTTTGAAAGACTTTGATTGATTTCTTTTTTTCTGAATATACGCTATCTCCATAGCAAATCACCAAAGTAGTTTTTTCAGAAATACTCCTCCTTTTTTTTGAATTTTTTTTGTTAAAATCTTTAATTATTTGAATTATTTCGTTTTCAAAATAATCTATATCTTTTTTTGATAAGAATATTTTGTAAATATTATCTAGTTTAGATCTTATTGTTTTCTGATCTTTTTGAGTTAACATTAATAATATTTTTTATTATCATCATTAACTACTTTTTCAAGTCTTCCAAGAAAATCTGGTATAGCACTTTTTACTCTACTCCATGTGGGTATAAAAGGGGTATCCATTGGATTTAGAATAAAAGCTTCTCCAGCTTTCATAATGTTTATTGCAAATAATTCGACTGCTTTTTCCTCCGTATGAGAATCAAATTCGAGCCCATTCATGACTGCATCATTTCTATATATATCAATTAAATCTAGAGCAGATCTATAATAAGTTGCTTTTAATGATCTAAACTTTTCTCTGCTGAAAGTGTTGCCTTGAGTTGCTAATTTTTTGATGAATGTTTTAATAATATCAATAGACATTCTTGATAGTCCTTTTGTTTCATCGTCAATTGATAGCACCTGATGTTTGTGGTCATAAGTATCTGCTAAATCCACTTGGCATATATTTTGAGGAGAAAAACTTCTTTGCATTTCAGATAAAATTCCAACTTCAATTCCCCAGTCTGAAGAAATTCTTAGCTCAGGTAAAACATTTCGCCTAAATGAAAACTCACCTGCCAGAGGATATTTAAATGATTTCATAAATTCTAAATAATCACTTTTTCCAATAGTCTTTTCTAGTGCTGTCAGTAGCGGAAAAACTAGTAATCTTGCAACTCTTCCATTCATTTTTTCATTTGCGACTCTTGGATAATAACCTTTACAAAATTCAAAATTGAAAAGTGGATTTACTACTGGATAAAAAAGCTTTGCAAGCATTCTTCTATCATAAGTTTTAATATCACAATCATGCAAAGCAACTGAACGAGCACTATCTCTTGCGATACACATGCCTATACAATACCAAACATTTCTACCTTTACCGAGTTCACTTGGTGCAAGGTTATTTTTATTTAATTCTTGATCTAATTTTTTTAAACCTGGACCGTCATTCCAAAGAATTGAAAAGGGTGATTTTAATTTTTTGAAAAATTTCCAAGCTTTTTTAGCTTGTGTTTCATTTGCTTTATCCAATCCAATAATTATATGGTCTAAATATTTTGTTTTACTTATCTCATCAACAATTTGTGGTAATGCTGTTCCTTCCAATTCAGAATAAAGACATGGTAAAATTAATTCCATCTTTCTTTGTTTTGAAAACTTTGATAATTCACTTTCAATGGTTGATGTAGACTTTGTTTTAAAGTCGTGTAAAGTTGAGACTACTCCATTTTGAGAAAAATCACTCATTTCGGGTTTTTAATCTTAATAGTCTAGTTTAACTAGTGCCGTTTTAATCACATCAGCCCAGCCCTCAGGTGATGGCTTGTTAGAAACTATTAGATTATCTATGTTTATTTGGTCTAGTTTAAATCGATCATTAAAGACTAAACAGGGAATATCACAATTTCTCAACATATCTAAATCATTAAAATTATCTCCTACAGCGATGACCTTTATTTTACTTTCTACTTTTTTGTATATCTTGAGAACTTGATTCATCGATTTTACTTTATCAGTATTATCACCTAGGTTTAAAACACGACCTCCTTCTTGCATTGTTAATGAAGAGGATCTCAATATATTGAATAATCTATTTTTTTCTTTTTTGTCACCCTCAAATAAAAAAGGAATTGTATATTTCCGACTTAAAGCATTTTTTAAATTATTTTCTGAAAGACCAAAAATATTAGTTTGTTCTTTTGAGTTCATTTTAGAAATAAATTTACATTTAGTTTGAAGATTTTCAGGAACTTTAGAATCAAAAACTTTTATTAATTCCTGTTTATCTCTGCTGAGAACTATTTTGTTTGGAAAATTAGTGTTGATTAAATTTAATCCATGAATTGAAGATCCGTTTTCAGATATATAAGGAAGATCTGAACCAAGTTCCGTTATAAACTCCTCTATTTCTTTTTCAGTTTTACTAGTATTAGGAATAATAATAATCCCTTCATCAATAAGACTTTTTACATAATCTTTTATTGCATCAAATTTAAAATTATCTCTATGTAACAATGAACCATCTAAATCAGTAAATATAATTATTGAAAATTTTTTACTCAAAGAAATCTATCTTATCCTGTTTTTATTTTTATCAAAAAATAAAACCTTGTCTTTTGAAAATGATATTTTAAGGGGCTGATTGTTTATATCTTCTGACGATTTAATAATAATTTGGTTGTCTGATAATTTAGAGTAAATAATTTTTTCAAAGCCTAAATTTTCAATAAGATCCACTTTAACGTCTAACTTAATCTCATGATCACTTTTTATACTGATATCTTCAGGCCTAATACCTAGATAAATTTCATCTTTAAAATCAAAATTTTCAAAAGTTATTTTATTTTTAAACAATTCTATGGTGTTTGAATTAATAATTTGTTCATTATTAACTTTGACAATATTCATTTTTGGAGAACCAATAAACTCCGCAACAAAAATGTTATTGGGATCATTATAAATTTCATCTGGTGTTCCAAATTGTTCAATAATTCCTTTATTTAGAACTACAATTCTATCAGCTAAAGTCATCGCCTCTATTTGATCGTGAGTTACATAAATAATATTTGTTTTTAATTTTTTGTGTAATTTAGAAATTTCAACTCTCATTTCGGATCTTAAAGCTGCATCTAGATTAGATAATGGTTCATCAAATAAGAATACTTTCGGGTTTCTTGTAATTGCCCTACCAATTGCAACCCTTTGTCTTTGTCCCCCAGAAAGTTGTTTGGGTTTTCTCTCAAGTAAATCTTCAATTTGAAGTATAGTGGCTGCATGATTTACTTTTTCATTAATTTCATTTTTTGAAATTTTTTCCATTTTTAAACCAAATGACATATTTTCAAAAACATTCATATGTGGATATAAAGCGTAAGATTGAAAGACCATTGCAATTTCACGTTTAGAGGGAATTAAATTATTAATTAGTTTAGTATCTAAAAATATTTCTCCTCGATCGATACTTTCTAACCCAGAGACCATTCTCAATAAAGTTGATTTTCCACATCCTGAGGGACCCACTAAAACTATAAATTCTCCATCCTTTATGTCTATGTTAAAATTGTTGATAACTTTATTTTCGCCAAAAGATTTTTCGAGATTTTTAATATTAATTTTAGACATTTATTTGATTTAAAAGGATTTTAACTAACCATTAAATGTTGTTAAAAATTTATTACACTGCTAGATTTATCGCAATGAAAAAATCGCGAATATCAGAGAAAACAAAATACCAGAGAGGAATAATATAAGAGGGGGAATGTATGATTAGAAAAATCATAGTAAATATATTTGCTCTAGTATTTCTAATTACTAATACTAGTTTTGCAGATATTAAATTTTGGACGACGGAGGTCCAACCAGCAAGAATGGCAAAACAAGAGGAGATGGCTAAAGCGTTTGAAGCTAAAACTGGCATCAAAGTTGAAGTCATACCAATTGAAGAAAAAGATCTTGGTACAAGAGCTACTGCAGCGGCAGCAGCCGGAGATCTTCCAGATGTGATTTATCACACTCTTCAATATGTTTTACCATGGGCTGAGGCCGGCATATTAGATGTTGATGCTAATAACGCTGTAGTTAAGTCGTTAGGTAAAAAAACATTTGCACCGGGTGCATTAAATATGGCTAAGAAGGGTGGAAAAATTGCAGCTGTTCCAGTTGATGGCTGGACACAAATGGTCGTTTATAGAAAAGATCTATTCGCTGCAGCTGGTTTAGAGTCGCCAACTTCATATGCAAACATCGTTAAAGCAGTGAATGCATTATCAAGCAATGACATGTTTGGCTTTGTAGCTGCTACTAAAACAGATGAAAACTTTATGAGTCAAGTACTTGAACATGTACTTTTAGCTAATGGAGTTAATTTTGTTAAAAAAGGTGGAACAAAAAAGCAAGGGAAAGCTTTAAAAAATTCTTTAGAATTTTACAAAGTTATTGCTAAAGCAAGTCCTCCAGGAGAACTATTCTGGAAACAATCAAGAGCATTATACTTTGCTGGAAAAACACCAATGATAATTTGGTCGCCATTTATTATGGATGAGTTAGCAGGTTTAAGAGACTCTGCTCCTCCAACAATAAATAGTGATCCGACATCACCAGAGTTAGCTTCTAAAACTGGTTTCATTACTAATTTTAGTGGACCGAACAATAAAAAAGGTGCTGCTTGGGCTGATGTAAGATACTTTGGTATTACTGCGGATGCAGATACTGATGAAGCTAAAAAATTCATCGAGTACTCTATGAGTGAAGGTTATACAGCTACATTAGGAATTGCTCCGGAAGGAAAATTTCCAGTAAGAAGAGGAAATAAAAGTGATCCTAGTGCTTACACTAAAGCTTGGAGTAAATTACCAGTAGGTGTTGATAGAAAAGCTCCTTTAACAGATCTTTATTCTGCAGATGTTATTGATAATATCGTTGCAGGTTTAGATACTGCAAACAGATGGGGTGTTAAAGAGGGTGAACTTTCTCGAGCATCAAAAATCATCAATTCTCAATTCTTAAATAGAATCACGAGAGAATACATTGATGATCAAATTTCAGTTGATGAAGCGGTTAAGAAAATTAATGCTGAATTAGCTAAGTTTTAAATAATAAATTTATAAAGAGCGGATAATATTTTATTATCCGCTTTTTATTATGAGTGACTCATTATCAAAATTAGAAAAAAGAACTGCTTACACTTTAGTTTTACCTGCAGTTTTATTAGTTTTTGCTATTGTATTATTTCCTATATTTGCCAATGTCTGGATCAGTTTCAAAGATATTGAATTAAAAGATATTAGAATTCCAGAACCTCGAGCAAAGAAAATTGTTAAATCAATTTCAGAAAATCAATCTGAATTAAAAATTATTTATAAATTACGGAATAGTTCCTTAATTCAAGAAATAAGGAATGTTCAATTTCAGGATAAATTTCCAACAAATGTTTCACCGCTCAACCTTGATTCAAGATGTAATTTTCAATCCAAAAAGGTTGTTTGTAATTTTGGAAATTGGCAGGCAAAATATAGGGAAAATTTTGAGATAACTATACAAAATAATAATGGTGAAGTAATTGATAAAAAAATAATTAAATCTCAAAAACCAATTTTAAGTGGGAAAGCAGATAACCCATTATTGACTACAAATTTTACTTTAGAAAATTTTAAAAAAGTTTTTTATGAAAATAATTTTGTTGAATTACTTTTAACGACATTTTACTTCACTTTTTTTGGTACAATAGGTGCAATCATCTTTGGAATTTTAGCAGCACAATTAGTTAATCAAAATATTCAAGGTCGAACATATATGCGGGGTATTTTACTTTTTCCTTATGTAGGTCCTGTGGTTGCTTTAGCTTATACTTGGACGTTATTATTAGATCCAAATAGTGGGACTTTAAACGCATTATTGGTTAATTTTAATATAATAGAGCAACCAATAAATTTATTAGGCCAAAAATACATAACAATGAGTATTTTAGGATTTGAATTTAAATTAAGGTTGGCTTTAACCACAGTTATCTTTTTTGAAATTTGGCGCTATTTTCCACTCGCTTTTCTTTTTATTTTAGCAAGATTGCAGGCAATACCACAAAGTTTGTATGAAGCAGCGGAGGTGGATGGAGCAAGCCCAATTCAAAAATTTATTTATATCACACTGCCTCAAATTACAGCGATCATTTCAATTTTATTTATGATTAGGTTTATTTGGAACTTTAATAAATTTGAAGATATTTTTTTATTAACTGGTGGGGCTTCAGGAACAAGAACTTTACCTATTAATGTTTATCAGCAAGGGTTTGCGGTATCAGATATTGGGATGGGCTCAGCTGTTTCAATAGTAATTGTCATGTTACTTCTTAGTTTCATGGTTATTTATTTTAGATTAATTGGAAAGAGGGCTAATGAAGTTTAAGTCTCTTGCAATATTTTTGATTATTTCATCTTTTTTTCTGACATGTATTTTATCAATTTGGAAGATCATGGCTACACTACAAGGTTTAAGTTTTACTAATTTAAACGTCACGCCTGTTTTTTTGATTGGTATCCTGTTATCTTTAGCATTTGTCTTGATCGGTAATAAAATTAATTCCTTAATCAAGACTTTCTTATTGTCTTTTATATTTTCAATTTTATATTTTTACTTAAATGAGGCATCTCCATATTGGTATATCCTTGGGGTTTTCTTAATTACCTTTTTTTTTACGAGCAAACTCAAAAAATATAGTATGCAATCTTTAAAGGAAGATTTCATATCTGAAAAAATAATTTTTGATTTTATCACCTTGTTTGGCATTGTTTTCTTTGCATTTGTAATCTTATTCCCATTTTATATTATGTTGGTTACCAGTTTCAAAACACAGATAGCCTTATTGGTTAATCCATTAGACTTTAGTCTAGATTTCACAAAAAGCCTAACTGAGTTATTCAAATCTTATTTTGTTATCTTTGAAACTTATAATTTTGGTAGATATATCTTAATAAGTTCAGCGGTATCAATTGGAACTGTTATTGTCACATTATTATTTGCAATCCCTGCCGCTTATGCTGTTGCTAGATTAAATTTCTTTGGCAAAAACTTTTTGTCAACTTCGATTTTGATTATCTATATGTTTCCAGCTATAGTATTGGTGATCCCTTTGTATACTGTGTTTAGTCAATTTGGATTGAGAAACTCAATCTTTGGTTTATTGATAGTTTATACAGCCACAACCTTGCCAGTTGCCATCTACATGTTGCAGGGATATTTTAAAAGTATTCCAAAAGAGATCGAGGATGCTGGTATTATGGATGGTCAGAATTGGTTTGGTATAATTTTAAGGATTATTATCCCTTTAAGTTTGCCAGCTATTGCATCTGTTGCCCTGTATGTTTTTATGATTGCTTGGAACGAATTTCTTTTTTCTTTGATGTTCTTAGATAGTCCAAAGTCCTTTACTTTATCAAGAGCCATTCAATATTTAAGTGGTGATGCCGAAACACCACGCCAATATTTGATGGCAGGCTCTGTAATAGTTACTTTACCTGTACTTTTTATTTTCATATATTTTGAAAAATATTTAGTCAGTGGTCTAACAGCTGGTAGTGTAAAAGAATAGTATAAATATAAATATTATCTTTGATATAGACTTAAATTATTACTTTTGATATTTTTTTACATGTGATCAAAAAATATTTAATTATTTTTCTCTCATTTTTCTTTATCCTTGTGACCGGATGTGGAACCAAAGTTCCAACAAAAACAGAAATTAAAACTAAAACATTTAAGGGTGATGTTAAAAAAGTCTACCTTATTGATAAATCAGAAAAAATAGGTGAAAGACTTATCTATAGTAAATATTCAGACGGAAATTATTTTTCATTTCAATTTAAACTTAGAGAGCAATTTAGGATACCAGAAGTAATTATGAGAGAAGATATTGCAAGAAAATATATTACAAAAAAAAAGCAGGCTACAATGGTTCACAATCCTTTAGGTGAGGGTACGGCATCAATATTTGCAATGGGCATGATAGAGGCATGGTGTTTAGCAGAATTAGCTGCCAAAGTTTTACCCGGAAAACAAAAGAATATTTACTTAGATAAATGTAAAAAAAGATATGTAGGTAGCAAAACTATAAAAACAGAAGATGAAGTTGTAAAAAAAATATTAAAATTTACAGGAAAATACAAATTTGGATATCAAGATTCTTCGGAAAAGATTTTATATGAATTTCCCAGATATCCAGGACAAACATTTCAAATGAAGTATATGAATAATAAAAAATGTATGAACAACAAGTTAGAAGAATTTAATTGTGGTAAAACATATTATTTGAGAGCAAAAAGTTTTATTAATAATTATCTTAGTCTTAATAAAGATAGAAAAGTTGATTATCCAATAAATCTAAACGTTATAACAAATAATGATAATCAGACTTTTTCTTTTGAAGAAAATGAAATTCAATTTATAGTTCTAGAGAACCTTAGAAAACTGAAATTACAAGATCAATTAAATTAATTTTTCTTATTGTACTTATTAAATAAAAATATAAGAATAATCTTAATACAATTTATATCACAAAGTATTTAAATGAAAAAAATTCTATATGAAGATGTAAATATTAAAAGAACCGGTAAATTTATTGATAATTTTTTTGATCAAAAAAAAACCTTGCTCTCCGGTCATCCTTTATTTTTTCATATTGAGTTTAGTATAAACGGAACTTGCAATAGAAGATGTTTTTTTTGTCCTAGAGTTGATCCAGAGAAATACCCAAACATAGCAACATCACTTGACATAAAAGTTTTTGAAAAAATGGTTCTTGAATTAAAACAGGTCGATTTTAATGGTCGTATTTCGTTCTCAGGTTTTGGAGAACCATTATTAACTAAGAATTTATATCAATATGTTGAAATAGTTAAAAAACATTTAAAGGAAGTTTATATAGAAATTACAACTAATGGAGATGTTTTATTGTCAAAAAATGGACCGACCATGTTAAAAAAATTATTTGATTCAGGCTTAACAAACATCAAAGTTAGTTTGTATGATGGGCCGGAGCAGATAGCGCCAACAGAAAATCTAAAGAAAAAACTTAATTTATCAGATGAACAATTTATTATTAGGAAAAGATACCTGGGTCCGGATGAAAGTTTTGGTTTAACTATTTCAAATAGGGCGGGAGCTATAGAATTGAAGAATGAAGTTTTTGAAGTTAAAGCATTAACAGAACCTTTAAAAAAACCATGTTATTTTCCTTTTTACAAAATGATGATTGATTATAACGGAGATGTTTTGATATGCTCTAATGACTGGAAAAAAGAAGCACCAGTTGGAAACATTAAAAATGAGTCGATATTGGATATTTGGGTTAGTGAAAAATTTATAAATATTAGAAAAAAACTTTCTAAAGCTAATAGAAATTATAAACCTTGTAAAACTTGTGATGTAAATGGGACCCTTAATGCAAAAAAAGCTTTTGAAGAATGGCAAAATCATCTTTCCAAGTAATTTAAAGATTAATAAAAAACTTAACATTGGAATAATTGGTTCCGGTAAAATGGCTCAAAATTATATGGAAGTCATTAAATCTTTTAATCATAAGGTAAGCGTAATAATTTCTTTAACAAAAAACGCTAATGCTAAAAAATTAGCAAAAAAATATAATTCAGAAATTTATTTTAGTTATCAAGACGCAAAGAAACTTAAAAATAAGATAGATGCTTGGATTGTTTGCTCTAAGTGGGAGCAACTTGGCAATGCTCTTAAAACATTCATAACTCTTAAAAAACCTATATTAATTGAAAAATCAATTACCATGTCTTCTATTAGTCTTTCTAAGTATTTCAAAAAGAGTCAAAATAAAAAAACTAAAGTTTTTTTTGCTTATAATCGAAATTATTATGATTATATTTTTTATTTGATTAATAAAATTAAAAAAAATAATTCATTGAAATATGTTGAGGCCAACTTCTATGACTCATATTCAAAAATATTAAAATCAAAAGGTAAAACCATCAAGAAATATTTAACTTATTATATAACCTCACATTGGATAGTTTTTATTTTAAAAATTTTTGATCTATTGAATATTAAAGTTTTAAAAGTAGAAAAGAAAAAATTGTTCACAAAAAGCCAATTTAGTTCTGTGGTGTTATTATTCAGATTAAAGTACCAAAATAAAGTTATTTTTGCTAAGTTATTTAATGCACCTGATGTTCCAAAAAACCATGAGATTGATTTCTATCTTAAAAAAAGTCATGTAAAAATTTCTCCTATCGAGAAGATAGCTATTTATAAAGATTTAAAAGTTAAAAAAATTAATAAACAAAACATATATGCTCCAAATACCGAGTATTTTAAAGTAGATGAAAAATTTAAACCAGGTTTAAGATTTTTATACTATTCTTTTATTAAAGAGAGTTTGTTTAAAGAAAAATGTCTACTTAAAACAGACCAAAAAGATTTGATAAAAGCTTATAGAATCTGTGAATTATTAAGATGAAGTGGTTACAAATATATCTGTTCTTAATTTTTGGTCTAGGATTAGTGTTTAATGTAAATACTAACGCTGAAATATCAGTGCCTGATGAAGATCTTTATATAAATTCACCGGAATTATCAAAATTAGAAAAAGTTAAAAATATTAAAAATAAAAAAGCTAAACGTGATAAATACAATCAAATATATATTGGCCAAAAAGGAATAGTGCTAAATAATGGTTATGGAATTCTAAAATTCGAAGATGGTGGAATATTTGTAGGTTATTTCTACAAAGGAAATTTGCGTGATGGATCATGGATTATAAATGGAAAAATAAATTTCGAAACTTATGAATATTCAAAAAAAAATAAACCAAAAATAGATTCTAATGGAGTAGCTATTGTAAATAAAACAGAATTCAGGCCTGCCAAAGAATTTGAGATAGAATACCTTTTAGAGAATGTTTTTTTAAAAAATAAAATTAC
>CABZTG010000001.1 GCA_902528645.1 uncultured Pelagibacteraceae bacterium | reverse complement strand
TAGTTTAGAAAAACATATTCAAGGTTTTTTTGACAAAATTTCAGAGACAATTTCAAGTTATAAAGTTTTAAAACGTGATGAAAAAAGAAGAATTAAGATTGAAAAAATTGAAAGAGAAAGGGCAGAAAAAATTGAGTTGGCTAAACAAAAAGAGGAAGAACAAGCTCTCAGAGTTAAACTAAAAGAACAAACACTTAAAGAAGAAGCTAGATTAGAAAAACAACGAGTAAAAGATATAAAATTATTCCTAAGAAAAGAGCAAGCACTTTTGAGAATTGAACAAGCTGAAAAACAAAAACAGTTTTTAAAACAATTAAGACTAGATAAACAAATTGAAAAATTCAGAATTAGAGAAGTCAAGGAACTAGAAAAACTTGAGAAAATTTCTTTAAAAGAAAAAAGAGAAGACTATGCAGGTTTACAAGAAAGAATTGATAAACTTAAGGAAAAATATCGATTACTTCGAGATCAAAAAATCAAAGAAAGGGTTGAAGCATTAGGGGTTAAACTTCAAGGTGATGAAGATAGAGAAACCTTATTAGAAAAAGAAAAAGAATATACTTTAGCAAGACAAAAAATTGAATTTGCATTAGAAAGTTTTTACAGAAGTGCAAGTAGCCTAGTATTTCAGTTAAATAAAAGACATATCACCCGGGACATGTCTATTTTTCGTTGTATAGACAGAAGATTTGAAACAGGTGAAGTTTTTATTAAATGGGATGAGTCACAAGATGATGACTGGTTATTATTAATTTATATTAAAAATAATTCTCCAGATGAAGGAATTGTTATTGAAGATAAAACTAATCCTGAAAAAAATCTTTCACATGAGTTTAGAAATGTAGATATCTTCAAAGCCTCAGATACAATGGTAGACTCTTTAACGCAACTCATTGCAAGGAAAAGAGCCAAAAATAATAATTAAACATTTATATTAAATTAGGTATTATCTGAAATGATTTTAGGATCTGCCTTTTTAATAATTTTATATTTAATTTTCAGATACATTATTGCGTGGATCACATATTTTAATAATTTGGACCCAAGACTTGGTGATAGTACATGGCGGTTTACGTATGATTATCCAGTAGTTGGTGAGAGAGATATCTCTGATTTGGATGATAAGGACTTTGTTAGATTAAGAAGAAAAAAGAATAAAATTATTTTATTAATGTACTCAATAGTCCTAGTGATGTTTGTATCTTCTATGTCTTTATTAAGTAAATTTTTATTATTTTTTACAAGTTAGATTTTTTAAGTTGCTTTTTATTTTTTAAGTAAAGAAAAAAAGCTACTATTTCATATACAATTGAAAATATATTAAAGATGATTGGTAACTTAAAAAATTTATAAAGAAATTTATATTTTGGCATTTTTTTCCATAATAATAAAAAAGCTTCCGCACCTCCAATAACTTTTTCACCATCTTTGACATGCAGTCTTCTCAAAAGTTGTTTACTATCTTTAGAGGTTTCTTGTACTGCTAATTCATTATCTGTAATATCAACCCAATCAATTTCCTCTATTTCTTCCTTCTTATAGAGATCAATTTCTGCCTTACAAATTTTACAAGAATTATTAAAATAAACTTTCATAATTAGATGTTTTATTACTAATTTGTCCCATATATGTACATGCGTAAAATACTCTAGTTGAAAAATCCTTGAAACAATCTATTTAATGTCTTCTATGAGTAATTTCTTTGAAAAATCTGACCTATCAAGAAGTGAGGCTGAAAATATTATTTCGGATACTCTTCAAAAATGTGATGATGGTGAGTTGTACTTAGAAAATTCTAAATCTGAGTCAATTTTACTAGATGATAACAAGATAAAAAATTCTAGTTATAATTCAGATTTAGGATTTGGGTTTAGAGCTATCTCTGATGAAGTAGTTGCTTATTCTCACTCTAATGAAATTTCAAAAAACTCCTTAAAGCAATCTTCAGAAAATTTAAAATCGACACTTAAATCTGTCAAAGGTACATATAATCATGAAATTCCTAAATCTAATAAGAAATATTATGAGAACATCAACCCTATTGAACAAAAATCTCTTAATGAAAAAATTAAAATACTTAATGAAGTAAATAATTATTTGCGTTCAAAAGATGACAACATTAAACAAGTTACTGCTAATTTTTTGGGAGAACAAAAATCGGTTGAAATAATAAGATCTGGTGGAGAAACTTTAACTGATGTTCGTCCTTTAATAAGATTTAATGTATCCGTTATGCTTGAGAAAAATGGGAGAAAAGAGACGGGTGTGTATGGTGTTGGGGGAAGACAATCCTACGACTCTTATTTAAAAGATGATAACTGGAAAAGCGTTTGTGATGAGGCTTTGAGAATAGCTTCGGTAAATTTAGAAAGTAAACCTGCACCAGCTGGTGAAATGAAAGTTGTGCTAGGACCTGGTTGGCCGGCAATATTAATTCATGAGGCTGTTGGTCATGGTTTAGAAGGGGATTTTAATAGAAAAAAAACCTCAGCTTTTCATAATTTAATGGGCCAAAAAGTTGCAAGTGAGGGAGTTACAATTGTTGATGATGGCACTATTGATAACAGAAGAGGTAGTCTTACGATTGATGATGAGGGAACCCCGACAGAAAAAACTGTTTTAATTGAGAATGGGATTTTAAAAAATTTTATGCAAGATCGTCTAAACGCTCGTTTAATGAAAACCAAATCTACTGGAAGTGGAAGAAGAGAAAACTATAGACATATTGTTCTTCCAAGAATGAGAAATACGATGATGCTGAGTGGTAATCAGACTCAAGATGATATGATTAAAGCTGTCGACAAAGGTATTTTTGCTGTGAGTTTTGGTGGCGGACAGGTTGATATTACCTCTGGAAAATTTGTATTCAATTGTACTGAAGCTTATGAGATTGTTAATGGTAAAATTGGATCTCCAATTAAAGGCGCGACACTTATTGGAGATGGCCCTTCAATTTTAAAAGAAGTTTCTATGGTTGGGAATGACATGATGATGGATCCTGGTATTGGAACATGTGGAAAAGCTGGCCAAGGTGTTCCCGTAGGTGTTGCTCAACCATCTATACTAATTAATAAGATGACTGTTGGTGGCACAAAACTTTAAATGGTCAAAGATCAAGAATTTTTAGAAAAAAAAGCATCATATTGTTTAGGTTTAGCTAAGAAATTAGGCGCAACCGAGTCCAGTGTGATTGTTAATAACTCTGTATCTGAAACTGTTAATTTTAGAAATAAAAAACTAGACGAGTCTAATAGATCAGATGATCTTGGAATAAGCATTACCACTTACATTGGAAAAAAAAAGTCATCAATATCTTCTTCTAATTTACTTGATGATAATCTAAAAATTTTGATTGAAAAATGTGTTGAGACAACAAAAAATACTCCTGAAGATGAATTTAATTCATTACCAGATAAAGATTTATTGGCCAAAGAAGTTAAGGATTTAGATCTTTATGACGATACCCATATAGAAAACGATCAAAAAATAGATTATTTAAAAAAATTAGAATCTGCTGCTTCCAATGATAAAAAGATTGTTAATACAGAATCTAGTTTTACTCAAAATAAATCAAATTTTATTTTAGCAAATAGTGAAGGTTTTTGTGCTGGCTACAAAACATCTTCGTTTACAGCTTCGAGCGTCACAGTTGCCAAAGATGAAAAAAGTATGGAGAGAGATTATGAATATTCTAGTAAATGTTTTCTGAAAGACTTGGATGACGCAGGAGAATTAGGTAAACAAGCTGCTGATCAAACAATTAGAAAATTAAGCCCCAAAAAAATAGGTAGTGAAAAAATTGGTATAATTTTTGACAAAAGAATTGCTAAGGGAATACTAAGTACTTTTGCAAGTGCGATTTCATCATCAGCGATATCAAGAGGAACCTCTTTTTTAAAAGATAAAGTTAACCAAAAAATTTTTTCTGATAAAATTAATGTCTTAGATAAACCGGATATACTCAAAGGTTTAGGCTCAAGAAATTTTGATAGCGAGGGGGTTAAAACTGATACTCTCAAATTAGTAGACCAAGGAATTTTAAAACATTATTTGATTGATACTTATAATGGAAAAAAATTAAACCTTAAATCAAATGGAAGATGTGGAGGGACAAGCAATCTTTATTTTGAAAATGGAAATATTAGTTTTAAAGATTTATTGAATTCAAAATCAAAAAGTCTCTATATTACAGAAACTATAGGACACGGAAGTAATATTGTAACTGGTGATTATTCTGTAGGTGCAACAGGCTTTTTAGTAGAAAACGGAGAGTTTAAGTATCCTATAAATGAAATTACTATTGCAGGTAATTTTAAAGACATGTTTAAGAATATTACCCTCGCAAATGATTTAGAGTTTAAATATTCAACCAATTCACCAACCATGATGATTGAGGGAATGGTTGTTGCTGGTAAATGAGTGAATTTTGCGTAATCGGCTCTGGTATTTCCGGAGCTACAATTGCGAGTCTTCTTAATAAAAAAAATTCAGTAATCCTATTTGACAAAGCGAGAGGTCCAGGAGGACGGGCATCTTTCAAAAGAATGAAAGGTAATATAGGCTTTGATCATGGCACTCAATACTTTTCGCCAAAAACTCCAGAATTTAAAAAATTTATCAAAGATTTAATTAAAAAAAGAATTTTAAAGGTTTGGGGTGGTAAACACATTTTTCTTAACTCCAAAAAAAAAGAAAATAAAAAACATCTGAAAATTATAGGTAAAAATGGAAACAATGATATTAGCAAGTACTTATTAAAAAAAATTAAGTGCAATTATCAAAGCGAATTAAAAAAAATTCATTATAAAAACAAACTTTGGCATTTATCATTTGCTGATGGAAAATTGAGAACTTTTAAAAGTATCATTTTGACCTGTCCTTTTCCACAATTAAAAAAACTCTCTTCAAGATTCATAAATAATTCTTTCTTAAAAAAATCAATAAAAATGGATGCAAATATAACTACTATGATTGCTATAAAAAAAAACAAGAAATCAAATAGTAGCTATCTTTTCGAAGATCCGATTCTTGGTTGGGCGGGTAATGAAAACTCGAAAAAAAGATTTAAATCAAAATATGATTTATGGACCCTTCAAAGTACATTTAAGTGGGCAAATAAAAAGATCAATCAAAATAAAAATAATAAGAAAGAGAATTCAAAAATTATGATTGATAAGTTCTTTCAACTTTCAAATGTAAAAAAAACAAAAATTAATTTTTCTCTTAATCATGGTTGGAAATATTCTTCCAACTCAAAACCTTTCAAAATTAAAAGTTATTGGGATCCAAAGAAAAAAATAGGTGTTTGTGCTGATTGGTTTGTGGGACCAAGACTAGAGTCAGGGTGGATAAGTGCACGGGACTTATTTAAAAAAATTTCGAGATAAATTACTCAAAGTTTTTCAATCTGTATTCCCAATTTCCCATTCTTGAGTAAGACACTTTTAAAATTCTTAAATTTTTTTGATCGTACCAAATATCAAAGTCTAATCGTTTATCTTTTGGAATATTCATATCCCTAGATTTAAGTGTAAAATGATCAACATCATAAATTTTTCCATAAAGGTCAATTTTTTCTTTTCCTATAAAAGTAACTACCTGTTCTTTAATACTTCCTGATATTGGACTTATTTGAGATCCTGCTTGCAAAATTTTATGATTCCACCAATTTCCAATAACATTATTAGTTGTTGCTTCGCCATTGAATGAGGAGCCTTTGATATCATATTTTCTACTCTTTTTATTTAATTCTAAATTTACAAATTTTTCTTTGTCATTTTGAAGAGTTTTAGAATTATATGATATCAACTGATCTTTGATATATTTTTCTTCACCATATGACTCAACCTGAAAAATTGTAGTTCCCAATAGATCAACAGAAAATTTAAATTGATTTGTAATAATAGTTTCTTCACCATTTCTTTCAAAAAAATAATAATTGTATCCAATTAGTTCACCATTTCTAAAAATCTCCATTTCAATTTTGTTATATTTATTGTAGTGACCCATATGTGCCATGGAAATAACTGGAAAAATTACAATAAACAAAATGGCTATAAATTTTCTCATTTAGCAATTACATTAGTGGACTTTATCTATAATAGAAATAACTTATTAAAATGTTTTTAAAAATAAAGAAAATACCAAAAGTTAATTGGAGTTCTGACAAACCATATAATTTTAAACCAAAATTTTCTACTTTCTTTTTTTTATGCTTTGGTCTAACGATGTTTGGTCTTGGTGAAGGGTTATTGATTGTTTCCTTTACAGGCGCTTCTCCATGGAGTGTTTTAGCTCAAGGTATTTCCTTAAATGTTAATTTAAGTATTGGAACAATTACTCTTTTGATAAGTATTGCTGTTTTAATTTTGTGGATACCTCTGGGCCAAAAACCAGGAATGGGCACAATATTTAATGCCTTAATAATAGCCTTTATGATTGATCTTTGTATTAAGTTTGTACCAACCCCGTCTAATTATCCTGATCAATTAATCCTAGCAGTAATTTCTGTAATGATGGTTGGAATAGGTGGAGGAATTTATTTAGTTTCTAATCTTGGTGCAGGGCCAAGAGATGGATTAATGATTGGTTTACAAAAAGTAACTAATTTACCAGTGGCAGCCGTTAGAGCTTTTTTAGAGATTTCTGTTGTAAGTATTGGTTGGTATTTAGGTGGAACAGTAGGGGTTGGAACTCTTTTATTCGCTTTTGGTATTGGTCCGTGCGTTGCTTTGGGTTTGTTTTTAGTTGATAAAATTTTTAATTAGGCAGCAGCGCCTGATTTTTCACTTCTTTTTCTTTCATGAGGATCAAGAATAGCTTTTCTCAATCTACAAGACTCTGGAGTAATTTCCAAAGCTTCATCTGTATTTAACATACTTAATTGTTCAGCAATCGACATTTTTCTAACAGGAGTTAAGACAACATTTTCATCAGTACCTTGCGTTCTCATATTAGTCAATTTTTTTCCTTTCATGACATTAATAATCATATCTCCTGGCTTAGGTGATAGACCTACAATCATTCCCGGATAAACAGGATCGTTATGAGTAACAAACATTTCTCCTCTAGCCTGTAAATTAAAGATTGCAAAAGCAACTGCTTTTCCTTGTTCCATAGAAATTAGAGCACCATTTCTTCTGCCTTCCATTTCACCTTCAAATGGGCCATATTCATGAAATATTCTATTGATGACACCATTTCCTTTTGTCAGCGTTAAAAACCTACTTGTATATCCCATCAAACCTCTTGTTGGTGCATGAAATATAAGTCTCTTTTTATTTTTACCAGTGTCTTTTAATTCTATTAATTTACCTTTTCTTCTATTCATTGAATCAATTATTTTTGATGAATGCTCTTCATCAAGATCCATAGTAATTTCCTCTATTGGCTCAAGTTTGTTTCCATTTTCATCTTTTTTATAAAGAACTTTTGGAGGGCTCACTGTCATTTCAAAACCTTCTCTTCTCATTTGAGTAAGTAAAATTTCCAACATTAATTCACCACGTCCACTAACCACAAAAGAGTCATTTCCTTCATTTTCAGTAAATGTAATTCCAACATTATTTTGTGCCTCTTGAACTAATCGATCTCTAATCTGTGTACTTGTAAGTTTTTTACCTTCTGTGCCAGCCAAAGGCGATGTATTTACAGTGATGGTAATTGACATAGTTGGGGGATCTATCGGAGTAGCTTCTATTGGCTCGTTAACTTCAAGATCACAAATAGTATCTGCAACGTTAGCTTTTTCTAGACCTGCAACAACTACAATGTCTCCGGCTTCACCAACTTCAATTGGAACTTTTTTTGTTCCCTCGTACCTAAAAATTTTAGTTAATCGACCTTCATCAACTTTTTCTCCATTTAAGTTGATTGCTTTTATTGCTTGATTAGCTTTTGCGGTTCCTTGAGAAATTCGACCTACTAAACTTCTTCCTAAAAAACTATCAGCATAAAGAAGTGTAGAGAGCATAGCAAAAGGTTTTGATTTGTCTAATTCTGCTGGCTTAACATGGTCTATGATTTTATCTAAAAGTGGATTAAGGTTCTCTCTTGGGCCATCAACTTCATGATCAGCCCATCCAGATCTTCCACTTGCATATAAAACTGGGAAATCGAGTTGGTCTTCATTAGCATCTAAACTTACAAATAAGTCGAATGTTTCATCTAGAACTTCATTAGCTCTTTGATCTGATTTATCTAATTTATTTATAACCACAATTGGCTTTAAACCTTGTTTTAATGCTTTTGCTAAAACGAATTTTGTTTGAGGCATCACACCTTCAGCAGAGTCTATTAGTAATAATGCTCCATCAGCCATACTAAGCACTCTTTCAACTTCAGCAGCAAAATCTCTGTGGCCGGGCGTATCAATAATATTTATTCTAGAATTTTTCCAATTAATTGAGGCAGGTTTAGCTAATATTGTAATTCCTCTCTCTTTTTCTAATTCACCAGAGTCCATCAGCCTTTCATCCACAACCTCATTTTCTCTAAATGAACCACTTTGTTTCATTAGGTTATCAATTAGGGTTGTCTTACCATGATCAACATGGGCAATTATGGTGATGTTTCTTATAGTATTATTCATAAATCTGGGTTCTTATACATATTTAAACACTTTTGAAAACTTAAAAAAACTCATACTAGGCTTGAATAAATTAAGTATTTTTTTTTTAATTTGAATTTTTTCGCTTTTCGCGTTTAAGTTTTCTTTTTTCTTTAAAACTTAATTTAGGTTTTTTTTTGACACTAGAGTCTTTAAACGATTTTCCACTATATCTTTTTGACATTATCGCAAGTTTTTATAAACAATGATGTGTTATATTTATATATGCAGAATCAGCAACTAGAATTATTTAATAAAAATAAATCATTAAATTTAAAAGAAAAAAAAGAAATTTTTTTAAGGTCTATTATAAGTAAAAATAGCAAAAGTCAGAATAAATACAAAAGAGTTGCTTTATCAACTATTAGATACGCCGGAGGAAAATCTTTAGCTGTCGGACATGTTTTTGAATTATTACCAAATAATGTTAAAAAAGTAGTTTCCCCATTTTTTGGTGGTGGTTCTATTGAAATAGCAATGAGTAAAGTTTTAGGACTTAATGTAGTTGGTTATGATATTTTTGATATTCTTTGCAATTACTGGAATTTTCAAATTAAAAAACCTGAAATACTTTTTAAAAGATTAAATAAACTAAAGCCTACTTTTTCAGAATTTGAGAGAATACGAAAAATCTTAAATAAAGTTTGGAAAAAAGAAGTTAAATTAGATCCACTTACTTTAGCAGTTTATTACGTGTATAATTTTAATTTATCTTACGGTCCAGGGTTTATGGGATGGACATCAGAAATTTATTTAAGCAAAAAAAAATATCAAGCAATGTTAGAAAAAATAAGAAATTTTAAACCTGGAAAATTATCTGTTAAACATGGAGACTTTGAAAAAGTTTTAAAAAAACATAAAAATGACTTTTTGTATTGCGATCCTCCTTATTACATAGGCTCAGACTCTAAAATGTTTAAAGGGGTTTACCCAATGAGAAATATTCCAGTCCACCATAAAGATTTCCCGCATGAAAAATTAAGAGATATGTTAAAAAAACATAAAGGCGGTTTTATATTATCCTACAATGATTGCCCAACAATAAGAAAATACTACAAAGGATTTAAACAATATTTTCCAAGCTGGCAATATACGATGGGTCAAGGAGAGACCAGAATTGGAAAAAATAGGATTGAAAAAGGAGACGACCATATAAAAAAATCCCATGAAATAATTGTTTTTGCTAAGCCAAAAAAATGAATTTATCTATCTTTCATCATATCCCTATATCTTTTTTTTATATCATCTGGCCACTTTTCTTTATTTTCTTGATAATTCCATGGAGGATATCTTTTGTGTATTTTTTTATATTCTCGTTTGCACAAGTTTTCGCTTTCTTTAAAAGCTGCTATTTTTACAACATCTGAAGTTGCAAGCCCGTATATTTTTGTTTTAACCCTTGGATTGGAAATTAACCATAATTTAACTTCTTTTTTATTTTTTAATTCATTTTCTATTAAAATTTGAATTCCAAAACTTCTTATGCTTGGTCCGCCTTGTTTCGATTTTACATAAAAACTCATAGTTGCTCTAATACCCCCTTTTGCTCTTGTCCCACCAATTTTTTTAATTTCATTATCTGAAACAATTAAATAGACGTGACCTCTCTGTTCAGTCAAATCCTTTACAGATATATTTTTGTGATATTCTATGTTTATTTTATTAAGATCACTATCCTTGGTAAGATAAAACGTGCCAATTTCTTTTGCGTATTTAAGCTTAGATATGATCATGGATTATAAGTATTTACTCTTTTATTTTTTGAGTAAACAAAAAAAAAGGGCAGTAAAAACTGCCCTTTTAGAATTTTAGTAAAGAGTTATTGGGTTACATTCCCATGCCGCCCATTCCTCCCATACCACCCATGCCGCCCATTCCACCAGGCATTCCAGCAGGAGCCGCATCTTTTTCTTCTGGCTTGTCAGCTATCATTGCTTCAGTTGTTACTAATAATCCAGAAATTGATGCTGCATCTTGAAGTGCAGTTCTAACAACTTTAACTGGATCAATAATACCTTTAGCAAACATGTCACAATATTCCTCATTTTGTGCATCATAGCCGTGAGTTTTTTTATTCTGTTCTAACAATTTACCAACTACAACTGAACCATCTACTCCAGCATTTTTAGTAATTTGTCTTATAGGAGCCTCTAATGCTCTTCTCACTAAATCAACGCCAGCTTTTTGATCTTCACCTTTGGCTTTTACTTTTTCAAGCTCTTGAGCAGCATATAACAAAGCACATCCACCACCTGTTACAATACCTTCTTCAACAGCAGCTCTTGTTGCATTTAGTGCATCTTCAACTCTGTCTTTTCTTTCTTTAACTTCAACTTCTGTAGCGCCACCAACTTTAATTACAGCAACTCCACCAGCTAGTTTAGCTAATCTTTCTTGAAGTTTTTCTTTATCGTAATCAGATGTTGTTTCATCAATTTGTTGTTTAATTGAAGAACATCTTGCTTCGATATCAGATTTTTTACCACTACCATTTACGATAGTACTATTATCTTTATCAACTTTAACTTTTTTACATGATCCAAGATCATCTAATTTTACGTTTTCAAGTTTTATTCCTAAATCTTCAGAAATTACACTTCCACCAGTTAAGATTGCAATATCTTCTAGCATAGCTTTTCTTCTGTCACCAAATCCTGGAGCTTTCACAGCTACTACTTTTAGACCACCTCTTAATTTGTTAACAACTAAAGTTGCTAAAGCTTCACCTTCAACATCCTCAGATATAATCATTAATGGTCTACCAGCTTGCACCACTGCTTCTAAAAGTGGAACCATTGGTTGTAGATTTGTTAATTTCTTTTCATGTAAAAGAATAAAAGGATTGTCTAATTCTGTCGTCATTTTATCACTATTCGTAATAAAGTATGGTGATAAATATCCTCTATCAAACTGCATACCTTCAACAACATCAAGCTCAGTTTCAATTCCTTTATTTTCTTCAACTGTAATGACACCTTCATTACCAACTTTTTGCATTGCTTTAGAAATCATACTTCCGATTTCTTTATCACCATTTGCAGAAATAGTTCCTACTTGAGCAATTTCATCACTATCTTTTACTTTTTTGGCTGAAGAAACTAAGTTTTGTTTTACAACGTCTACTGCTGCATCAATACCTCTTTTTACATCCATCGGGTTCATTCCAGCTGTAACATATTTTACACCTTCTTTTACGATCGCTTGAGCTAAAATAGTTGCGGTTGTTGTTCCGTCACCAGCCTCATCATTTGTCTTACTAGCGACTTCCTTAACCATTTGAGCACCCATATTTTCAAACTTATCTTCAAGGTCAATTTCTTTTGCAACTGAAACACCATCTTTGGTAATTCTTGGAGCACCATAAGATTTGTCCATCACAACGTTTCTGCCCTTAGGACCTAACGTTACCTTAACAGTATCAGCTAAGATATTTACCCCTCTTATCATTGCTGATCTTGCTTCAGCGTCAAATTTAACAACTTTTGCCATTATACTTTCTCCTTTAACTTATATTATTTACTTGAAATACCCATAATGTCTGACTCTTTCATTATGCTGTATTCTTTACCATCAATTTTGACTTCAGTTCCTGACCATTTGCCAAATAAAACTTTGTCTCCAACTTTAACATCCATTGGAATTTTTTTTCCATCTTCAGTTTTTGCACCACCACCAACAGCAACAACTTTTCCTTCTTGAGGCTTCTCTTGTGCAGTATCTGGTATGATTATTCCTCCAGCAGTTTTTTCGCTGCTATCTAAAACTTCTATTAAAACTCTGTCATGTAACGGTCTAAATTTCATATATTCTCCTATATAAATATGGAGTTCATATAGAGATTGGTAATACTATTTCAAGATATACTTGATATTTAGTTTATTAAAAAAGGTAGGAAATTGTGGATTTTTTGGGTTATAGATAATTTTCATGACCAAAAATTTAGACAATGAAGGTTTAAGATCAATTGTAGATAATTATGACTTATTTTATATTGATATTTGGGGGGTTGTTCACAACGGCGTAAATATCTTTAAGGACTCAATAACAGTTCTGAATGAAATCCTAAAAATAAAAAAAGATTTTGTTCTTTTGACTAATGCCCCCAGGCCAAATGAGAACGTTAAAAATTTTTGTGAAAAACTTGGAATGGATAAAAAACTATCTAAACATGTTTTTACATCGGGTGAAGCAACTATTAAATATTTAAAAAAGAATTCATACTTAGATAAATTTTTTCATGTTGGCCCACCTCGAGATTTTGATTTATTTAAAGATTTTAAAAAAAATAAGACAAATGATATCAAGGATGCATCCTATTTATTGTGTACAGGTTTATTTGATGAACAAAAAACGGACTTAAATTTTTATAAAAATCTTCTAGAACACTCATTATCAAAAAAAATGATTTGTACTAATCCAGACTTAATTGTTGATAAAGGTGGAATAAGAGAACTTTGTGCTGGATCAGTTGCAATGGTTTTTGAGAAAATGGGAGGAAGCGTCACTTATTTTGGAAAACCTTATCCAGAAGTTTATCATCAGTCAATCGACAATAAAAATAAAAAAGTGCTTTCAATTGGTGATAATCTCAATACGGATATAAAGGGTGCAAATTTATTAAATTATGATTCTTTAATTATTTCAAATGGCATTCATTATAAAGAAATAAAAGAAAATGGAATAGAGGCAACATCTAAAAATTACGAGGCAATTTGTAATTACATTCAATCAGATCTAAAATGGTAAATATGAAATTATATAATAGATTTAATATTAAAAAAAATCATAGAAACTCAATTATTTTAATTGGAAATTTTGATGGACTTCATTTGGGACATCAAAAATTGTTTAGATTAGCAAAAAGATATAAAAAAAAATATTTTTCAAAGATTGGTGTTTTAACTTTTGAGCCGATGCCAAAAATGTTTTTTAACTCCAATTTAAAAAATTTTAGATTATCTAATTTAAACCAAAAAATTGAAAATTTAGGTAAACTTAATGTTGATTTTGTTATTATTAAGAAATTTGATCGTAAATTTTCAAAAACAAAATCAATTTCATTTATTAAAGAAACTCTAGGTAGGAAACTTAGTCCTAAATTTATTTTTGTGAGTAACAATTTCAGATTTGGAAACAAAAGAGAGGGCAATGTAAAACAATTAATTTATCACGAGAAATTATGTAATTACAAAATTATTAAACCACAACCTTTATCAATTAAAAAAAAAATTATTTCATCATCATTATTAAGAAAATATTTGCAGAATGGGAAACTTAATAGTGTCAATAAACTTTTAAATAGAAAATGGTCTATCGATGGAAAAGTAATAAAAGGTAGACAACTAGGAAAAAAGATTGGTTTTCCAACAGCCAACATAGATATCAAAGATTATGTTCTGGCAAAACCAGGTGTTTATGCTGTTAAAGCTAAGAAAATAAAAAGTTCAAAATATATTAAAGGAATAGCTAATTTAGGATACCGACCTACATTTAACGGAAAAAAAATATTGTTAGAAGTTCATTTATTTAATTTTTCTGGAAATTTATATAATAAGTATTTAAGAGTAGAATTTTTAAAATTTATAAGAGCTGAAAAAAAATTCAAAAATATAGATCAATTAAAAAAACAAATTAAAATTGATTTAGTAACTGCAAAAAAAACGAAATGAGTAAAAGCCAAATTAACTTACCTAAAACAGCTTTTTCAATGAAAGCTAATTTACCAATTAGAGAGCCAGAAATTTTAAAGCTTTGGAAAAAAATTGATCTTTACAAAGAGTTAAGGAATTCAAGAAAAGGAGAAGAAAAATTTGTTCTCCACGATGGTCCTCCATATGCAAATGGAAATATACATATGGGTACTGCATTAAATAAAATATTAAAAGATATTATCGTAAAGTTTCATCAAATGGATGGTAAAGACTCTGTTTATGTTCCAGGTTGGGATTGTCATGGTTTACCCATCGAATGGAAAATTGAGGAACAATACAAAAAAAACAAAAAAAATAAGAACGATGTTCCGATTGTGGAATTTAGAAAAGAATGCCGAACGTTTGCTGAAAAATGGATAGAGGTTCACAAAGACCAATTTAAAAGATTAGGTGTTGTTGGTGATTGGGAAAACTATTATTCAACAATGAGTTATGATGCAGAGGCACAAATTGTAAGAGAACTTGGAAAATTTTTAAAAGAAGGAAGTCTTTACAGAGGATTTAAACCAGTTTTATGGTCAACTGTAGAAAAAACTGCCTTAGCTGATGCCGAGGTTGAATATCAAGACCATAAATCTGATACGATCTATGCTTGTTTTCCAGTTAAATCATCAAAAATAAAAGAACTTAATGATTGTGATATTGTTATATGGACAACCACTCCTTGGACGATACCAGCCAATAAAGCCTTAGCATACAATGAAAGCTTAGATTACTTAATAATTCAAATTAATGATGAGGGAAATTTTAAAAATAAAAAAATTGTTATCGCTGAGGCACTACTAGACTCTGTTTTAAAAGATTGTGAGATTAAAGAATTTGAAAACCTTATGAAATTTAAAGGTAAAGATTTGAAAGATACTATCTGTAAGCATCCATTTTTTAATTTAGGATATGATTATGATATTCCAATGCTAGAAGCACGTTTTGTAACCACTGAACAAGGAACAGGAGTCGTTCATTGTGCGCCAAGTCATGGACCTGACGATTTTAATCTTTGTTTAAATAATGGAATAAAGGCAATTGAGACAGTGGATGATGATGGAAAATATACAAATAATGTTTCTCTGTTTGAAGGTTTACACATTTTTAAGGCTAACCCAGTTGTGATTGAAAAATTGAAAGATCAAAATAAACTTCTTTCAAATGGTGAATTAGTTCATTCATATCCTCATTCTTGGAGATCAAAAGCACCTTTAGTTCATAGAGCAACACCACAATGGTTTATTTCTATGGAAAGTCATAAACTGAGAAGTAAGGCTTTAAAAGCAATAGATGATACGACTTTTTATCCAAGTAAAGGTAAAGAAAGATTAAAATCAATGATCGAGACAAGGCCAGATTGGTGTGTATCAAGACAAAGAGTGTGGGGCGTACCACTTCCTATTTTTGTAAATAAAAAGTCTAATAAAATTTTGATAGATGATGAAGTGTTTGAAAATATTGCAAATATTTATGAAAAAGAAGGTTCCGATTGTTGGTTTTCAGATGACCCTCAAAAATTTTTAGGTGGTAAATATAAAGCGGAAGATTTTGAGAAGTTAAGCGATATTGTTGAAGTTTGGTTTGATAGTGGATCAACCCATTCTTTTGTATTGGAGAAGAGAAAAGACCTTAAATGGCCTGCATCAATGTATTTAGAAGGTTCTGATCAACATAGGGGTTGGTTTCATTCCTCTTTATTAGAGTCATGTGGAACAAGAGGTAAGGCACCTTTCGAGTCTATATTATCTCATGGGTTTGTTGTGGATGGAAAAGGTCTTAAAATGTCAAAATCACTTGGAAATGTAATTGCACCTGAGGATATTTTGAAAAAATATGGTGCCGATATTTTAAGAATTTGGGTTGCTGCATCAAATTATGCTGAAGATTTAAGAATAGATTATTCTATTTTGGACCAGCACTCTGAATCTTATCGTAAAATTAGAAATACATTTAGATATTTATTAGGAAATATAAATGACAAATATGAGGATGTTAATTTAGATAAAATTGATGTCGAAAGCTTGCCAGAGCTAGAGAAATTTATGTTAAGTAAGATTCATTCTCTCAACAACAAATTCGAAAATTATTTTAAAAAATATGATTTTCACAATCTTTATAAAGAATTGTTGAATTTTTGCACAACAGATTTGTCAGCATTCTATTTTGATATAAGAAAGGACACTTTATATTGTGATCCAATTAATTCTGAAAAGAGAAAATCTTGTGTTACAATTTTGAATGTTTTATTAAAATCTTTACTCAGATGGTTCGCTCCAATATTATCTTTTACAACTGAGGAAATATATCAACTGATATCAAAGAATACTAAAAGCATCCATTTAGAAAAATTTCTTACTTTTCCAGATAAATTTAAAAATGAACAGCTCACAGAAAGATGGTCTCAATTAATAAAAATTAGAGATGTATGTAACATAAGTATTGAGGAAAAAAGAGCTAATAAAGAAATTGGTTCAAGCCTAGAAGCAGAACTCAAAATTAAATTAAATGAGAAATATAAAGATATAATCTCAAAAATTGATTTATCAGAGCTTTGTATAGTATCAAAAACTCAAATTAATTTTGATGAGGGTTCAGACATTCTAGTTGAAACTAAGAAAGCCCCGGGTGATAAATGTCCTGTGTGTTGGAAAATAAGTGTTGAGCCTTGTGAGCGACATTCTCAATAATGTCTAAATATTTAAATAAAACTTTTATCGTTAACCTTTTTATAATTTTAAGTATTTTTGGTCTCGATAGGTTTACCAAAGTCTATGTGATTTCAGAAAATGAAAAAAATTTGTCGTCTGAATTATTTGTATCAAAATTTTTGAATATAAATTTAATTTATAATGAAGGAATAGCATTTGGTTTATTATCATTTGATCAAAGTCATATGTACAACTTTTTAACAATTTTAATTGCAGCTGTAATTTTAATTATTTTTTTTATGACTTTAAAAAGTGATGGTTTTAAAAAATATTCACTTTTAATGATATTTGGTGGAGCTTTAGGTAATTTATATGATCGAATTTTTTTTAAAGCTGTACCAGACTTTATTGATTTTCATATCGGAAATTTTCATTGGTTTATTTTTAATGTATCGGATATATTTATTTCATTAGGAGTATTATTTTTGATTATTTTTGAAACAATTGATAATCAAAAAAATAAAATTGATGAAAAAAATATTTAAACTAACAATAATAATAATTTCGATTTTAGCTTTAAATTCATGTGGAACAGTTAGAGAAGGTTTTAGTTCACAGAAAAAAAATAGTATAGATGAATTTTTGGTTGAAAAGAAATCGCCTTTAGTGATGCCTCCAGACTTCAATGAATTACCATTACCACAGCAAACTAATCAAGTTACTGAGAATGAAGAGAATAAAGATATTAAATCATTACTCACTGATAACAAAGATTCAGATTTAGATAATCAGAACACTAATCAAAACACAAATTTTGAAAATTCCATTATAGAAAAAATCAAAAATAATTAATGATAACTTCGGGAATTTTTTTTAGAAATTTTAAAGGTGGTAAACAAAATTCTAAAATAAAAAAAAATCTTAGAGAATTAATTAAAGATGATAATCAAATTTTTCAATCTTTTAAAAAAAATTATAAAGATCAATTTAAGATCAAAAATTTAAGAATTTTTAAAAGATTTAAAGATATTCGTATAATTGGAATCGGCGGTTCGTCATTGGGCACAAAAACTATTTATAGTTTTCTTAAAGATAAAATTAAAAAAAACGTATTATTTTATGACAATTTATCAACTCTCAATAAAAAATCTGGAAATAAAAAACATTTAAATTTAATCATCTCTAAATCAGGTAATACTTTAGAGACAATAGTTAATTCTAATATTTTTATTAAAAAGAGTGACAAAAATATTTTTATCACAGAAAATAAAAAAAGTTATTTAAATTTATTAGCTCATAAATTAAAATCAGAAGTTGTTCATCACAATAATTTTATAGGTGGTCGATACTCAGTTTTATCAGAAGTTGGAATGTTGCCTGCAGAATTCATGGGTCTCAATTCAAAAAGTTTTAGACAATTTAATAATTTAATTAAAAATCAAAAATATTTAAATGCGCTCATTTCTAATGTGGGATCGATAATAAATTTAATTAAAAAAAGAAAATTTAATTCAATTATCATAAATTATGATGAAAAATCTCAAAATTTTTTTTCGTGGTATCAACAATTAGTAGCTGAAAGTTTAGGTAAAGAGGGAAAAGGTTTATTGCCAGTCGTATCTAACATGCCCAGAGATAATCATAGTGTTATGCAGCTTTATTTGGATGGTTTTAAAAATAATTTTTATACATTTTTTTATGTCCATGAAAATAATACCCCCAAAATAGATAATAAATTTATTTTACCCTCACAAAATTTTCTTAAAAATAAAAATATTCAAAATATTACTTACGCTCAAAAAAAAGCTACAGAAAATGTTTTTTCAAAAAAAAATATACCTTTTAGAAGCTTTGAAATTAAAAAAAGGGATGAAAAAACTTTAGGTGAGTTATTTTGTTTTTTTATGTTGGAAACTATTTTGATTGGAAGAGCTTTGAAAATAAACCCCTATAATCAACCTGCTGTTGAATTAATTAAAAAAGAGACTAAGAAAATTTTAGTTTAAATTTCCAAATATAATTTTCGATATTCCATATTTCTTCTCATCTAGAATTCTAAAATTTTTTGAAAACTCATCATTTTCTTTTTTATGCCTATGTACAATAATCACCCCATCTTTATTAAGAATTTTTTCTTGAAAAATATTATCAATAATATTTGACAATCTTTTTTCTTTATAGGGAGGATCCAAAAATATGATATTGAATTTAAGCTGAATTTTTTTCAAAAAGTAATTAGATATTAAGTCTTCCTCTATAATCTCATATTTTTCTCTCATATTTAAATTATTAAGATTCTTTTTTAAAATTGGTAAAACACTACTATACTTTTCTACAAAAGTGACATGTTTAGCTCCTCTTGAGAGACACTCTAAACCAAATGAGCCAACACCTGCAAATAGATCTAAAACTATTGAATTTTGAATATTGATCTTAAATTTATTTGAGTGATTAATAATATTAAAAATAGATTCTTTTGCTAAGTCTTTTAAGGGTCTTGTCTCTTTGTCTTTTGGTTGTAAAATTTTTTTTCCTTTAAATTTTCCACCAATTATTCTCATTTTTTTATTACTTTATAACCAATATCTTTTCTAAAAAAACCATCTGACCAATCCAGATTGTTGAGAAGTTGATGAATCCTGTTTCTTGATTCTTCAAAATTATCTGATAATGAAACAAAATTTAAAACCCGTCCACCCATAGTTAAAGTAGTGTCACCTTTTTTAATGGTGCCTGCATGAAATAAGTAATCATCAGCGTTTAATTCAATTTTATTGATATTTTTAATTTCAATATTTTTTGAGTAGGTTTCGGGGTAACCTTTTGAGCACAAGACAACACATAAACTTTTTTTATTATTCCAATTAATTTCATTTTCTTTTAATTTTCCATTACAACATGCATCAATAATTTCACCGAAATCTGTATTAAGCCTAGGAAGAATAGTTTGACACTCTGGATCACCCATTCTCACATTGTACTCAATTAAATAAGGTTCATTATTTTTTATCATGAGCCCCGCATATAAAAACCCTTTATATGATGATTTTAAATCTTTAAGTGCTTTTAAGGTTGGATCAATTACATTATTCAAAATCTTTTTTTCGAGCTCTTCATTTATCAATCTTGATGGTGAATAAGCACCCATACCACCAGTATTTTTTCCTTTATCACCTTCCTGAACTCTTTTATGATCTTGAGCCGTACCAAAATTTTTGTAAGTAATACCATCACTTAAAATGAAAAAGCTCATTTCTTCACCATCTAAAAATTCTTCAATAAGAACATTTTTTGCAACACCAAACTTACCATCAAATATTTCCTTAACTGCTTGATAAGACTCTTCTTTATTTTCACAAATATAAACACCTTTCCCTGCAGCCAAATTGTCTGCTTTAATGACTATTGGAAAATTTGATTTATCTAAAAAATTTTTAGCTTGATCTATATCATTAAATACACCGAAATTCGCAGTTGGAATATCATATTTTTTACAGATGTTTTTTGTAAATATTTTAGACCCCTCTAATTGTGAAGCGACTTTATTAGGTCCAAAGACCTTAATATTAAAACTTTCCAAGTAATCTGTTAGTCCATCAACCAAAGGTTTTTCTGGGCCAATGACTACTAATTCTATTTTTTTTGAAAAAATGAAATTTTTAATTTCCTCAAATTTATTTATATCTAAGTTAATGTTCTCAGCTATTGCATCAGTGCCAGCGTTACCAGGAAAACAATAAATCTTATCAATTTTTTTTGATTTATTTAATGCATGACAAATGGCATGCTCTCTTCCTCCGCTTCCTATAATCCCTACAATCATGTATAAACATATAAACTATAAATGAATAAAAAATTAGCAAAAGTAAAATATTTACCAAATAATTTTCAAGTAATTGAAAAAGGTGACCATGTAATTTGTGCAGTTTCGGGTAAAGCAATCAGTCTTGAAAATTTGACTTACTGGAATGTGGAGCTTCAAGAACCATATTATTCATATGTTGAGGCTTCTAAAAAAAAAGAGGAATTAGATAATAAATAGGATTATTTCCAGCGATTATGGGACCATATCCAGTTATTAGGATTAGCAAGTATCATTTTTTCAAGAGTCTTATTTAATTCGTTTGTGATATTTTCAATAGTATCTTCGTTTGAGAAGTGAATTGGTTTATGGACTTTCATTCTAAATTTAATACCCTCATATCTTTCTATAAAAATAGGTACAACAGGCATATTGAATTTTTTTATCAATTGTGCTGGAATTGTAGTAGTAAACGCTTTCTCATTAAAAAAATTTGATTTGATACCCTGAGATACTCTCTGATCTATCATAAGTGCCGTTGAAAAACCTTGTTTATTTAGTTTTATTAATTCCTTTAATCCACCGATTCCTTTTTTAATTTGATTGTTGCAGATATATTTTTTTCTAATTCGCTCCATGAATTTATTTAAAAAAATATTGTTTAGTGGTCTATAGATTGCTCCAATTTTAATACCTAATTTGTCTATCTGCATTGCCATTAGTTCGAAATTACTAAAATGCCCTGATATAAATATGACTCTTTGATTTTGATCTTTAATATTTAAAAGTATATCTTTACCCTCTATAGAAATATTTTTACTAAGACTACCATTTCTAAAATTTTTCATATAAAGATATTCTGCGAAAACTCTCCCATAATTATTCCACATTGAAGATTTAATTTTACTAAATTCTTTAGAATTACAATCTGGGAAAGCTTTTTTTATATTATTAATGATTATTCTTTTTGATCTAAAAATTGGACCAATAATTTCAAATAATTTTCCACTTAGAAAAGACGAAAGCTTAACTCCAATAATTTTGAATATCACATAAAAAATGCAAATTATGATAAATTGTATTAAGTATTTAATTATTTTCATAAACCTTTGAAATATCATTAATAAAAGTTTCTTGGTTTATAATCTTTAATTCTGATTTTATATAAAAAATTTTATTGTTGTTGTTTAGTCTCATATAATCTTTTTCGGTAGTAATCACTTTACAATTTAATTTTTCAGACATTGATATGATGTCATCAATCTCTTTTTGTAAGTATCTATAATGATCAGGAAATTCAATTTCCTTGACAATGTTTATATTATTTTTTCTTAACATTGATATAAAAGTCTTATGATTTCCTATACCTGAAAAAACTAAATATTTATCGTTTTTATCAAACTCATTGATATTCAGTGGAACATATTCCCCTTGATAAATATTTATATTAGGATCTAAATTGTGAATATATTTTATAATATTATCAATATTTTCATTATTTCCATTTAGAAAAACATTCTTATATTTTTTTAAATTTTTAATACTTTCTCTGAGTGGTCCAGATGGAATAGTAAAACTGTTACCAATCCAATTATCTATATTAAAGCAAACAATACTATAATCATAATCTATTGATGGATCTTGCAAACCATCATCAAAAATTGCAAATTCAAAATTTTCCTCAATTGCTTGTTTAATAGAAGAAGATCTATCTTTGAGTTTAAATAATCTTCCGTGATTTGATAATATTTTTTGTTCATCAATTTGGTCTGAATAATATTTTTTAATAAAACAAGTTTTTGTTTTATTTTTTAAAATTTCATTAATCTTCAAGCTTAAAGAGGTTTTGCCTGTACCACCTAAATAAATATTTCCTACACAAATAGTTTTAATTTTTGAATATTTCTTTTTTTTTTTCGTTAAGTTTTTGAAAGATTTTAAAATTGTGAGTAATAATGATAAGGGGAAAAATAAATAAGAGAGAATGCTAGGTTTTTTGTAATCCCAAAATTTGGGTTTCTTAAATTTCATTATGAATTGATTTATCTAACTCATTTATGGTTTTTTTAAGTATTGTTGAACCAAGATATTTCATTTTTTTTACTTTTTTCATATTTTTTCTAAATATTATCGAACTAGCACATTTCTGAGGTGAGCTTACTTCGGTCGATATCTTTAATTGACGAAGATATTTATATACATCTTTAAAATTGTCGACACCTGGTCCGTGCAATATTTTCGTCCCAAATCGTGCAGGTTCTAATGGATTTTGGCCACCACCTTTAATTAATGATTTTCCTAAAAAAACTGTTGTGGCAAATTTATAAAATTTTTTTGACTCTCCAAAAGTATCAACTATGAAAATATCAATATTTTTTAATATTATCTTACTTGAACTTCGAGTGGCAACTTTCAGTCCAAGTCCTCTCATTTCAGAAATTATTTGCTCAACACGGTTAATATGTCTTGGTATTATAATTGTAATAATATTCTTAATTTTTTTTTTTAAAAGAATATGCGTTTTAGCAGCAAATAATTCCTCTGACTCATGTGTGCTTGCTGCAACAAAAGTCTTATATTTTTTAAATTGAGAAAATAATTTTTTATCAGCTTTATCAGATTTAAGGCTGTCATCTCCAATAAATTTCAAATTTCCAATAGATCTTATATTTTTAACATTTAATTTTTTTAAAAAATAATTTGTCTCTAAGTTTTGTGTGTAAGCTTTGTCTATTGAACCAAAAATTGATTGAGAAAACTTTTCTATATTGGACCAGCGATTAAAAGACTTTTTAGTAATTCTAGCATTGAGCAGAATTAAAAAGATATTTTTATCTTTAATTGATTTAAACATACTTGGCCAAATTTCAGATTCTAAAAAAATAGCCACATTTGGTCTCCAATAATCTAAAAATTTTCTAGAAAATAACATATGGTCAATTGGATAAAATTGATGAATAGTTTTTTTAAATTTAAATTTCTGAAATATTTTTGAAGAGCTTAATGTACTAGAAGTTAATAAAATTTTATTTATTGACTTATCATTCTCATAATTTTTAATTATTGGAATAACACTTAGAATCTCACCTACACTAGATCCATGAAACCAAATAAGTTTTCCTCCTCCCCTTTTTTTTGAAATAAAACTAAATTTTTCTTTAAATCTAAATTTATGCTCTTTATTTTTTAAGATTCTTATAATGATTATGATTGGAGAAAAAAGTAATATTATTGAAAGTAAAAATTGATAAATAAAAAAAATCATTACCTCTGAAATTGTTTATCATGAAAATTTTTATATATCTTAGAATTTATTAATAATTCTGAGTGTTTTCCATTATCAATTATTTTTCCTGAGTCTATTACATATATCTTACTTGAATTTAAAATTGTTGAAAGTCTATGAGCAATTACAATTGTAGTTTTGTCTTTTGTTAAGATTTTTAAGGCATCTTGAATTTTTGTTTCAGTTTCAGAGTCTAGAGATGATGTTGCTTCATCTAAAAGAATAATTGAGCTTTTTTTAAGCATAGCTCTTGCTATTGAAATTCTCTGTTTTTCTCCTCCAGATAATCTTACACCATCCTCGCCAATTAATGTTTCATATTTTTCAGGTAAATTATTTATAAATTCTTCACAATGTGAAAGTTTAGCTGCTTCAAATATTTCTTCATCACTTGCGTCTAAATTAGCATATTTAATATTATTTTTAATTGTATCGTCAAAAAGAGTTGTTTCCTGACTAACTAAAGAAATATTTTTTCTTAACGATTGTAATGTGACATCATAAATTGATTGATTATCTATCAAGATATTACCAGATTTACGATCGTAAAATCTAGGAATTAGATTCAAAATTGTGGATTTACCTGAACCACTATGACCTACTAAAGAGGTCATTTTTCCACCTTCAAAATCTAAATTGACTTCTTTTAAAACGTCACCGTCAGATTTATTATAGCTAAATAATACGTCTTTAAATTTAATGTTTCCATTTTCAATATTAATTTCTTTAGCATTCTCATTATCTTTTATAAAGTTTTTAGTATCAACTACTGGTAAAATTCTTCCGGCTGCGGATAGACCTTGATTGACTATAATATTTAAAGTTGAAAGAGATCTAACTGGCTGATATGCAAGCATCATTGCTGCAAGAAATGAAAAAAAATTGTTAACACTTAATTCATTAGTGGCAATTAATTTCCCTGAATAAAATATTAAAATTGCAATCATAAATCCAGTGAGAACTTCCATGATTGGAGATATTCTAACAATTACAATTCCAATCTTTTTGTTTTTTTCTTTTAGTTGATCTAAATAATCATTGGCTCTATTAGTTTCATACTTCTCTTTCTGAAAAATTTTTGTTAGTTTGTGATTTTTAAATAGTTCGACCAAATATCTTGTTAAAAATCCCGACTTTTCCTGAGCCTCAGTTGTTACCTTGCCCATCCTTTTACCAAGTGATCTTGCGGCTGTGCTTGCTATTGGAATCAATATAATTGCAATTAATGAAAGTTTCCAATTTTGTAAAAACATAACAGTTAACAAACCAATTAAAGTTAAGCTATCTTTAAAGAGATTAAGAATTCCGTTACTTAATAAATTGGTAATGTGAAGAACATCATAAGTTAGATTAGAAATAAATTTTCCTGAGTGTTTTTCATCTATCGATTGGGTATCAGCATTTATTAAAGTACCCAACATATCTATTTGTAATTTTTTTTTTATTTCTTCAGCAACATTTATCATCATTACTTTTGCCAAATAGAGAGAGACACCTTTTGTCGTAAATGCTAAAATAATCAGCAAAGGTATTAAAACTAGCAATGATTGGTCTTTCTGGATAAAAATTTTGTCTATTGCAGGATCTAAAAGCCAAGCAATTGAAGAGGTGCTTCCAGCAACTAACAAAGAAAAAAAAATAGCTAAAAGAATTTGTTTGAGATATTTTTTAGTATAATCTTTATAAAGCCTACTAAGAATTTTTGTTTTATTCATTAAAATAATCTACCTATTAAAATGTTACAAAAAATTATTACTCCTAAATAGTTATTACTTCTAAAAACTTTTAAACAGGAATTTGGATCATGTGAGTTAAAGGTATTAATTTGGTAAAAAAATAAATGAACCATTGGGACTAAAAGAAACAGAAAATATATCATATTAAAATTCATTATTAATCCTCCAATTGCGAGCGAAGATATTAAAAATAAATAACATAATATTAAAAAAATTTTTGCTGTGCCCTTAAATTTTATTGAAGTTGATTTTACACCTATAATTTCGTCATCTTTAATATCTTGGAATCCATAAATCGTATCGTATCCTAGTGTCCAAAATATGGCTCCAAGATAAAAAATAATTGGTGCTATGTCTATTTGTTCTGAGATTGAAGTCCAGCCTAATATCAAACCATAATTAAATGTAATTCCTAAAAAAAGTTGAGGCCAATAAGTAAATCTTTTCATCAAAGGGTATGTGAATGCTAAAGGCATTGAGGCAAGTGCAATAATTATCGTAAAATAGTTGAAATTCATAAGTACTAAAAAAGCAAGTAAACACAAAGCTATTGCATAAAGTAATCCAATTTTAAGTGAAATTTTTCCTGATGCTATAGGTCTATCTTTTGTTCTTGCAACTTTTTGATCAAATTTTCTATCTAAAATATCATTGACTATACATCCTGCAGATCTCATTAAAACTGAACCAAGAAAAAAAAGTATAATATAATAAAAATAAATATTTAGATTATCATTAAAATCATAAATTAATGTTAATCCCCAAGCGCAAGGCCAAAATAACAATAAGTAACCAATAGGTTTTTGAAGCCTAGTAAGTTCTATAAATAAATTTAATTGGTTCATAAAATTTTACTTGTAAATAACAAAGCCAAGATTGATAATCAAATTGATTCGTATGAATATAGATTACACTGTTACCGCATTAATGTTTCCTGCAATCCCACTGATAATGGGAGTGTATTCTAATAGGTTTCATACTTTGAGTTCTTTAATAAGAAAAATACATGATGAGTATGTATTTGAAAAACACACCCCACCTGAATGGAAAGACCAATTGATAAATTTAGAGAAAAGAATAGGTGTTTTAAAATTAAGTATTTTATTTGCTGCTTTTGGATTTTTGTTCAATATGCTAACTGTTTTCGGTCTTTATTTACAAGAACTTTTTATTGCAAGAATTATTTTTGGCTCATGTTGCTTATCAATGATGATCTCAATCATATTTTTTATTATTGAAATTCAGATCTCAACTAAAGCTCTTAGACTTCATCTTTCAGATATGGATATTCAATTTAAGGAATAATTACTGCTGGACCCGTTAACAATCTAGCCTCTAAATCTTTGTGAGCTTGGGCAGCATCTGTTAAAGAATATTTTTTTGAAATTTCTACCTTAAATTTGTTAGATAAAATTGCATCAAAAACTTTTTTTGCTGAATCGACTAGCTCATCTCTTTTGATCGTATAATGTGCAATGGATGGCCGAGTAAAAAATAATCCTTTAGCATTTATATCTTTTTTTACATCAATAGTATCAACGTACCCAGATGCATTTCCAAATGCTACCATCATTCCTCTTATTTTTAATGTTTCAATTGAACCTTTGAATGTTTTTGTTCCAACACCATCATAAACAACATCAATACCATTTTTTCCTACAATTTTTTCAACTTCTTCTGAGAAATTTTTTTCAGAATAATTAATTACATGGTGACAGCCATTTTTTTTAGCAATTTCTTCCTTAGCTTTTGAACCAACTGTTCCGATTACTTCTGCACCTAAAGAGTTAGCCCAAGGACATAAGATTTGACCAAGAGCTCCAGCTGCAGCATGATAAAGTACTTTATCACCCTTTTTTAATGGATAAGCTCTGTGCAATAGATATTCTGCAGTAATACCTTTTAGAGTTATACAAGATGCCACCTCATCAGAAATACCATCTGGAACAGAAATTAATTTTTCCTCAGGCATAATTTGTTTTTCTGAATACGCTCCAATTGGCATTGATGCATGAGTAACTCTATCACCAACTTTAAATAATTCTACTTCAGATCCTATTTCTTCAATAACGCCACTTGCTTCAAGGCCAATACCACTTGGTAATGGAATAGGATATAGACCTGTCCTGTGATACACGTCAATGAAATTAAGACCTATTGATTTGTTTTTAATTAAGACTTCTTTTGGACCTGGTTTTCCAATGTCCATATCTTTAATAACCAAAACTTCTGGTCCACCAAATTTTTCTATTTGTATCGATTTCATTTTTTATTTTACAAAAGTGCCGTTATGATAATCTTGAACAGCTTGTAATATTTCTGCTTTAGTATTCATTACAAAAGGACCACCTCTTGCAATTTCTTCATTTATTGGTTTTCCAGAAATAACTAAAAATTTAGCTTTTGATTTTGCTCTTACCTTCAAATTTTCACCTCTCGTGAGTAATATTAAAGTGCTATCTTTAACATTTTCATGTTTTTGCTCACCAATCTTTATTTCGCCATCTATTAAATAAATAAAACTATTGTGTGTAGATGGGAGAAGATAATTAAAATTCTTATCTTTATTTAGTTCGACATCAAAATAAACTGGCTCAACATTGTGACCTTTGACTGGACCCTCTGCTTTTTCAAACTTACCAGCTATAACTTTTACTCTTTTATCATTATCTTTATGTACACTCATTTTATCTGCATCAATATAAATATATTCAGGTTTGCTCATTTTTAATTTTGCAGGCATATTAATCCACAATTGAAATCCATGGAGCTTCCCCTCTTTCATTGCAGGCATCTCTGAGTGGATAATACCACTTCCAGTTTTCATCCATTGGACATCGCCAGCAGTCATTTTACCTTCACCGCCTGTACTATCCTTATGTTCAAAATCACCAGCAAGCATGTAAGTGACAGTTTCAATTCCTCGGTGCGGGTGCGGGGGAAAACCAGCTACATAATCATCACTATTTTCAGATCCGAACTCATCTAACATCAAAAAAGGATCGAAGTAATTGGGTTCAACTCCAATACTTCTTTTTAGTTTTACTCCTGCTCCATCTGAAGCTGGGATTGGATCAATAATTTGTTTTACTTCAATATTTTTCATTCGTTTTAATTAATGAATTAATATGTAATTTCAAGGTCACTTTTTATCTAAACAAAAACCTTTAGCACCATTAACTACCAATAATAAAAAGCCACCAGCTAAAGCAATATTTTTAAGAAAAGCAGTAAGCTGTACTTGATCAGCAAAATCATTGTGAAAAATAATAGCTGTTGCAAAACAAAATAAGCTTAATGCTGCTGCAGCAATTCTAGTTTGATAGCCAATTACAATTAGAATGGGTCCAATTATTTCAAGAGCAATTGCGGGTATAACTAAAATACCAGGCAAACCAAAACTTTCCATCCAACCTATGGTTCCCTCATAATTATTGATTTTAAAAATTCCATTTAAAAAAAATAATGCAGATATTAAAACTCTACCAAATAAATCTAATGCTTTAATCATGTTAAATTAATCTTAGTAAATACAATGGCGGATTGTAACATTCTTTGCAAGCACAAAAAAAAATATTTTGTCACCTTTGGTCTTTATTTTTTAAAATATTAAAGTAATTGAATTAGTTTGTTAAGATCTGTAATTTGATATTTTGGTTTAAAATCTAAGTTATCAAAAATGTTATTATTTCTATTTACCCAAATAGATTGGTAACCATAATTTCCACCACCTGAAACATCCCAAGTATTAGCACTTAAAAATGCAACTTCACTTTTACTAATATTATATTTTTTGATTGGCATATCATAAACTCTAGAACTTGGTTTATATATACCAACTTGTTCTATGGAAAATATATCATCAAATAAATTATCCAAATGATTACTTTTTACTAATTGATCCAGTAATGATGGAGTACCATTAGATAAGATAGCTAATTTAAATTTTTTCTCTTTTAAAGCTTTCAAGGTACCTGGAACTTCTCTGTAGGGGGATAAGATTTTATATAGATTAAGTAACTCATTTCTCATCGAAGGATCAATATCAAAAACTTTCATTGATTTATCTAAACTATCTTCTGTAACTTGCCAAAAATTTTTGTGTCTATCCATCAAACTTCTAAGCCAAGTATATTCTAATTGAGTAGTCCTCCAAAAATTTGCAAAACTCTCCCATTTATCTCCAATTTTATCTTTACATTTTTCTGCAGCTGAATTGACATCGAACAAAGTTCCATAAGCATCAAAAATTATTGCTTTAATATTTTTCATAAATTAATTTAACATATATGAGTAATATAAGATTATTTTTTTCGAGTACATTATCAAAAAATATGATTGATAAATTAGATAAATCTCAATCTCATTATTTAACTAAAGTAATGAGGCTGAAAAAAAATGATACTTTTTCTTTATTTAATAAAACTGGTGAATGGGAAGCAAAAATTTTGAATATTACAAAAGATTTTGTTGAATTTAAATCAACTAAACAGTTAAGACAAAAAGAAACTATAAAAGAATTATGGTTAGCTTTTTCTCCTATCAAATCAAATTACCTAAACTTTATGATTCAAAAAGCAACTGAATTAGGTGTTTCAAAATTTTTACCAATAGTTTTTGATCGAACTATTGTAAGAAAGATTAATAAAGATCGGTTAGAAAAAATAGTTATAGAAGCATGTGAACAATCAAATCGAATTACTGTCCCAGTCATCGAGCAAGCACAAAATTTAAAAAGTTTTCTAAATTCTCATTCAATGAATTTAATTTTTACAGATTTAAATTCAGATAATAAAAAAATCGAAAAAACAAAGTTTTCAGATAAACCAATTTGCATCATTATAGGTCCTGAGGGGGATTTTTCAGAACACGAAAGGCAGGAGATTCTCTCGTTTAAAGGAGTACAAGCACTCAAAATTAATGACAATATTTTAAGATCAGAAACCGCAGTGATATCTGCAATTTCGATCATAAATTATGTGATTAATTGATAAATTGTCGCGAAAACTAAAGTGTAATTTTTACAAAAGGGCTTTATATAGCTAGTAAAAATGAAAAAAATTTTATTTATATTTTCTAGTATTTTTATCTCTCAAAATGCTTTTGCAAACCAACCTGTTGATTGGCAATTAGGTTTTCAAAAAGCAGCATCAGAATCGATGAGAGATATTGTAGCCTTTCACGATAATTTGTTATTACCGATAATAATAGCAATAAGTGTATTTGTTTTATTTTTGATGCTTTATGCTTGTGTAAGATTTAGAGCTTCAGCAAACCCTAATCCATCTAAGAGAACACACAATGTAACTGTTGAAGTTTTATGGACTTTAATTCCTTGCTTAATTTTAATTGTTATGGCGGTTCCATCATTTAAAATTTTATATAAGCAAGATACAATTCCAAAAGCAGATTTAACAATCAAAGCAATAGGCTATCAATGGTATTGGGGTTATGAGTATCCAGACGAAAATTTGGAATTTGACTCATACATGATTGAAGAAAAAGATTTAAAAGCAAATCAACCAAGATTGTTAGCTGTTGATAATGAAGTTGTAGTTCCAGTTGGCAAAGTAGTAAAAGTTTTAATCACAGCAAATGATGTTTTACATGCTTGGGCCTTACCTTCATTTGGAGTAAAAAGGGATGCGGTACCTGGAAGAATTAATGAAACGTGGTTTAAGGCTGAAAAAGTTGGTACTTATTATGGTCAATGTTCAGAACTTTGTGGTATAAAACATGCATTTATGCCTATTGCAGTAAAAGTAGTTAGTGAAGATGAATATCAAGAATGGTTATCTGAGGCACGCGTGAAATTTGCAAAAGAAGAAATTGAAAATGATAAACTTAAATTAGCGAGTAAATAAATTATGTATACACAAACAGCATCACACGATCATCATACTCCAACTGGCTGGAAACGTTGGGCGTATTCTACTAACCATAAAGATATTGGGACAATGTATTTAATTTTTGCAATTGTTGCAGGAGTTATTGGAACTGCTTTTTCTGTTTTAATGAGAATGGAATTAATGCATCCTGGTGATGGCATTTTAGGTGGTAATTATCACTTATATAATGTGTTGGTTACTGGACATGGTTTAATAATGATTTTTTTCATGGTAATGCCAGCAATGATTGGTGGCTTTGGTAATTGGTTTGTGCCAATTATGATTGGAGCTCCTGACATGGCATTTCCAAGAATGAACAATATTTCTTTTTGGTTACTGCCTGTTTCTTTAACTTTATTAATTCTATCAATTTTTGCAGATGGCCCTCCAGGACAAACCGGTGTAGGGGGTGGATGGACTATTTATCCTCCGTTGTCCTCAAAAGCTGGACAACCTGGACCAGCGATGGACTTAGCTATCTTAAGTTTGCACCTAGCGGGTGCCTCATCAATTTTAGGAGCAGTTAATTTTATTACTACTATTCTAAACATGAGAACTCCAGGTATGACATTACATAAAATGCCTTTGTTTGCATGGTCTATATTAGTAACTGCATTTTTATTATTATTATCTTTACCAGTATTAGCTGGAGCAATAACAATGTTATTAACAGATAGAAATTTCGGTACCGCCTTCTTTGAAGCCCAGACAGGGGGTGATACAGTCTTATTCCAACATTTATTTTGGTTTTTTGGTCATCCAGAAGTATACATTTTAATCCTTCCAGGATTTGGAATGATTAGTCATATTGTTTCTACATTTTCTAGAAAACCTGTTTTTGGATATCTTGGAATGGCTTATGCAATGGTAGCAATTGGAATTGTCGGATTTGTTGTATGGGCGCACCATATGTACACAGTTGGATTAAGCACAGATACAAAAGCATATTTTTTAGCTGCAACAATGATTATTGCTGTTCCAACAGGAATAAAAATTTTCTCATGGATCGCAACAATGTGGGGTGGTTCAATATCTTTTAAAACACCAATGGTATGGGCATTAGGATTTATTTTTATGTTCACGGTCGGTGGAGTAACTGGAGTTGTTTTAGCTAATGCAGGTGTTGATACTGCAATGCATGACACTTATTACGTAGTTGCTCATTTTCACTATGTACTTTCTCTAGGAGCTGTTTTTGCAATCTTTGCAGGCTTTTATTATTGGTTCTCAAAAATGAGTGGTTATGAATATTCTGAGTGGATGGGTCAATTACATTTCTGGTTAACATTTATTGGAGTTAACTTGATTTTCTTCCCTCAGCACTTTTTAGGATTAGCTGGAATGCCGAGAAGATATGCTGATTATCCTGATGCATTTGCCGGATGGAATTATATATCTTCAATAGGGTCCTACGTGGCTGTAGCTGGTCTCGCTGTATTTTTTATGAATTTAATTTATGCATTTGCAAAAAAGAAAGCAGCCGCACAAAATCCATGGGGTGAGGGAGCAACAACTTTAGAGTGGACTGTGCCATCTCCACCAAATTTCCATACTTTTGAGGAATTGCCAAAATTTGAAGATGGTCAGGGTACACAAAAATCGCACGGCTAATAAAATAAGAGCATTAAGAACCGATGGATAATTCAAGGCTAAAAAAAAGAAGTTTAAGCCAAGAAGATTTATTTAATCTTTCAGAATTATTTAAATTGATGAAGCCAAGAGTTATGTCATTGGTAATTTTTACCTGTGCCGTAGGTTTATTAACAGCACCTAACATTGTTTCAACTAAAGATGCAATTATTGGAATTCTTCTCGTTTCATTAGGTGCCGGAGCAGCTGGTGCTTTAAATATGTGGTACGAGTCCGATCTTGATGCTTTAATGACTAGAACCTGTTTAAGACCAATCCCAACAGGGAAAGTCAATAGAAATCAGGCTTTGATATTTGGTGTTACATTATCAATAGTTTCGGTTGTAGCTTTAGATTATTTTACAAATAGAGTTTCTGCAGCAATATTATTATTAACAATATTGTTTTATGTATTTGTTTATACAATCTGGTTAAAAAGAAGAACTCCACAAAATATAGTTATTGGTGGGGCAGCTGGTGCTTTTCCACCGGTTATAGGATGGACTATTGCTACAGGCTCTATATCTCTTGAACCATTAACATTTTTCTTGATTATATTTTTTTGGACACCCTCTCATTTTTGGGCACTTAGTTTATACAAGTCCGATGATTACAAGAGAGCCAAAATACCAATGTTGCCACTAACCAATGGAATAGAAAGTACCAAAATCAATATATTTATTTATTCTTTATTGATGATACCAGTAATTATTTTTCCATATTTAATTAACTTTGTTGGCTTAACATTTTTAATTCCATCTTTGCTATTAACTTTCTATTACAATTTTTTATGTTATGAATTGTTGGATTATAAAAAAAATAGATTTAACTCTAAGAAAGCAAAAACTATCTTTGGATATTCAATATTGTATTTATTCTTAGTTTTTGTTCTGTTTTTGATTGATAAAATAATATGATTACACCAGACAAAAAAACAAAAAGAAAAAATATTCTTACGGCATTGGCTATTATTGCGTTTATGATTTTTCTTTTCTTTTTTACTTTATACAACACAGGGGTATTTGATAGGTCGATATGATAGAAAAAAAGAAATTAACACCATTAGTTCTAGCTGGGATTTTTGTTTTGATGTTAGGTTTATCATATGCATCAGTCCCTCTTTATGAAATTTTTTGTAGAGTTACTGGTTTTGGAGGAACTACTCAAGTAGCAGACAAAGCGCCAAAAATTGTTTTAGATAAAGTAGTTAGTGTGAGATTTGATACCAATGTTAATAATTTACCATGGGATTTTAAAGCAAAATCGAATGTGATGGATGTTAAAGTGGGTCAAGTAAACAAAATTGAGTTTGAAGTAACCAATAATAGCAATGAACCAACTGCAGGTGTAGCAAGTTTTAACGTTTCACCCTCAAGCTTTGGAAAATATTATAGTAAACTTGGTTGTTTTTGCTTTGAAAAACAGGAATTAAAAGCTGGTGAAACTGCAACCTATGTGATGACTTTTTATTTAGACCCAGAAATGGTCAACGATGCAACAGTAAAAAATTTACAGGATGTAACTATGTCGTATACTTTTTTCTCGACAGATTACTATAAACAATCATAATCCAAAAAAATGTCAGCTGAAAAAAAACACGATTACCATTTAGTAGATCCAAGTCCTTGGCCTATCTATGTTTCATTCTCATGTTTAATTTTAGCTGTTGGCGCTGTTTACTACATGCATTATGAGGTTTCATGGGGAATGTACCTTGGATTTGCTTTATTAATTTATGGAGCATACATGTGGTTTAGAGATGTAGTTATTGAAGCTGAGCATCAAGGACATCATACACCTGTGGTTCAAATACATCATCGTTACGGAATGACTTTATTCATTGCCTCTGAGGTAATGTTTTTTGTTGCTTGGTTTTGGGCATACTTTGATGTGAGTCTTTTCCCAAATGACTTTGTTGGAAATGTATGGCCACCAAAAGATATAGAAACTTTTGATCCTTGGGATATACCATTAATAAATACATTGGTTCTTTTGTTGTCTGGAACTACTGTGACTTGGTCTCATCATGCTCTTTTAGAGGATGATAGAAAAGGATTTATTCAAGGATTAGTTTTAACAGTTATATTAGGAGTTTGTTTTACTGCTTTACAAGCTTACGAATATCATCATGCAACATTTGCATTTTCAGATCACATATATGGTTCAGTATTTTACATGGCAACAGGATTTCATGGTTTTCATGTGATCGTAGGTACAATTTTCTTAGCTGTATGCTTGTGGAGAGGAAAGTTAGGTCATTTCAACAAAGATCATCACTTTGGTTTTGAGGCAGCAGCCTGGTACTGGCACTTTGTTGACGTAGTTTGGCTATTCTTATTTGCTGCGATCTATATTTGGGGAAGCTAATTTGAACCTTGAGACATAAGTTTTTATTTTCAGTTTTTATCATATTTTTTATCTTTGTTTTTATTGCTTTAGGTACTTGGCAAGTAATTCGTTTAAATTGGAAGAATAATCTTATCCTAGAAATTGAAAATTCATTGAAAAATCCTCCAGTTCAACTTTCACAATCTAATCAACAAAATTATCTTAAAATCAAAACATCAGGTCGCGTTGATTTTGAGAAACAGATTTATTTATATAATTTAAATGACTCTGGAACACCTGGGTTTGAAGTTTTAAATCCAATTCTAATAGATGGTGAAAACTATTTACTCAATAGAGGATGGATACCATTTGAAAAAAAAAATACACCAGAGATAAATATATTGGATCAAAACAATATAGAAGGAACTCTTAAAACACAGGGAAGAAAAAATATATTTAAACCAGATAATGATATAAAAGAAAATTACTGGTTTAGTTTGAATAGAGAAGATATCTCAAAATTTACTGGTAAAGAATTTTCTAAGTACATAATATATTTAGATGGAAATTATCAGTTTCCTAGACCAAAAAAAATTACTGCTAATATTTCCAACAATCATAAAAAATATGCAATGACATGGTTTTCATTAGCGATTTCAATTCTTTTGCTATATCTATATTTTAGAAAAAAGAATTATTAAATGAATTATATAAGTACAAGAAATAATCAGAAAAACTTTACTTTTAAAGATGTTTTCCTCAAAGGTTTGGCAGATGATGGGGGGCTATTTGTTCCAAAATCAATTAAACCCTTTAAAAAGGAAGAATTAGATAATCTAAAAAACCTGAGTTACAATGATTTGGCTGCTGAAATAATTTATCCATTTATAGGAGATTTCATGTCTAAAGATGATCTAATCTCTTTGATTTCAAAATCATATTCAAATTTCAGATCCGACGATGTTGTAAAAATATCAGATCTAGGAGATTTAAAAGTATTAGAATTATTTCATGGACCTACACTTGCATTTAAAGATATCGCAATGCAATTAATAGGTAATTTTTATCAATATCATTTAGGCCGTGATCAAAAAAAAATTAATATAATTGTTGCAACTTCAGGCGATACGGGTGCTGCTGCCATAGACGCTTTAAAGGGAAAAAACAATTTAAATGTTTTTGTATTGCACCCTAATAATAAGATTTCACCAGTACAAAGAAGACTAATGACCATACATGAAGAGAATAATGTGTTTAACATTGCGGTAGAGGGCAATTTTGACGATTGCCAAAATTTAGTTAAAGCAATGTTTAATGACGAAAAATTTTCTAAAGCAATCAATATGTCGGGTGTAAATTCAATTAATTGGGCAAGAATAGTTGCTCAATCGGTGTATTATTTTTACGCTTACTTTAAAGTTGGAAATGGTCAACCTTTATCCTTTTCTGTTCCAACAGGAAACTTTGGTGATATTTACGCCGGTTATTTAGCAAAAAAACTAGGTCTACCAATTGATAAACTAATCGTAGCTACAAATAAAAATGACATACTGCACAGAGCAATATCTGGTGGTGATTATAGTCAAAAGAAAGTTGAGGAAACAAATACTCCAAGTATGGATATACAAATTGCAAGTAATTTCGAAAGGCTTTTATACGACGTCAAAGATTGTAACTCTGAAGTTACAAAAGATGTAATGGCTGAAATAAAAAATAACACTTATAAGATTGATAAAAACGACTTAGATAAAATCAAAAAGAATTTTATATCTGAAATGCTTGATGAAAACGAAACTGTTAAAATGATAAAAAGCATTAATGATGAGCATCAGATGGTAGTGGATCCACATACCGCAGTAGGGATTGGTGCTGTAAGAAAATTAGGATTGGAAAAAAATTGTGTTGTATTATCAACTGCACACCCATGTAAATTTCCAAAAGCAATAGAAGATGCAATTTCAAAAACTGAAAATTTACCAGATAGTCTTAAATACGTTAATGATAGAAAAGAAAAATTTGAACTTTTATCAAATGATATTGAAAAAGTTAAAAAATATGTAATGAATTCGATATGAAACTTAAAATAAAAGATCAACTCCCAGATACAGAGATTTTTCAACTTGTTGATGGAGAACCTCAAAAAAGCAAATTAAGAGAAACTATTGGTAATGGTAAAGTCGTTTTGTTTGGTTTACCTGGGGCGTTTACATCAACTTGCTCCAAACTTCACTTACCAGGTTTTGTAGCAAATGCAGAAAAAATTAAAGCAAAAGGAATAGAAAATATATTTTGTTTATCAGTAAATGATCCTTACGTAATGAATGGTTGGGGAGAGATTAATAATACTGGAGATAAAATTAAAATGTTATCTGACCCATATTTATTATTTACGAAAGCAATTGGGGCAGAAGTTGATCGTAATGCAAAAGGTATGGGAATTAGATCAAATCGTTATTTAATGGTGATTGAAAATTTCACAATCGTTAATATCCATGTTGAAAAAGAAACTAAAGAATGTGGTTTAACTTCAGCAGAAAACTTATTAAATAATCTAATTTAAGTAGGGCAGCTCTGTTGCCAGGTGACCTGACTATAAGTTAGCAGCATCTTTAGCGAGTAAATCTACTTCATTATTTAATTCATCATTTGAATGGGCTTTTACCCAGTTCCAACTTATTTCAAACTCATTATTTAGTAGATCTAATTCTGTCCAAAGTGCTTTATTACTTACCTCTTTTTTGTTTGCAGTTTTCCATCCATTTTTTTTCCAATTGTGTATCCACTCTGTTATTCCAGACTTTACATACTTAGAGTCTGTAAAAATTTGAACTTTGCTTCCTTTTGGAATTTTTTTAAGCGCCTCTATAGGTGCTAATAATTCCATCTGATTATTTGTCGTATCTTTTTTACTCCCTTTGAGTTCAGTTTTTTCCCCATCATTTAATATTATTGCTGCCCAACCACCATTACCAGGATTGCCAAGACATGAACCATCGGTATAAATTTTAATCATTAAACTAAATAATCCCTGTAGCTTTTTAAATTATTGTGAATTATCAGTTTTTGATAATATTCTCTTGGATCTTTAATTTTTATCAAAGCAGTTTTTGGAGTATTTGTATAGTCGTAAAGTCTTGTGAGAAAATATCTCATTGCAGCAGCACGGCATAAAATATTCAATGATTTTTTCTCAATACCAGAGATCTTTTTAATACCCTCATATCCCCTGATTAAATTTTTTACCTTTTTCTTATTTAATTTAAATTGTGATTTTTTTTTATCAAAACAAAGAGCGTTGATACATATCGCTATTTCATACATAAAATAATCATTTGCGGCAAAATAAAAATCAATAATTCCAGAGATCTTATTTTTTTTAAAAAATATATTATCGATAAAAAGATCACCATGTATTATTCCATTTGGCAATTTTTTTGGCCATTTATTTTTAATTTCTCTAAAATTACTTTTGAGAAATTTTTCTAAATTAATGAATTTTTTTGATTTAAATTTAATACTTTTTAATAATGGATTTAAATTTTTTATATTCATTGAGTTTTTTCTAAACAATCTTATTTTTTTCGAGGAAGAGTGCATTTGAGCAACAGTTTTTCCAATATCATAACAATTCTTCAAATTAAGATTTTTTTTGTCTTTTCCATCAAGAAACGAAACAACACAAGCAACCTTATTCTTTATTTTAAACAGATATTTTCCATCACGATTTTTCAATGGTTTTGGACATCTTATCTTTAAATCATTTAGTTGATCCATTAATTTCATAAAAAAAGGTATTTCTTTTTTTTGAACTCTTTTTTCGAATATAGTTAATATAAATTTATTATTTTTCGATTTTAATAAATAATTAGTATTTTCAATTCCTTGTTTGATACCTTTAAAACTTAAAAATTTTTGATTTTTAAATTTTTTATTAATAGACGAAATATCTTTCTTATTTATCTTTGTGTAAACAGCCATTTAATTTAATTTTTTTGGAACACGAAAAACAACGTTTTCTTTTATAATTTCAACTTCTTCTATAGTGACTGTAAATTTATTTTTCAATTCCTTAATGAAATTTTCGACAAGTATTTCAGGGGCAGACGCACCAGATGAAATTCCAATTACATTTGAATTTTCAATTAAGTTGAATGGAATTTCGCTTTGTGAGTGGATCAGTATTGAGTTTTCACACCCCGATTTTTTAGCAACTTCAACAAGTCTTACTGAGTTAGATGAATTTCGACTACCAATAACAAAAAACAGATCACACTTTTTTGCAATGTTTTTAACAGCCATTTGTCTATTAGTTGTTGCATAACAAATATCCTCTTTTGCAGGCTCTCTAATATTTGAAAATTTTTCTTTAAGTATTGATATTATATCTTTGGTATCATCTACTGATAGGGTTGTTTGGGTAACATAGGCAATCTTTTCAAAATTTTTTGTATCATAATTATTGGCTTCGTCCTCATTTTGGATAAGGTCGATAGACCCTATAGGCAGTTGTCCCATTGTTCCAATTACCTCAGGATGATTTTCATGCCCTATTAAGATTAAATGGTATCCAGCCTTATGAAGATTTTCAGCCTCTCTATGAACTTTAGAAACCAAGGGGCATGTTGCATCAACATAAGTCATATTATAATTTTTTGCATCTTGTGGAATTTTTTTTGGAACACCATGTGCAGAAAAAATAACTGGTCTTGTTTTGTCTTCAATTTCTTCAAGCTCCTCCACAAATATTGCACCTTTATTTCTTAGGTCATCAACAACAAATTTATTGTGTACTATTTCATGTCTAACGTATACTGGAGAACCATACTTTTGAATTGATTTTTCAACAATTTCAATTGCTCGTTCAACACCGGCACAAAATCCTCGCGGAGCAGATAACAATATTTTAAGTTCCTTGTTTTTCATTTTTATCTAAAAGATACTCAAGTAATATATGTGGAAATGTTAAAGACGCCAAACCTATAAAAATGACTTTAATAATCGAGTTATCAAAATCATATTTAAAATTGAGCAAATAAATACCAACTAAACAAATAATAGCAGTTAATATAGTAAGTGGCATAGCTTTTTTAATAAAAATCAATAACCCATTTTTAATATTATTGTTATCTAATTCGTAAATTAATGTGATGCTGTGTCTTACAGAATGTAAAAAGCAAAAATAAGCCGTAAATGCTACTAAAGGAAAAAGATAGTAATTTAAAATCAATATAGAAAAATAATCAAAAAAAATAGAAAAATTCTTTAAATTAAATTTTTTAATAAACAAAATAATACTCGAAATAGAACTTAAGATTATCCCTAAATCTATTAATTTATTATTCTCAATAAAACTTAAACTTGAATAAAAATTTTCATTATCAATTAATAACAATTTAAATATTGCTATAGTTTCATCAAAATGAAAATACAATGGTGCCCAAATAACAAGTGATCCTTTTAGGAAATATAGTATCCCCATAAAGTGTGAGTTATAGTCATGCAAAAATTGTGTATCCTCTTTGCCAAAATGATATGAGGCAACCAGTAAAAATATTATTAATAAGATAGATGGTATAAAAATCCAAAGTGTTACAACCATTACAGCTAATAAGATATATGAAATATAAAATAGAGATATATTTTCAATTTTAAAAATCTTTAGAAGCTTACCACCTTTGACATGATCTAAAGACCCATGAGATACTCCAATAATTAAAATTAAAAATAAGCAAAATAATGGTGACAATATAAAGTTACTAAATTTAAATAGTATTAAAGAAAAAATATTACAGAATAAAAAAAAAATAAAAGAATGATTAAGATTTATTTTTTTTATATTCATATTCATTTAGGTTTAATCAAATAAAGCTTTGATAAAAATCCATTTTGGCATTTTTAAAATTATAGTCAAATCCTCAAGAAAATTACTCTTATTGGAAAGAAATTTGATAATTGTTTTGGGTGAACTTTGAAACATTTTAAAAAAAATTTCCGACATTTTTTTTGGATGTTTTTCAAGAACACGTAAAAATATTTCATCCAAAAATTGATACTTTTTACCGATTTCAAATTTTTTAGTACTATGAATATTTTCAATATTTTTTCTTATAAATTTACTATGTTCTTGTATATTCAAAAAGGTATATCCTGTGCTTAATCTTGTCATACCACCAGCAGTTCCAATATTAATTTTATTTTTTTCACTTTTAAATGATGGGTAAAAAAGTGGAATTGCGCCTATCTCTTTATAAGTAATTTTATAATTTTTTAAATTCAATTTCTTTTCGATATATTCTTTAATTTGTTGATCATAATCTTTTTGAGAGTCATCGTTCATTTTTGAAAGCCAAGTACTCTCAATCAATGCCTTTTTTTTTGAGAAGGGAAGTGTGTAAAAAAAATGGACACTTTCCCTTTGATCACAATCAAAATCCATAAGATTAAAAATGTTTTCATCGAAATAATTATTCTCTGTCTCTATTTCAACTCCACAAAAGTGTTGCCATAAATTTCTAAAGTCTTTTTTGATAGTAGGAACACTATTGAATATAAATGAATTTTTGATGTTGATGTCTTTCAGTTCCTTTAAAAAAAAGATATTTTTATTTAACTTTAATGAATTATTTATTTTCTCATAAAACAAACCACTATCGATGCTTTGATATGGATAATTTTCACATTCAAGAAAATTCGTTTTATTAGGTGCATTAACTGAAAAATTTTTCCAATTTTTTATGACACAATCATCAAAATTATGCTCAGATACTCTCCAAAAAGACCAGGTCTTATCTCTTTTGTATTCATCTCGAGGCTCGATTATTGCTAAGGTTTTATTTTCTAATTTATTATGGATCTCTAATTCATAGGCTAGAGATAAACCAGCACAACCACCACCGATAATTATGTAATCAAATTCTTTCATCAAGATTAATTTCTTTATTAATCAATAAATGATCATGTTCAATTTGATCATCATTTTTATTTAATAAAGAAAGTATAATTAGATCATAAATTGATAAAATCGTCTCCAAAACTTTTTCAAAGTTTGAAACGAAAATCTTTCCAGATTTACTATAATTTTCAAAGGTTTTCTTTTTTAAAATTTTATATCCAATTTTTCTGTATATTCGTCTAGCAACTAAGATACTAAATCTAAAGCTTAGTGGAATTTCTCTTATTGAATAAAATGAATTTTTATAAAATGTATCTGCAAGTTTAATAGTTGAGTTAATTTCCTCAAAATTTCCATTTATATAAGATCTATTTTTTTTTGAGTCCTCAATCACATCTCTTGATATATTAGTGAGTTGCATTGCTATACCAAGATCAATTGCAGATTTAAGCGATTGTTTTTTGCTCACTTTTAAAATTTTAGCCATCATCAGTCCGACTGTTCCAGCTACCCTATAACAATAGATTAAAAGATCTTTTCTAGTATCTATTTTTACATTTTGTTTTATATCCGACTCTATCCCGTCAAATAAATCATAAATTATCTCCAGAGAAATATTGAATTCATTAACAATATTCCACATATTTTGAATAACAGGATTCTCAAAATTTTTTTGTCTAAAATCACTTACAAATTTTTGGAATTTCATTTTTTTTATTTCTATTTCATCCTCGTCATCTGCAATGTTGTCTATAACTCTACAAAAATCGTATAAATAAGAACAATTTTTATAGGTTTTTTTTGGTAAAAAAAAACCAGCCCAATTAAATGATTTTGCGTAAATAGATAAATAGTTTTTAGAGGACATTATAAAATTTTATCTAAAACCTTTGCTGAGGAAAGCACCCCAGGCACACCTGCCCCAGGATGAGTTCCCGCACCAACAAAATATAAATTGTTATAAATTTCAGATTTGTTATGAAATCTAAAGTAAGCAGATTGCGAGAATTTTGGTTGTATAGAAAAACCAGAACCATATTTTGTATTGAGATCTTTTTCAAAATAGTCAGGTGTCAAATAAAAATCTTCAACAATATTTTCTTTTAAGTTTGGCATTAAGTCTTTCTCCATTTTCTCTACTACTAAATTTTTCATTTTTTCACCTTCTAACGACCAATCAATTTTTGATTGGTTATTGGGGACAGGAACTAGAACATAGAAACAATCATGTCCATCTGGTGCCATGGATTTATCAGTGGCAGTGGGTCTATGTAGATAATAACTTATATCATTGTTTAATTTTTTATGATTAAAAATGTCATCTAGGTGCTCTTTATATTTATTGCCAAATTTAATGGTGTGATGTTCAACGTTATCGTAAATTTTCTTAGTTCCGAAATAATAAACAAATAAACCCATTGAATATTCCATTCTATTTTTTTTCCACTTAAACATAAAAGAATTATTACTCTGGCCATTTAACATTTTCTCATAAACACCCGGTGGATCTGCGTTACAAACAACTTTGTTAGCGCTTATTTTTTTTGAATTGTCTAATTGAACACCTGTAATCTCATTTTGGTTTGAAATTATTTGAGTCACCTCAGAACCTTTTATTACCTCGATACCTTCTTCATTCATTAATTTTTCAAAACCACTTATAATATTTCCTGTTCCACCCATTGAATAGTGAATGCCCCATTTTTTTTCTAAGTATAAAATCAATCCATATATTGAAGTTGTGGTAAATGGATTTCCACCAACTAAAAGAGGATGCATGCTCAACATTCTTCTTAATTTTTCATTTTTAATATAAGATGATACTAGTGAATATACTGACTTATAGCTTTTGAGTTTGAGTAATGCGGGTAATTGTTTCATCATCACTGAAGGCTTGTCAAAGGGTACATCAGCTAGTTCTGTAAAACCTTTATCAAAAATTTTTTTGGTGAAATTAACAAGTTTTTCATATCCTTGAGCATCCTCTTTATTAATAAGCTCAATTTGTCTTTTCATTTCATTTTCGTCACCAGAGTAATTGAACTTTGATTTATCCTCAAAAATAAATTGGTACCAAACTTTAAGAGGTGTTAATTTAATATAATCATTTGGATTTTTTTGAAATAATTCAAATAATTCATTTATTAAGTATGGAGCTGTAATTACTGTTGGACCACCATCATAAATGAACCCATTCTTTTTAAAAACTCTTGCTCTACCACCTAGGTCTTTGTGTTTTTCAATTAATGTAACATTGTGACCCTTAGCTTTAAGGCGAAGAGCAGCTGCTATACCACCAAAACCAGAACCTATAACTACAGAATTCATCATGATAACTTATATTTTTTTGGATAAATTGTAAAAAGTATTATGAGTTAATTTTTTTTAACTCTTCTTTAGTTTCTTCTAAATTTTTCTGAAACAGTGTATCAAGTTTAGATTTATCAACTGAGGTTGTTATTATTTTTTTTACAGAGTCTATAGCTATTTTAACAGATGCATCTTTAATCTCTTTAATTGCTACCTCTCTCATTTGATTAATTTTATTTTTAGCCAAATTTTTCTTAATTTCTGAAGATTTATGAAATTTTTCATTAAGCTCAATGATTAATTTATCAGCATCTTTCTTTGCTTGATTAAGTATTTCCTTACTTTCAGATTGCGCTGTGTCTAATTTTTTCTGAGCATTATCTAATAATATCTTTGCTTCACTTCTCAGTTTCTCACTTTCATCAATCTCATTTTTTATGTCTGAGATTAATCTATTAAGAATAGTATTAATTTTTTGAGGTACTTTTAAATATATCAGACCCCCAAAAAATATTACAAAAGAAACTGCGACCCAAAAAGTTGAATCAATGACCATAATATTTATCTCCGTTTTTTTTTACTAGATCATCAACAATCGCAGAGATACTGCTATTATTAACTTCTGCTCCAATTAATTTTTTTAAAATTTCAGTAGATGTTACAACTGCAATTTTATTAATTTTTTCTGGAGCACTTTGTTTTAAAGTATCTATTTCTACTTCAGCTTTTTTAATTTCATCATCAATTTGTTTATCTAAAATCTCTTTTTTAGAATTAATATTTTTGATTACTTTTTCTCTAGCATCTTTAAAAATGTTCTTTGCTTCAATTTTACTTTTAAGAATAATTCCATCAAATTCTTTAAGTTTAGCTTCACTACTTTCTCTTTGTTTTTCAGCTGCCTCAATATTTTCTTGGATTTGTGATTTTCTTAATTCTAAGTTTGCACTTATTTTGGGCAGTATAAGTTTAGATAAAACAATATACAGCACTCCAAAAGTTAGTACGAGCCAGAAAATTTGTGAAATCCAAAACTCTGGATCTAATTGAGGCATTCCTCCACTCTCCGCTGCAAAAATCTTTTTTGTAAAAAAGAAATTTGTAATTAATGAATATAAAAATATTTTTTTAAACATTAATTAAAACGCGAAAAGAATTATCAATGCAACAACTAATCCAAATAATCCTGTTGCTTCTGCAAGAGCAAATCCTAAAAGCAAATTAGGAAATTGTTTTTGGGCTGCAGATGGATTTCTCATTGCACCAGATAAATAATTTCCAAAAATTATTCCGATACCTACTCCAGCTCCAGCTAAAGCTATTGCTGCAAGTCCTGCTCCAATCATTTTTGCTGCTTCTAATTCCATTATATCCTCCTTATAAGTTAATGGTGTAAATTTAATGCATCATTTAAATAAATGCATGTTAAAATTGCAAAAACATAAGCTTGAAGAAAAGCAACTAGTATCTCCAAACCAGTTAAAGCAACTGAAAAACTCAGTGGAAGCCATCCACCAACAATTCCGAGGCTTACGACAAAGCCCCCGAAAACCTTCATCATAGTGTGTCCAGCCATCATGTTTGCAAATAATCTTACGGATAAGCTGATGGGTCTACTTAAATATGAAATAATTTCAATGACCACAATTAACGGTAAAAGTACGATTGGAACACCACTTGGAACAAATAGTTTTAAATAACCAAAGCCATGTTTTATAAAACCAATAACTGTAACTCCAATAAAAATAAAAGCTGCTAATATGAAAGTTACAATGATATGACTAGTCACTGTAAAAGTGTAAGGTATCATGCCGAACATGTTGCAAAACAAAACAAACATAAATAATGAAAATATAAATGAAAAATATGGTTTAGCTTTTGAACCAGCAGTATCGCTGATCATTTTTGAGACAAATGAATAACTTAATTCAGCTAAGAGTTGGATCTTATTCGGAAGTATTGAATTTTTTTTTGAACCAAGATTAAATATTATTAAAATCGCGAGAGAACTTATGACCATGAATAAACTAGCGTTGGTAAAAGAAATATCAAAAGCGCCTACTTTTATTTCTGGACCAATTCTATAAACTTCAAATTGTGTCATCGGGTTAGCTGCCATAAATCCTTATCTATTTTTGCATTTTTTTTGCGGATCTAATTACATTAATTATCCCTGCAACTACCCCTACAAAAAAAAATATTAAAATTAACCAGGGTTTAGTACCAAAGGTCTTGTCCAAAAGAAACCCAATAATTGTCCCTACGGCGACTGCTGAAACTAGCTCAGTACTTAGCTTAAAAGCAGTGCCAATTGGAGATTGATTATCTTTTTTATTTTCTAGATCTCTTTTTGAAACCTTTTTCTTTGCAATCTCTAAGCGAGTTTTGAATGGATCTTTGGACATTTTAATTAATTACTTAAGCGACCATGCTTTCTGCTTTTTGTAAATCAACAGCCACAAGCTGACTAATTCCTTTTTCAGGCATGGTGACGCCATAAAGTCTATTCATTTTTGACATTGTTAAAGCATGGTGAGTAACTATGATGAATTTAGTATTTGTAATTTTTATTAGTTCCTCAAGCAAGCCACAAAATCTTGTTACGTTGGCATCATCTAAAGGTGCATCAACCTCGTCCAAAACACATATAGGCGAGGGGTTAGTTAAAAAAACTGCAAAAATCAAAGATAGTGCAGTCAAAGCCTGCTCACCACCTGACAATAAAGTTATTGATTGAAGTCTTTTTCCAGGAGGACTTACTAACATTTCTAAACCAGCTTCTAGAGGGTCATCAGAGTCAACCAATTCAAGCTTAGCATTTCCTCCATTAAATAATTTTGTATAAACCTCATTAAATTTTCTATTTACCTTATCAAAGGCCTCAATTAGTCTTTCCCTTCCTTTTTGATTTAACTCATTAATACTATCTTTGAGTTTTACAATTGCTGTAACTAAGTCTGCTCTATCTTGTTCCATTTTCTTAATTTCTGTTTCATATTTTACAGTCTCTTCGTCAGCCTTCAGGTTAACCGAGCCTAATTTTTCTCTCTCTTGTTTTTTTTTATCTAATAAGTCTTCTTGATTAACAGCATCAGGCAGTTCTTCCACACCAAATAAATTTGAATTTTCTAAAATGTTTTCTTCTGTAAGATTTAGCTCAGAAATAATTCTATCCACTAAATCATTTTTTCTTTTTTTTAGTCCTTCAATTGTTGCCCCTGAACTTGCTTTTCGTTCTCTTATCTGAATAGACTGTTCTTGTATCTCGTTTAGTTGATTTCTAAGATTTTCAATTTTTTCATCTGTGGTATTGATAATTTGCTCATTCTCATTTTTTTCATTTTCAGAAATTCTCAAATTTTCTGAAATTTGCCCTTTTTTTTCTGCCTGAAATTTTGGTTGATTATCAAGTTTATCTCGTTGCACATTAAGTTTATTTTTTCTATCACTTAATTCTGCAACCATTTTTTCCGAATTAGATAAAAGATTTTTCCAACTCTCAATCTCCTTATCAATTATTGCAATTCTTTCATTTCTTTTGACAGACTCTCTTTTGATATTTTGATTTTTACTATAACTATCTGCGTATTCTTCGATGACAAATTGACAATCATCTAACGCTTTAATTGCATCATCATTTTTTTTTGAATTAATTAATTGTTTAATTTTATCGATTTCTGATTTTAACTTATTCTTACTATTTTCCAAATCTTCATTCGATTGTTTCTCAGTTTGATAATATTTTGAGTCGATTTCAATAAGCTCACTTTTTTCTTCTTTCAGTCTTTTTTCATTTGAGTTTGCATCAATCACTATTCCCCTTTCCCTACTAATATCATCATCTATTGTTTGTAGAGATTTTTTTACGTTTTCTATTTCGTCTTGAATTCTAGTATTTTCCTCATCTAGACTTTTTAGTTCTAAGTTTAGCCTTTGTATCTTCGATAAATTTTCAATATTTTTTTCTCGTAATGGAGTTATTTTATCAACCTCAGTTTTAATCAGTTTCTCTAATTCGTTGATTTTATTATTAAAACCACTGACTTCAGTTTCTGCTTCTGTATTAATTTCATTTTCTATTTTAATTTCTTTATCGATCTCTAGTAATTTTAGATAATATAGTCCTGCTTCAATTTTTTTTATTTCATCAGAAATATTTTTGTATTTTGTAGCCTCTTCAGCCTGTTTTTGTAAATTTGCTAGTTGCCTTTCCTGTTGCCTTCTTAATTCATCAGCTCTCTTTAGATTATTTTCTGCAGCGCTCAACCTTAGTTCAGCTTCATGTCTTCTAACATGCAACCCAGAAATTCCTGCAGCTTCCTCTAAAATTGCTCTTCTATCAGTAGGTTTTGCGGTAACAAGGGCACCAATTCTGCCCTGACTAATCATTGATGGAGAGTGAGCTCCAGTTGATAAATCTGCGAAAAACATTTGAGCATCCCTTGCTCTAACTTCTTTATCATTGATATAAAACTTCGAACCTTTATCTTTTTCTATTTTTCTTCTAACATTTATTTCGTTTAACTCTCTAAATTGCACTGGACCCTCGTTATTTTCATTGGCAACAGTTACCGAAACTTCAGCAATATTTTTAGAAGGTTTGTTTGATGTTCCTGAAAATATGACATCTTCCATGCCCGATCCTCGCATGCTTTTTGCAGATGTTTCACCCATTACCCATCTTAAAGATTCAACAATATTTGATTTTCCGCAACCATTTGGGCCAACAATGCCTGTTAAACCATTTTCAATTAAGAAATTAGTTTTATCTGCAAATGACTTAAATCCATTGAGTTGGATTTTTTTAAACTCCATGGATTAACTTATATCAGCTTTTCCAATGTTTTTTTTAAATTTTTATAATTAAGAGATTTTTCGAACTTTTCGTTATTAATTATTATCGTAGGAGTAGAATTAACTTTAAAATTTTTTGTCCCCTCGATTCGATCATTTAAAACATAGTCCTCTATTTCTTTGTTGTTAATACATTTTTCAAAATCAATATCAAACCCAGCTTTTTTTAGAAATTCTTTCAAATTATTATTTACTTCTTCTATTTCCTTACCTTTTATCCAAGCTTGTTGATTAGAGTAAAGTTTTTCCAAAATTTCTAAGCTTTGATCTTGTTTACACAGAGAAATTTTTGAAGCATTTAAAGCAGCAATATCTAAAGGAAAGTGTCTAAATTCTATTTTGACTAGTCCTGTATCTATGAAATCTTTTTTAAGAGAGGGATAAACATCTTTATGAAAATTTGCACAATGACTACATGTTAGAGACTCGTAGGCAATTATTGTAATCTTCGCATTTTGATTTCCTGAAACTATTCTCTTTATTTCTGCGTTAGCACTAGTACTTAATCCAAAAATTAATATTAAAAATAGAAATAATTTATTCATTTTTCTTTAAAAACTTTAGTTAATTCAATTAAAGAATTTTTGATTTCTTCATTTTTAACATCATTAAGTTTATTTTTATATTTATTGTTTGTCACAGGTTTATTCTGAATTATCTTCTGATTGTCTATTTTATTTTCATCGTTAAAACTTGTAAATTTAATCCGTTTTACAACTTCATCTTTAAAAAAAGCATTCATTCTATCCATAATTTCTTTTTTTGAATATTCTAACTCAACTTCATGACCTCTTTGCACCATTATTAAGAGCGTGCTTACACTGAACTTGTTAGTATTCTTAAAAGACTTTGGATAACAAACTTTAAATAATTTTTCACCAGCAATGAATTTCCAATTATTGAGTGTTTCGGAATAAATATGACCTCTTTTATTAATAAACTTTTTAATATTTTTTGGCAAAGTGTCATTGAAAGACCTTAATCCTTGAATGCTACCAGTTCTCTGCTTAATATATTTTTTATATTGCATATGAAAGATCAATTTGTAACAAAAAAAATTCTTAATTGGTACGATTTAAATAAAAGATCATTACCATGGCGAAAAAATGTTTCACCCACTAAAAAGCAATATTTTACATTAGTAAGTGAATTTATGTTACAACAAACTCAGGTTGCAACAGTTATTCCTTATTTTAATCGCTTCATTAAAAACATTCCAAATCTTAGCTCACTTGCCAAAACTAGTGACAAAAAATTATATAAACTCTGGGAAGGTCTTGGATATTATTCTAGAGTAAAAAATTTAAGAAAAACTGCTCAAGTTGTAAAAAAAAATTTTCAAGGGAAATTACCAGATACTTTTGATGATTTAATTTCTTTACCAGGAATTGGAAATTATACCGCAAGTGCAATTTTGGCGATTGCATTTAATAAGTCTTTCATACCGCTAGATGGAAATGTTGAGAGAGTTTTAAAAAGATATCTTTTTCTAAAAAAAGAAAAAGAAATTACTAAGGAAAATCTCCACAAAAAAAAATCAATATTAGGAACATCCCCGAGGTCTAGCGATTATGCGCAGGCTTTAATGGAATTAGGGGCTTTGATTTGTAAACCTGCAAATCCCAACTGTTTAAAATGTCCAATCTCAAAAAAATGTGAATCATTTCGTAAAAAAGATTTCAAACTTGTAAAGAACAGTAAAAAAAATATAGATAAGTATTTTATTTTAAATGTTTATAAAAAAGATAAAAAATATCTGTTGGTTAAAAATACAAAATTTAAATTTCTCAAAAACTTAAGAATATTTCCAATGCAGGAATTATCAAAACCCAAAAAATTTAATAAAACGATAAATTTTAAAATGTCCAACATGAATATGAATATCAAAATTCAATATCCAAAAATTGTTAGAGAATTATCCTCTTCTTATTGGGTTGATCAAAAAAAAATTGGTAATTCTATGTTGCCAACATTTACAAAAAAAGTTGTTAAGTATTTAGAGAGCAACTTATGAAAAAAATAGCCATTATTGGAGCTGGTATTTCAGGATTATTTATTGCTAATTTGTTCAAGAAAAACTCAGATTATCAAGTGGCAATTTATGAGAAAAGTAATTCGATTAATCTTGAGGAAGGTTATGGAATTCAATTATCCGTTAATAGTGTGAAGCTTTTAAATGAAATTGAATTTAATAAATTTGAAAATGCAAGAAAGTTTAATCCAAAAAAGATTATTTTTTTTTCATCTAAAAACTTCAAAAAGATATGTGATTTGAATATCTCTGATTTTAATTCAGAGAATAGTCAGTACACTACTTTGAAAAGATCTGATTTAATAAATTTTTTGAAAAAGGATATAGAAAATTTAATTAAATTTAATCATAATGTCTCGAGTATAAATAAAGAAAATCAGAAAATTCAACTTACTTTTGAGAACAATGAAATTTTTGAATGTGATTATTTAATCATTGCAGATGGAGTTTTTTCAAAAAGTAGAAGTTTGATTTCCAACAATAAAAGTCAACCAAAATACAACAACACACTAGCCATCAGAGGAAAGATAACAAATTTTTCTGAAATCGATAATGAAAATATCTCATTATTTTTAGGCTCTGATTTTCATCAGGTAATTTATCCAGTAAATCAAAATGGAGACTTAAATTTTATAGCAATTATGAAGTATGAACTTACTTTAGAACAACAAAAAAATTATTCTTTATTCAAAGAAAATTCCTTCATTAGAAAAGTTTTAGAAAAGGTTCCAAAAGAAAATAAAGAATTTTTTGATAAAATTAAGGAATTAAAAATATTCCCAGTATTTGTTAGCAAGGACTTTTTTAAAACAAATAATGATAACATTAATTTTATAGGTGATGCTTTTTTTGCTTTTCCACCTTCATTTGCTCAAGGGGCATCTCAATCCATAGAGGGTGCTTATGAATTATTTAAAAGTATTGAAAATAACTTAGAAGGGGATTTCTTTAAGAATAGAGTTAATAAAACTAAAATGGTTAATAAAAGATCTAAACTAAATCAATTCGCATTTCATTTGTCTAATCCTGTGGCTGTTTTTTTTAGAAATATTTTTTTGAAAAAATTTATTAAAAACAAAAAATTTTTAGATTCTTATTTAGGTAAAATTTATAATAATTAATTTTTTGAAATTAATCTTTGTCTTAAATTATCTATAGGCACTATTTGCCCATTAAGATTATAATGCCAATAAGTCCAACCATTACAACTTTCTGCTCCCAATATTGATGCAGCTACCTTGTGAATAGAGCCTTCTTTTTTGGCATGTTTTATACTTCCATCAGCCATAATTTTTGCACTGATTTTCTTTTTATTATCAAAAATAGTGGTGCCTGGTTTAATTATTCCTAATTCAACCAATGACCCAAAAGGTATTCTTGGCTTAGATCTACCATTTTGCAAAGTATCTAAATAATCATCTTCTATAGGTTTTGTATTTTTTAGTCGTTGTTCGGCTGCCTTATAATAGGTTTTTTCTTTTTCAATTCCGAAATAATTTCTACCCAATTTTTTTGCAACTGTTGCTGTTGTTCCTGATCCTAAAAATGGATCTAAAACTAAATCATTTTTATTTGAGGTTGCTAATAAAATTCTGTGAAGTAGAGCCTCAGGTTTTTGAGTAGAATGAATTTTTTTACCATTTTTTTTAAGTCTTTCAGAACCATTACAAATCGGCAACTCCCAGTTCGATCTCATTTGAAGATCATCATTTAAACATTTCAAAGATTGATAATTAAAAGTGTATTTTGATTTTTCTGATTTTGATGCCCAAATCAAGGTTTCATGTGCATTAGTAAAACGTGTCCCTCTGAAATTTGGCATAGGGTTTTTTTTATTCCAGATGACGTCATTTAAAATCCAAAAACCTAAATTTTGGATAGCGGTGCCAACTCTAAAAATGTTATGGTAACTGCCAATCACCCAAATAGCTCCATTTTTTTTTAAAATTCTTTTACATTCTGTTAACCACGAGTAGGTAAATTCATCATACTTTTTAAAATTTTCAAATTGATCCCATTTATCATTGACTGCATTTACTTTAGATCTATCAGGTCTTATAAGCTCATTTCTTAATTGTAAGTTGTAAGGAGGGTCAGCAAAAATTAAATCAAAAGTCTCACTAGGGATTTTTTTAAGTTCCCTTAAACTATCTCCATTTATTAATTTGTCTCTAAAATCAAAATTCATTTTATAAAAAGAAATTAGACTCCAAAAAGATTCTTGGGTCAACCTAGGATTGAATTATTTGGATTCCATTTGTATGATGATGGTTCACAACAACTACATCTGGTGTTTCTACGTGAAACCTATTTTAACTTGCTGATCGGTGAAAAGGTTTTTCTATGGTGAGAAGTAATCCCAAATTTTTTTATAGCTTTAAGATGTTGTTTAGTTCCATATCCATAATTTTTACTCCAGTAATAATTTTTAAATTTCTTACCTAACTTAGAGATCATTTTATCACGTGTAACTTTTGCTATGATTGATGCTGCAGAAATAGATGGTATTTTTTGATCACCTTTAATGACTGATTGAAGTTTATAATTTTTTAAATTTGGTGTTTTATTTCCATCGACCAAAATCAGTTTTGGTTTTTTTTTGAGTTTTTTAATTGCTCTTTCCATAGCCAATAGGCTTGCATGAAGAATATTTATTTTTTCAATTTCTGAGACAGAAGCTTTACCTGTAGCCCAAATAGAGTTTTTTTTAATGTATTTAGCTAAAAATTCTCGTTTATTTTTTTTTAAACTTTTAGAGTCTTTCAATAACTTCTTATTGATGGTCTTGTTCAATATTACGGCTGCTGCATAAACAGGTCCAATTAAGCTACCCCTGCCAACTTCATCAACTCCAGCAATAGTTTTCATTAAATCCTAATATTTAAATCTTGAATTTTTTGTTTAATTTTTTTTAGATCTTCCCATGAAAATTTTTTATTTTCTGGAAATCTAATTAGATAGGAGGGGCTAAAAGAAATCATGATAGGAATAGTTTTGTTCTTTAAAATTATTTCTTTCCACTTACCTCTTTCATTAGATATTTTGCTTAATCCTGTAATTGCCTCCATTGCTGTGCTGCCCATTAAAATTAAAATTTTTGGATCTATTATCGCAATGTGTTCTTTTAAAAATATTGCATAACGTTTTATCTCCTGTCCGGTGGGTTTTCTGTCTTCTGGTGGTCTGAAATTAATTGAGTAGGTAGTGTAAATATTTTCTCTTTTTATATTGATTGCTAGTAACATTTTGTTCAAGAGATTGCCCACTTCTCCTTGAAAGCATAAACCTGTTTCATCCTCTATTTCGCCTGGAGTTTCTCCAATTAACATCACATCAGCATTAATGTTACCTTCGCCCAGGACTAAATTCTTAGAATTATTTTTTAAATTACAATTTTCAATTGAATTAATCTTTGTTTTAAGATCATTCAACAATTTATTTTTATTTATTGAGGTGTTTTTATTTTCAGCTGAGTTGACTTTAAATCTATTGATTGGTTTATCGCTAAAAATAAAATCAGTTTCAATTGTTTTCATGAATTCTTGAGCATATTTAGCATTTTGATTTAAAGTCTTTTTAATCATACAATGTAGTAATGGTTCTTAAAAATATAAAATTTATACTTATTATATTATTATTTTATCAGAACACTTTGTTTACGAAAAGTAATTCTTTTGAAAAAATTGATTCTAAAAATTTATCAAAATATTTTTCAGGTATAGTTGCTTTTGGTAATAAAAAAAATTCTGAAGCTTTAGATTTTTTTAATTCATCTAAAATTTTGATCAATAATCATGATCCATTTTTAAAAAGGTATGTATCTTCATTAGTATTAGAGAATAAAGTATTGCAAGCGATACAAATTATTAAACAAAATTATGAGAATGAAAATATAGATTTTTTCGACTCTTATTTATTATTAATAATTGATAGTTTAAAAAAAAATGAGTTAGACATTGCCTATGAATACATTTCTATTGCAAATAACTTTGCAGAACAGGACAGGTTTAATTTAGCAATTTTAGAAAGCTTAAAACAATATGTTTATCTTTTTAAAGAAAAAAAATTTTTAGACGATAATAAGAACTTTGGAAGACTATCTTATATTTCAGAAACATTTCAAAAGTGTTATTTAGATGATCCTAACACAGGGAGATATTTCTCAAAATTGATAAATGATCCTGAGTCTGATTTTACTAGGTATATTTATTTTTATATAAGTTATTTAGTTGAAAATGGTAATATAAACGAAGCAAAAGTAATTACCGATGAAATAGAATTTTTAAATTCAACATTGCTACTATCACAAGGTAAAAGTTGGATTGACAATGGGAACTTGCAAAAATTTAAAGAGGTCTTTTCATGTAAAAATCATAATGATTTAATTGCTGAATTTTTGTTTTTAATATCAAATCTGTATTCTGCACAAGACAATTACGAGATGTCAAATTTTTACTTAAATTTATCAAATTTTCTAAATCCAAGATTTGTATTTAATTTATCACTAGTTGCGGAAAATCATTATTTTAATAAAGATTATGAAAAGGCAAAAAAGGTTCTTAAAAAATTTAAAAAGGATGATGATTTTTACTATTGGTTTAGATTAAAAAAAGAAGCACAAATAATTTCAGCGCAGAGAAATAATCAAGAGTCTCTTAACTTTATTAAATTTAATTTTGATAAAATTGAAAATCCAAATGAAAAAATATTATTTGATGTTGCTAATTTTTATAAAAAAGCAAAAAATTACGAAGAAGCAATAAGTTATTACTCTAAAATTATTGAAAATTTGGATGATAATTCGGATATCAAGTCAGATATTCTTTATCGAAGAGGAGGCACATATGAACGAATTAAAAATTATGAAAAAGCCGATAAAGATTTAATTGATGCACTTCAAATTACACCTGACGATGCTTATATACTAAATTACCTTGCTTATTCATGGCTTGAGAGGGATTATAAAATTAATGAAGCGATTAAAATGCTTGAAACAGCCTACGAACTTGAGAGTGATGATCCATATATAATAGACTCTATTGGTTGGGCTTATTATTTAACTGATGATTATCCAAGAGCTGAAAAATTTTTGAAAAGAGCCGTAGAATTGATGCCGGATGATCCGATAGTGAATGACCATTACGGCGATATTTTGTGGAAGCTCAATAGAAAAATCCAGGCTAGATATTTTTGGACCAATGTATTGAAAATGAAAGATACTGAAAAAGAATTAATTGAAAAAATTAATATTAAGATGATCGAAGGTCTTAAAAGCTCTTAATGCCTTTTTCCAGAATAAAATCACACGCGAAATTAAATTTGGCATTAAATGTTATAAGCAAAAGTAAATCTTTGCACAATATAGAGAGCATAATAAGCTTCGTAGATTTGCACGACATAATTTTGATCAAAAAAATTAAATCAAAAAAACATTTAATTTCATTCAATGGAAAATTTTCTCGCAGGATAGGTAGGAAAAACACTGTTTCTAAATTATTTGAAATCTTAGAAAAAAAAAAAATTTTGAAAAACCAAAGATTTCAAATCAAAATCAAAAAATCTATACCTGATAAAGCTGGTCTTGGCGGTGGCTCAATGAATGCAGCAAGTATACTAAGATATTTGGCTCATAAGAGAATAATCAATATCAAAAAAAAGGAAATGTTAAAAATTTCTAAGTTAATTGGCTCAGATGTGATGTTAGGCTTAAATCATAAAAGTAAGATTTTAAATTCAAGAAATAAAATAAAGTATTTCAATAATGTAAAAAAAATTTACCCATTAATCGTAAAACCAAATTTTGGTTGTTCGACTAAGGATATTTATTCAAAGGTTAGAAAGTTTGATAAAGCAAAATTTGGTAAGGGAGCCAAAAAAATGTTTGATATCAATTTTTTAAAAGATATGAAAAATTCCTTAGAAACAATAGCTTTTTTAAAATACCCAAGATTAAAAAATATGAAACTTTATTTAGAGAATTCTCTAAACCCAGTTTTTGTAAGAATGACAGGATCGGGATCAGCTTTAGTTGCATATTATCAAACAAAAAAAAGATGTGAACGTGCGAAAAAAAGGTTTATTCAAAAATACAAAAATATCTGGTGTATAGCCTCAAAAACTATATAAATTTGATTTTTTTGTGTTATACGAACTTAATATTGGGGCGTAGCCAAGCGGTAAGGCACGGGTTTTTGGTACCTGCATCCTAGGTTCGAATCCTAGCGCCCCAGCCAAGTATGAAAAATTTTTTAGATACAATTTTTTTTAGATCAAATAATTTAAATTATATAAGTCAAACTATTCGAGATTTAACAAAAAATACTCCAGCAAATAAAATATTTAAAGCCATAAATTCTTATTCATCAGATAGTGAAGTAAGATTTGTAGGAGGTTGCATAAGAAAAATCATTAATAAAGAAATAGTAAATGATATTGATATGGCTACAAATCTTGATCCTCAAAAGGTTTGTGAAGTTTTGAAAGAAAATAAAATTGATTTTTACGAAACTGGTATTGAACATGGAACAATTACAGCACTTATAGAAGGGTACAAATTTGAGATTACCTCATTGAGAGAAGATATTTTAACAGATGGAAGACATGCAAAAGTGAAATTTTCAAAAAATTGGAAAGAGGATGCATTAAGAAGGGATTTTACCATCAATTCCATATACGCGGATGAAGATGGAAACTTGTTCGATCCTTTTGAGGGTAAAAAAGACTTAGAAAACGGTTTCGTAAATTTTATTGGAGACGCTGATAAAAGAATTAAAGAAGATTATTTGAGAATTTTAAGATATTTAAGATTTTTCGCTCATTACTCAAAGCATCCGCATAATCCAGAATTAATCAGAAAACTTAAAATTAATATCGGTGGTATCTCAAAATTATCTAAAGAGAGACTATTAGATGAGTTAAAAAAAATAACTCACTTAGAAATATTAGAAAAATTAGCTGATGATAAATTTAGCTCAGAATTATTTTTAATTGTTTTTCCTGAATTAAATAATTTAAAAACTTTTTCAAAATTAAACTCAAAAAAAAAACAAATAATTAATAAGGCTGATTTTGTCTTTCTATTATCTTTAATGATTATTGATGAGACAGATAATGCGGATTATTTTATGTACAAATTTAATATTTCAAAAAAAGATCAAAAAAGAATTAAAATTATTGATAATTTTTTTAAGGAAAAAATTGGATCAAAAACTTTTAGAGAGGAAAACTTAAATGGTATTTTTTATTATAATGGAAAACAAGCTGTAACTGATATTCTCAATTATTATTTAATAAAATCAAAAAAAAATTCTGAAAATATTCAAAGATTAATTAATTTCTACAAAGATAAAACAATACCAAAAATGCCTGTGGGTGCAGAATTTTTAATGGAAAAATTCAATATTCCTAAGGGTAAACAATTGGGTGCAAAATTAAAAATAATTGAGGAAGAATGGGTGAAAAATAATTTTCAAATTTCAGATAAACAAGTAAGTCAAATTGTTAACAATTAGATATATTTTACGTCTTTAATTTCAAAATTTTTAACCCCGGCAGGAGTTTTTATTTCAACTAAATCATTTTTATTTTTTCCTATTAAACCTTTACCTATAGGCGATTGAAAATAAATTAATTTTTGTTTGAGATCAGCTTCATCTTTTCCTACAATCTTATAATTTATTTTTTCTCCAGTATCTAAATTTTCTAAAAACACAGTCGAGCCAAAGATAACTTTTCCATCATTATTTAATTTCGTAACATCAATGACATTTGCTCTAGCAATGATATCATTAATTTCAGTAATCCTTCCCTCATTATGAGACTGCTCTTCTTTTGCAGCATGATACTCTGCGTTTTCTTTTAGATCACCATGTGACCTCGCTTCAGCAATCGCCGCTACAATCTCAGGTCTTTTTTTTTCTTTTAAAAAGATTAATTCATCTTTAAGTTTATTTAGGCCATTTAAAGTAATTGGTTCTTTGTCCATGTTATTTCCATTTTGCTAACGGAGGTAATGACATTAAAATACCTTCAACGTTTCCACCAGTTTGCAAACCAAATTTTGTTCCTCGGTCATAGAGTAAGTTAAATTCTGTATAACGACCTCTTTTTATGAATTGTAATTCTTTATGTTTTTTATTCCACTTTTTCTTCATTTTTTTTCTAATGATTTTTTCAAAAATAAATTGAAAAGTGATCCCCACATCTCTTACAAATTTAAAATCTTTCTCAAAATTATCTTTTTTATAATCAAAAAAAATTCCACCAATACCCCTCGATTCTTTTCTATGAGGTAAATAAAAATATTCATCACACCATTTCTTATATTTTGTGTAATATTTCTTATTGTGTTGATCACACATTTTTTTTAGGGTTTTATGAAATTCTTTTTTTTCCTTATCATCTTTTATTGATGGGGTTACATCCATACCACCACCAAACCAGTCCTGAGTTGTGCAGATATATCTTGTATTAAAATGCATGGCAGGGATCATGGGATTTTTCATATGCATTACAACGGAAATACCAGAAGCCCAAAAACTGGGATTTTTTTTTGCACCTAAAATATTTTTTTGAAATTGTTTTGGGAATTTTCCATGAACTCTAGAAAAATTTACTCCGACTTTATCAAATATTCTTCCATTTTCTAAAATTCTAAATTCTCCGCCTCCTTCGTCTCTTTTTTTACTTCTGCTCCAAACAGTGGTTTTGATATCCGCATCTTTTTTTTCTAGGTTGGTTATAGTATGCCAAATAGCTTCTTGTAGCATTTTGAACCAATTACTTGTGATGTCTTTTTTAATTTCTAAATCCATATTAGATTAATTTAGTTTGTTTTAAACTTTCTGCCAATATGATTGCAACAGAAGATGCGATATTAAGTGAGCGTTTATTGTTTTTCATAGGAATTTTGAGTCTATCTTTAATTTTTTTGTGAACCTCATTTGGCACTCCGGCACTTTCTCTACCAAAAAGAATAGTGTCATTTATATTAAACTTAAATTTTGTGTAAGAAACAGACGCTTTTGTGGTCATTAGAACTATTCTTTGATCTTTTTTCGATTTAAAAAAATCATCTGAGCTTTGATGGAATTTTATGTCTTTTTCATTCATATAATCCATAACGACTCGCTTAAATCTTCTGTCACTCAGCATAAACCCGCAAGGCTCTATTATTTCAAGTTTTGCACCTAGGCACGCACAGGTTCTGATTATTGCTGCTGTATTTTGAGGTATGTCTGGTTCAAATAAAGCAATTTTAGGGCCATGATTTATCAAATTCTGTGTCATTCTTTCAGTAGTAAATTTATCATTTTATATTATATGAAATCATATATTTAAGTAGAAAAAAGCAATATTGAGTATATTTAACTATTATTGATGTCAGAAAAAAAAACTAATAGACGAGATTTCTTATTCACAGCAACTTATGCAGTTGGTGCGGTTGGTGTTGGTGCAACGATATGGCCAATGATTGATCAGATGAACCCAGATGCATCAGTCAAAGCTTTGGCGAGCACTGAGGTTGATGTAAGTGCGGTAAATCCAGGTAAAACAATTACAGTTTTATGGAGAGGTAAACCAGTTTTTATTCGTAGAAGAACACAAGATGAGATAGCTGAAGCAAGATCTGTAAAGTTAGAAGATTTAAAACATCCAGAAAAAGATGAGGATCGTGCAGCGAACCCCGAGTGGTTAGTCATGCTTGGAGTGTGCACTCACTTAGGCTGTGTTCCTTTAGATCAAAAAGGCGAATACAATGGATGGTTTTGTCCTTGTCATGGTTCACACTATGATATCTCTGGAAGAATTAGAAAGGGACCAGCTCCGACTAATATGGAGATCCCTAAATACGAATTTGTTAATGCTAATACAATTAAAATTGGATAATTATTATGAGTGATCACGAATACACACCGAAATCAAAATTTGGAAAATGGTTTAACGATCGTTTACCATTATTAACTCTTGCAAATCACTTAACTGATTATCCAACACCAAAAAATTTAAATTATTGGTGGACGTTTGGTGGAATATTAACTTTTTGTTTGATCACTCAAATTGTAACAGGTTTAGTTCTTGCAATGCATTATATTGCTCATGCTGATATGGCTTTTGATAGTGTCGAGCATATTATGAGAGATGTTAATTATGGTTGGTTAATTAGATACATTCATGCAAATGGTGCTTCAATGTTTTTTTTGGCTGTTTATATTCATATATTTAGATCATTATTTTATGGTTCTTACAAAGCTCCTAGGGAAATAATTTGGATAATTGGTATCATCATTTATTTATTAATGATGGCAGCTGCATTTTTGGGTTATGTACTTCCATGGGGCCAAATGAGTTTCTGGGGTGCAACTGTAATTACAAATCTATTTAGTGCAATTCCTTTAGTAGGCGAGGGTATTGTTACTTGGTTATGGGGAGGTTATTCAGTTGATAATCCTACTTTAACAAGATTTTTTACACTTCACTATTTAATACCTTTTTTAATTTTAGGTTTAGTTGTTCTTCACATATGGGCACTTCATGTTCCTGGAAATAATAATCCAGTTGGAATTGACATTAAAAAACCTTCAAAAGATACAGTACCATTCCATCCATACATTGTAATTAAAGATGGTTTTGCTTTACTAATGTTTATGATTGTTTTTGCATTTTTTGTTTTTTATACGCCAAATATTTTAGGTCATGCAGACAATTATATTGAAGCTAATCCATTAGTTACTCCGGCACATATTGTTCCAGAGTGGTATTTATTACCATTCTATGCAATTTTAAGATCGGTCCCAGATAAACTTTTAGGAGTAGTTGCAATGTTATCCGCTATTTTAATTTTAGCAGCTCTTCCATGGCTTGATACTTCAAAAATTAGATCAGCAGTATTTAGACCTTTATATAGACAGTTTTATTGGATCCTTGTCGCTGATGTTTTGATCTTGGGATACGTAGGTGCAATGCCGGCAGAGGGATTATATCTGTTAGTTGCTAGAGTAGCTACAGCATACTATTTCTTACACTTTTTAGTGATACTTCCAGTTTTAGGTTGGAAAGAAAAAACTCTTCCAATTCCATTAAGTATTACCGAGCCAATATTAGGTGGTTCACCTAATTTAGCCACAGCAAAGAACAAGGAAAGTCTAAATAAATAAGTGAAAAATTTTTTTAAAATATTTTCATTTATTATCTTATTTTCAGGACTTTCATTGAGCATTCAAGCTGCAGAAAAAGTTGAATATTTAAAAACTGATTGGAGCTTTAAAGGACTCTTTGGAAAGTTTGATCGAGCTGCACTTCAAAGAGGTTATCAAGTCTACACAGAGGTGTGCTCTTCTTGTCATTCAATGAAATATTTAAGTTATAGAAACTTAGCTGAAAAAGGGGGACCAGAATTTTCTATAGAGCAAGCAAAAGCTATTGCTGCATCTTTTGAAGTCAAGGATGGACCTAATTCAGATGGTGATATGTTTACTCGTCCAGGCAGATTATCAGATAAGTTTGTAATGCCCTATGATAATGTTCAAGCTGCTCAAGCAGCAAATGGAGGTGCTTATCCACCAGATATGTCTGTATTAGTTAAAGCGAGAGGAGGTGGGGTAGATTATATTTACTCATTGCTTCAAGGATACGAAGACCCACCAGCTGGAGTTACTTTAGATGATGGTGTTTATTATAATAAATACATGTATGGGAATAAAATTAAAATGGCTAATCAGTTATCAGATGGATTAGTAGAATACTCAGATGGTACAACAGCTTCTGTTGAGCAAATGTCAAAAGATGTAACAACATTCTTGATGTGGTCTGCTGAACCTCACTTAGAGTCAAGACATCAAATGGGTTTTAAAGCTATCCTGTATTTAATTATTTTAACAATCCTAGTTTATTTTAGTATGAAAAGAATATGGTCACGTATTGAAACGGAAGTTTAGAACGTCTCCATCTTTAACTATATAATCTTTCCCTTCTAATCTCATTTTTCCGTTATTTTTTGAATTTACCCAACCATCATTGGATATAAAATCATCGTAAGAAATAGTTTCAGCTCGAATAAACCCTTTTTCAAAATCAGTATGAATTTCACCTGCAGCTTTTGGGGCAGTACAATTTTTTTCAATTGTCCATGCTCTAGTTTCTTCTGGCCCGGATGTAAAGTATGTATCTAGGTCAAGAATTTCGTAACCTTTTTTAATTAATTTATTCAATCCTGTTTCCTTTAATCCAATCATTTCCATATAATTTTTTTTCTCATTACTATCCAATTCATTGATTTGATTCTCTATGTCTGCAGAAACGATTAAAGTATTGTTGTTCCCATATTTATCAGCAAATGATTGAGTGTAATTATTTCCACTTTGAACGCTTTTTTCATCAACGTTACAAACAAAAATTTTAGGTTTGAGTGATAATAACCCAGATTGATTAAGTTGCTTTTTATTAAATTGAGTCTTTAAATCATCAAAACTTTTATTATTATTTATACAATCCATAGCTATTTCAAGAATTTTGATTTGATCCTCATCAACATTTTTTTTATTATTTTTTTCTAACCTCTTTTGAATAGACTCAAGATCCGCAAGCATCATCTCTGTTTCTATAATTTCGATATCTCTAACCGGGTCAACAGAGGGGTTTACATTTTGAATATCATTAGAGTCAAAGCACCTGATCATGTGAATAATTGCATCGACTTCTCTAATATGAGAAAGAAATTTATTACCCAAACCTTCACCTTTGGATGCACCTTTTACCAGTCCAGCAATATCAACAAAAGAGATAGTGGTATTGATTATTTTTTTTGATTTTGAAATTTTAGCTAAATTGTTTAATCTTTCATCAGGAACTATTACAACTCCAATATTTGGATCAATTGTACAAAAAGGAAAATTAGCAGCCTGTGCTTTACTGGAATTAGTTAGTGCATTGAAAAGCGTTGATTTACCAACATTAGGTAATCCAACAATCCCACATTTAAAACTCATTATTTATTATTAACTGTGCTTGAAAATAAATCTAATTTTTTTTCTACAAGTATCGAAAGTGACTCAGTTATATTTTTGGATATTTTTTCTACACCCATGATTTCTTCATCATCAAAGTTTTGTAAAACATAATCAGATACTTCAATAGGTCCTTTTGGTTTTCCTATACCAATTCTTACTCTTGAGTAATCTTTTCCAATAAATTTATCAATAGAAGATATACCATTGTGACCAGCACTTGATCCACCAAATTTTGCTTTTATTTTTCCAAATTCAACATCAAGATCATCATGAAAAACAATTACATTTTCTGGTTCAATTTTAAAATATTCGATTAGTTCTCTAATACATATTCCAGAGTTATTCATAAATGTTAAGGGCTTTATGGCATAAACTTTTTTACTATCAATATTACCAGTTGTTAACAAACCTTTGAATTTTGGTTTTTGTTTTGTAAGCCCGAACTTTTTATTGATGGAGTCTATAATTTTAAAACCAACATTATGTCTATTATTTTCACTATCTGGAGTTGGATTACCTAAACCTACAAATAAAAGCATAAACTATTAATTAGAATTTCAAATTTAGTGGATTATTTTTTTTCTTCTGGAGCTTTTTTGTCTGCAGGTTTTTTATCATCACCCTCTTTTTTATCGCCCTCCGCAGCTGGTTTATCTCCCTCAGCTGCAGCTGCTTCCGCTCCTTCAGCACCTTCTTCACCCTCTGCAGCTTCTGCCTCTGCTGGTTTTTCTGGCTCTTTCATTACCGTCGGTGCTGCCAAGGTTGCAATTACGAAATCTCTTCCTTGAATAGTTGGTGTTACTTCTGCATCTAGTTTAACTGAAGAAATTTTAAAACTTGACCCAATATCTATACCATCTAAATCTAAAGTAATACTTTCTGGTATTTTTTCACTTGGGCATTTTAATTCAACTTTTCTTCTTACAATGTTAAGTACTCCACCTCTTTTTAAGCCTGGAGATTTTTCATGATTAATAAAGTTAACTGGAACTTCAATCTTAATTTTTACTCCAGGAAGAACTCTTAGAAAATCTACATGGGTAGGTTCATCACTTATGATGTGATATTTTACTTCTCTAGGTAATACATTTTGAGATTTTCCATCTACATTTAAAGTAATGATATTTGATAAAAAGTTTTCTTTCTCAATCAAGGTTTTTAATAATTTCTTAGATATAGAAACTTTTTGATTTTGGTCTTTACCTCCATAGATAATCCCTGGAACACTGCCATCATTCCTGATAGCATTAAGTTGACCTTTAGTTTTGTTATCCCTGATCTTTGCTTCTAAAGAATTCATAAAACAGAGGTTTTTAACCCATGTTCATAAATAATCAAGGTAATTATTTGAATAAATCTGAAACTGATGTTGAATTAGAAATTCTTTTTATAGCTTCTCCCATAAGGGCGGAAATAGGTAAAACTTCTATGTTTTTAACATTTTTAGTTTTTTCGCTGTTATCTATCGTGTCTGTAATAACTAAATTTTTAATAACCGAATTTTTAATTTTTTTAACCGCGTCCCCACTTAATACTCCATGAGTAATATAAACATAAACCTCTTTTGCACCTCTTTGTTTTAATGCCTTAGCGGCATTGACGATAGTACCACCAGAGTCAATTATATCATCAACCAAGATACATGTTTTACCTTTTACATCTCCAATAATATTCATTACTTGTGATTGTCCAGGCTTTGGTCTTCTCTTATCTACAATAGCTAAACCAATGTTTAAAATTTTACCAAGTGCTCTCGCTCTTTCTGTACCACCAACATCTGGGGCAACACAGATTATATTTTTACTTTTAATTTTTTTTTTAATGTGTCGTGCAAAGATTGGAGTTGCAAAAAGGTTATCAACAGGAATATCAAAAAAACCTTGAATTTGACCAGCGTGGAGATCTACTGTCACAACTCTGTCTGCACCTGCTTGAGTTATTAAATTTGAAACAAGCTTTGCTGATATAGATGTTCTTGGTACAACTTTTCTATCTTGCCTCGCATAACCAAAATAAGGAATTACGGCAGTTATATTTTTTGCTGATGATCTTTTTAAAGCATCAATACATAATAATAATTCCATTAAATTGTCATTAGCTGGTGAAGAAATAGATTGAATTATAAAAATGCTATTCCCTCTTATATTTTCATTTATTTCAATGTAAATTTCACCATCTGCAAATTTTCTTATACTAGAATTGACAAGTTTAGATTTTAAATATTTAGCAATATTTTTACTTAGGATTTTATTACTATTTCCAGTTAATAATTTCATGAAAAGTTTAATTAATCATAATTATTGAAATATTTCTACCATAATCATTTAGATTTAATTTTAATGATCTTCTTGCACTAAAAAAATTATTTTTTTTATCGAATGTATCAATTTTAATCATATCAATTTTATCGATTTTTTGTGATTTAAGTTGAGATTTGACATAATTTGGTAAATCAAAATAAATTAATTCGTTTTTATTTTTAAAGAAAATTTTGTTTTTTTTGTGTTTTTTAATAAATTTCTTTTTAAAGTCAGCTTTTACCTCGTAGTTTTTTTGAGTAATTGACGGACCAATTGCTCCAATTATATTTTTTGGATTACACCCTTTTTTATGCATAAAATTAATAACATTTCTGACTATCCCTCTATACGCACCTTTCCAACCAGCATGGATAGCCGCGATAATTTTTTTTTCATAGTCATATAATAACACTGGTACGCAATCAGCGGTCAATACAGCTATTGGCAGTTTTTTTTGATTAGTTATAATTGCGTCAGCTTTAATTTTTTTTTTTAATTTAGAGTTTTCATTTAGAAAAACCAACTTATTGCTATGTACTTGATGTACTAAATAAATATTTTTTGCTTTTTTCCCTATTTTATCTTTGACAATCTTTAAATTTTTTAAAATATTATTTTTGTTGTCATGAGAACCGGGACCACAATTTAGACTTTTATATATCCCTTTTGATGTACCTCCATTTTTATTAAAAAAACCATGACTTATATTTTTTTTTTTTAATAATTTTCGAGAGGTGATCAGATCAAAATCCTAAATTAAAATTGTTTTTTTGATTTTTTATTAACATAACTTTAAACAATTTTCCCATTTGTTTATCATCTGTTAGTCTTTTTAATCTGTAATAAATATCTGCTTTTTTTAAAAAGTTTTGATTTTTTGCAATCATCTCAGCTCTTTCGTAGATACCCATTTTTGTAAGAAATTCTTTTTGTGTTGTTAAACTATGCTTTAATCCACCTAGTTTTTTTATTATTTTTTCAAATAATCGGAAATTTATATTATGTGTGATATCTGAGTTCCCAATTTTAGCTAAAACATCCGAATATTCGTGTTTATATAATGCTTGTAAAGTATTTTTCATTTTATCTTCATTATACCCATAATCTATGATCAAAATTCCCCCAGATCTTGCTTTGATAATTTTTGAAATTTGTTTCAGGTAATTAATACCAAGCTCTGAATATTCTATAAAATTCTGATTTTTAGATATTTTAAAATCAATCTTTTTTTCATAATTTTTCATATTAATTTTTTTTTCCAAGAAAGAGGTTGTTTTTTTGTTTAAACTAACAAACTTTTCAAACCATAAATTTCCTTTTTTTTGAAATTGTTTAATTGCAATTGCATCAAAAAACTCATTTGCAATAAATATACTAGGAATTTTTTTAATTTTTTTAATTTTTTTTAAATCATTTACCCAATTTACATCTGAATTTAATAATTCTTTTTTTTGTATTTTCTTTAAAGTAGGACTTATTTCATAAATTACCAATCTGCAGGATTTGAAAAACGATGGGAACTTTTTAAAACTTTCTATAAGAATTTTCATCATTGCAGCATTTCCTGCTCCAAGTTCGATTACGTTAAATTCTTTTGGTGACCCTATACTTTTCCAAAAACTTACAACCCAAATAGCAATCATTTCAGAAAATAATCTTGATACATTAGGAGCTGTAATAAAATCTCCTTTTTTGCCGAATGGATTTTTTTTTATGTAGTACCCAGACTTTTTATTATACAGAGAGATATTGATAAACTTGTCTAAGGGTAAATTAACTATTTTGTCTGTTTTCATATTTAAAAATTAATAAATAACATCCGATTATTAAAAAAAAGATACTTATAAGTTGTCCCATAGTTAAATTGAATAATAAATAGCCCAGTTGGTCATCAGGAACTCTGAAGAACTCAATTGCAAATCTAAAAATTGAGTAAAAAACTAAAAATATGCCAGAGATAAAACCAGGTCTTTTGGCGAAATTCTTATTTTTGAAATATAATAGAACTAAAAATAGAACTATACCCTCAAAAAAAGCTTCATATAACTGAGTAGGATGTCGATATAAATTATCTATTTGTGCAAATTGGACTGCCCAAGCAACATTTGTTTCGACACCATAAAGTTCTGAATTTATAAAATTTGCTATTCTGCCAAAAAAAATACCTATGGGCGCAACAAAAGACACAATATCTAAATAACTAAATGAACTTTGTGAATTTCTTTTCGCAAAAAGGTAACTTGCAATTATAATCCCTATAACTCCCCCATGAAATGACATACCACCCTGCCAAATTTTAAAGATATCTAATAAATTATTGATATAAAATTCAAAGTTATAAAATACAACATACCCTAATCTGCCACCAATAATTAAACCTAAAATTAGATAAGTTAAGTAATCGTCAAATTTTTCCTTTACTTTCAGATCAGAAATAAAAAATTTTTTACTCAAAAACCACCCTAATAAAATACCAACAATATAAGCTAAAGAATACCATCTAATCTCAAATGAAAAAATTTGAAATGCGACTGGGTCAAAATTATTAATGAACATTTTTAATTTTAAATATAAGTTATAATTATAATAAGTTATTAGATTAATATATGAAAAACTCAAAGTTTGTAATTGAAAAACTAGCTAAATTATTTGAACAAGGCTTAGTATCGTCAAAAGATATAGCCAATGAAATTATGACTATTTTAAAATCTAAAAGAGATGAAATAGTTTTTAAAATGAAGTTAACAAGTAAAGATGAGTTTGAAGTTCTTTTAAAAAGAGTTGAAAATTTAGAAAAAAAAATTGATCAATTAAAACTTACAAAAAAAAAGAAAACTAAAAAGGCAAAAAGATCTTAGCTTCTAAACCACCCATTGGCGACTTAGCTAATTTAATATTTCCTCCGTGTGATCTGATAATGTCCGAAGCTATGGATAATCCAAGTCCAACACTTGATTTTGTCTCAGCTCGACCTTTATCAATTTTATAAAAAGGTTTGAAAACATTATCATATTCTGCTTCAGGTATACCTGGTCCGTTGTCTTCAATTTTAATGAATAAGTTGTTACTACTTTTAGTAATATCTACATTTACTTTTTCCGCGTATTTAATTGCATTATCTATAAGATTGTTAACACATCTTTTGATTAAGTTTTTTCTACCACTTATATAAATTCTAGGTGCAATTTTGGATGATATATTTTCATTTTCGTATTTTTTAACTATTTCATCAACTAATTCGCTAATATTAAATTCTTCATCTTTTTCAAGGTATGACGAGCTCGTAAATTGCAAATATTCATTGAGCATTTTTTCCATCTCGTTAATGTCTTCGGATAATTTTTTACTTAATTCTTTATCTTTTATAAATGCTATTTGTAATTTCATTCTTGTTAAAGGAGTTCTTAAGTCGTGGCTAATGCCAGATAACATTTCTGATCTTTGATTAAGATGTCTTAAAATTCTTTTTCTCATTCTATCAAATTCATAACCAGCTTGTCTGATTTCTGCTGCACCAGAGGGTTTGAATTCATCAATTTCTTCTCCCCGACCAAATTTTTCAGCCGCTTTAGCAAGATTAGTGATTGGTCTCGTTTGATTTTTTAGAAAAATTAAAGAAATTAAAATCATTATGATTGCAGGAACTGTTATCCATAGTGCAAAGATACGAGCTGAGGAGGTCGTCACTCTATCTCTTGGAACTAAAAATTTAAAATACCCAGACTGATATTTTATTCTAATATCAATTAACTCTTTGTATGAAATTGTATCAAACCAATAATTTCCATTCCCAAATTTTGATTTGAGTTCTCTTCTTAAAGTCCTATCTATCGGGCTAAACCATCTTTCATCAAAAGTATAAATAAAATCATTATTCTCTACAAAATCTATATTTAAGTCTTGGTAAACTGAAAAAACATTTTTAATTTCATCTTTTTTATAAATTTCATCTGAATAAACTTCAATGAAAGTATTAATTTCATTTACTAACGCTTTAGTCATACCTTTGTTTGTCTTGATCCAAAGGCTATCAAAAAAAACAATAGTAATTACCAATTGTAAAACTATGACTGGAACAGCAACAATTAATAAAGCTCTGTAAAATAATCTTTTAGGAAGTATATTTTTAAAAAATTTACTCAATCCATAGAACATATCCAGCTCCTCTTATTGTTTGTAAAAACTTTGGATTTTTTGGATCAATTTCAATCTTTTTTCTAAGTCTTGTGATAATAACATCTATTGATCTCTCTTTATCAAGCTCAGTTAAAATACCAATATCTTCCCGTGAAAAAGTTTTACCAGGATTATTAATCATTTTTTCTAAAATTTTTTTCTCTGTGTTATTAATTTTGTATTCTGTATTTTTCTTGATTATTAGTTGTTTATTTAAATCAATTTTAATATTTTCAAATTGTATTACTCGTTTTTGATCACTTTTTTTTGTTTTTTGAATTATATTTTGAATTCTTAATATCAACTCCTTAGGTTCGAAAGGTTTTGGAAGATAGTCATCAGCACCAACCTCTAAACCCTCAACTCTTTCATTTGCTTCACCTTTCGCGGTTAATAAAATCACAGGTGTATCCAATTTTTTTTGATTTTCTTTGATAAACTCTAAGCCACTTTTTCCAGGCATCATAATATCCAGTATGATTAGATCAAATTTGATTATTTGTATTTTTTCAAAAGCATCTTCTGCACTATTTGCAGTTGTAACCAGGTAATTATTTTCATTTAAATATTTTTTAACAAGAGTTCTGATGCCTTCATCATCATCAACAACTAAAATATGAGCTACAAAATTATCCATTAATTATTTTTTTTAAAACGTTGTCAAAGTTAATGACTTCTTCTGAGCTTGAGTTAAGTAACGCACTATGAATTCTTTTTTTTTGAATTTCAAAAATTTCATTAAATATTTTTTTTCCTTTATCATTAAGAAATACATGTTTTATTCTTGTATCCTGCTCATCTTTTTTAAAAATTATTATGTCTAGTTTAATTAGATCTTTTAAAACTCTATTAAGGCTTTGCTTGGTTACTTTAAGTCTTTTGAGCAATTCTGATATAGTGATCCCTTCATACATGGATAACAAATGAATAACTTTTTGGTGTGCTAGGCCAATTTTATACTTATTTAATATCTTTTTTGAGTCTGAAAATGTTTCTCTGTAACCTATAAAAAGCTTTTCGATCAAATCTTTTAATTGATCATCTTTCAAATATAAAAGTTGTTTCATTATTGGTAAGTTATATTGACATATTACAGATACAAAGATATTTTTTCAGTAAGAATTTTTTTATTTCATAATGATACCCTACGATAAAAGATCAGGTAAAATATGGTACAATGGCGAATTAGTCGATTGGTCTGATGTTAAGGTTCATGTTCTGAGCCATGGATTACATTATGCAAGCTGTGTTTTTGAGGGAGAACGTGTGTATGATGGTTCAATTTTTAAATTAGAAGAACATACTTCAAGATTATTTTACTCTGCAAAAAGAATGGGAATTGAAATACCTTATAGCGAAGATGAAATTAATAAAGCGAGCAATAAAATAATTTCTACTCAAAAAGTGGAGAATGGATATGTTAGACCCGTAGTTTGGAGAGGTAGTGAAATGATGGCTATTTCAGCTCAGCAAACAAAAATTCATGTAGCAATTGCAACTTGGGAGTGGGGTTCATATTTTGATCCTAAACTTAAGGTTGAAGGTATTAAATTAAATATTTCAAACTGGCGAAGACCCGCCCCTAATACTATTCCTTGGGACACAAAAGCTTCTGGATTATATATGATTTGCACCCTTTCAAAACACGAAGCTGAAAAGCAAGGTTATACAGACTCACTTATGTTAGATCATGAGGATAATATCGCAGAAGCGACCGGAGCAAATATTTTTTTCAAAGATAAAAATGGTGAACTACACACTCCAATACCAGATTCTTTTTTAGATGGAATTACTCGAAGAACTGTGATTCAAATTGCAAAATCTAAAAACATCAAAGTACATGAGAGAAAAATAAAACCAGAAGAATTAAAAGATTTCGTTGGATGTTTTTTAACAGGAACTGCAGCTGAAGTAACCCCTGTATCTACTATTGCAGATTATCAATTTAAAGTTTGCGACTTGATAATTGATTTAAATGAGAGTTATTTAGCATTGGTTAAAAAGAAAAAAGCTGCTTAATCTTTATTGTCTTCTGATATAGCGTGGTCTATTCCTTTACGCACATACTCATACCCTGTGAATAAAGTCAAAGCTGCTGATAGCCATAATAAAATTATGCCAATAGTTTGAGCATTATAGTCTTGAAAATTGATGATTTTATTTCCTGTATCCCCAGAAAGTAAAAGACCAATTGAGACCATTTGTAAAACTGTTTTTAATTTTGCTAGATTAGAGACAGGTAGTTTAATTTTACCTTTTGCTAAAAACTCCCTAAGACCAGATATTAATATTTCCCTTGTTAAAATTATAATTGCAGCAATAACCTCATAATTTTTAATTGTGCCATCCATAACTAATAAAATTAGTGCAGCAGCTACAATAATCTTATCTGCAATTGGATCTAATAATTCTCCCAATTTAGACTCTTCTCCAAGTAGTCTAGCTAACATTCCATCCAAAAAATCTGTAAAGGATGCAATTATAAATAATACTAAAGCAGTTAGATCTCCATAAAATCCAGGTAAATAGAAAGCTAAAACAAAAAAAGGTACAATTAAAATTCTACCGACAGTTAATATGTTTGGTATTTTTCTTAGCATAATCTCTATTCGTGAAAGAAGTTATATATCTTTTTTGCAACTTTTTCCTCAACGCCATCAACTGATTTTATTTCATCTAGACTTGCAGACTCTACTGCTCGAGCAGATCCAAAATGATTTAATAAAGCCCTTTTTCTGATAGATCCAATACCCTCAATCTGGTCTAACAAAGACTTACTAATACCTCTTTTTCTCTTTGCTCTATGAGCACTAATCGCAAAACGATGAGATTCATCTCTTATTCTTTGAAGAAAGAAAAGAGTAGGGTCATTTTTATTGAACTTATATTCTTTGCCATTATGGAAAAAGGTTTCATTACCACTATTTCTAAATTTTCCCTTAGCAATCGCAATAATCGGTATTTCGTGAAGTCCTAATTCATTTAAAGAGTCTCTTGCAACAGAATATTGACCTTTTCCGCCATCAACTATTACTAAATCAGGAAAGGAAAGATAATTGTCTTTTTCTTGAATTGCTCTTTTAAACCTTCTGTTCAATACTTCTCGCATCATTCCGTAATCATCTTGTTCATTCTTTTTAGACTTAATGTTAAATTTTCGATATCTTTTCTTAATAAAACCTTCTTCACCGAATGCAATTAAGGCCCCGACACTATTTGTTCCTTGAATATGGCTATTATCATAAACCTCTACTAAATTTATATTTATCTCAAGATTAAATTTACTCGCAACTGAGTCAAATAATTCTCTATTATTCTGACTTTCATAAAGCTTTCGATTTAAACTTTCTTTTGCATTTTTGGTTGCTTGATTGATAACTTTTAGTTTTGACCCTTTTTTTGCTACAGATAAGTTTACTTGTTTACCCTCTTTTTTAGAGAGAGTTTTTTCAATCAGATTTTTTTCCTTTATTTCTTCGGAAATTATTATCGATGAGGGCACACTTTTATTTTCATAAAATTGTGAAACAAAAGAATTAAGTATATTACTTAGACTTTCATCTGGATCATGTTTTGGAAAAAATGCCTGGTTACCCCAATTTTGTTTTGAACGATAAAAAAAAACCTGAATACAAGTTTTTCCAGACTCTTTATAACCTGCAATCACATCGGCCTCGATTAAATTTGCTTCATTGATCCTTTGGGAAGACTGAATAATATTTAATGATTTTATTCTATCTCTCAAAATCACAGCTTTCTCAAAATCTAAATCTTCACTAGCTTTTTCCATCTGATCTGAAAGACTTTTTTGAATTTTTCTTGATTTTCCTGAAACGAATTCTATCGCATCATCAACAGTTTTCTTGTAGTCTTCTTTTTCGACATATCCAACACAAGGTCCAGAACACCTTTTAATTTGATAAAGAATGCATGGTCGTTCTCGATTTTTGAAAACTGTATCATCGCATACTCTTAAATGGAAAATTTTTTGTATCATTTTTATAGTCCAATTTGCTGAACCAGCTGATGCAAATGGACCAAAATAAAAACCTTCCTTAGTTTTTTTTCCTCTGTGTCGTCTTATTTGAGGCCAGACATCTTTATTACCAATAAATATAAAAGGAAAAGATTTATCATCTCTTAGTAAAATATTAAATTTTGGTTTGTATTTTTTAATTAAGTTAGCTTCAAGCAATAAAGCCTCACTTTCATTCGAGGTAGTAGTAATCTCAAGCTTTTTTGTTTGAGATAACATTCTCTCTGTTCTTATAATGTGGTTTTTTTCTGCAATATAACTCTTAAGTCTATTAGGTAAATTTTTTGCTTTACCAACATAAAGAATTTCTCCTTTGTTGTTAAGCATGCGATAAACACCAGGTAGCTTCGGTATTAATGGTAGTTCTTTTTTAATTACTTCTTTTCCAATTTCAGAACTTATCATGACTTCTTTTTTTGGTAATTTGTATACCAACAGATGAGCATTGTTTTAAAATTTCTAATTTTTCAATTTTAAGCATTATTTTCGCAATCCTTTTATCCTTAAACAATTCATCAAAAACAGACTCCGCAAGTGTTTCTAAAAAATTATAATGTTTCTTTTTTACTAGTTTTGTAATTAATTTTACAATTGTGCTGTAGTTGACAATAGATTTTATATCTTTGTCATTTGAAGGCTTTTTATCTTGATAGTCAATTTCAAGGCTAAATTTAACTTTTTGAGGTTTTTCTTTTTCAAAATCGTAATATCCAAGTTTTAAATCTAAAATTAATTCATTGATCAGTATCTTTTTCTCATAATTAAATAAGCTTTTAGACTTATCAATTTTTACAATTTTAAGATTATTTTTTTTCACTCTTTACCTCGCATTATGTCTGGTGTTTGCCAGTTTAAACTTTGACCACTATCTATAGCTAAAATTTGACCAGTAATAGAGCTGTTTTTAATAAAAAAGTCAACTGCATCACAAATCTCTTTTACATCAACTTGTTTTTTGAGAGGTGTTGCTAAATATTGATTTTTAAAGTGTTTTTCAGATTGTCTTTTATTTTTAATTGTTGGTCCCGGTGCTATGCCATTAACTCTTATATTTGGCGAGAGGCTCATAGCGCTAGTTTTGGTCAAAGTGTATAAGCCAGTTTTACTTATTGTGTATGAAAAAAAAAATGGAGTTAATTTAAATACTCGTTGATCAATAATGTTAATAATATTGTTATTTTTTCCCCTGATATTTTTTGAGAATTCTTTTGACAAAATAGCAGGAGCTTTAAGATTTGTTGAAATGTGATTTTCCCAACTTTTAGAATTAAAGTTTTCTAGTTTATCATTTTCGAATAAAGATGCATTGTTGATTAGACAATCAAAATATTTTAATTTTGATTTAGCAAACTTTATAATTTTCATAACATCTTTTTCTTTACTAAGATTTCCTTTTACCAAATAAATTTTAGATCCATAATTTTGAAGTCTCTTTTTTAAATTTTTAGCTTTAGCTTTTGATTTATTATAATGAATTATAATTTGTTTATTTGGTCCTGACAATTTTTCAGCTATTGCAGCACCTATTCTGGTTGCTCCACCAGTAATTATTATCCTCTGTGCTTCCATTTTTTATCTTTTTTTTTAGTAACCTTAGTTCCTGGCATTCCCATTGTCGATCTACCTTTTGGATAAAGTTTATTTTTTACATCATATTGTCTTATTTTTGGATTTAATGTGATCTCTAGCTCTGTGCTTTCTAATTTTCTAATCTCATCTCTAATTTTAGCTGCTTCTTCAAATTCTAGATTTGACGCTGCTTCCTTCATTTTTTTGTCTAAAGCTTTCAAGTGTTTTTTAAGATTTCCTCCAACATTTGAACCTTCGCTAATTTTAACGTAGTCTTTTTCATAAACACTTTCCAAAATATCATTAATTTCTTTTTTTACTGTCTTCGCATCAATTTTATGTTTTTTATTATAATCTAATTGAATTTTTCTTCTTCTTTCAGTTTCTTGAATTGCTTTTTTTATACTTTTAGTTTCTTTATCTGCATAAAGAATTACTTTGCCATCGACGTTTCTAGCGGCCCTACCTATAGTTTGAATTAATGAAGTTTCTGATCTTAAAAAACCCTCTTTATCAGCATCTAAAATTCCAACTAAAGCACATTCTGGAATATCTAAACCTTCTCTTAATAAGTTAATTCCTACGAGAACATCAAAAACTCCCATTCTTAGATCTCTCATGATCTCTATTCTTTCAAGGGTATCAATATCGGAATGTAGATATCTCACTTTTACACCATTTTCATGAAGATACTCTGTTAAATCTTCAGCCATTTTTTTTGTAAGAGTTGTCACCAAAACTCTATGATTATTTTCAATCACTTTTTTGCACTCATGCATCAAATCATCAACTTGGTTTTTTGCAGGCCTTATTTCAACAGGTGGATCAATCAAGCCTGTTGGTCTTATGACTTGGTCGATAAATTTACCGTTTGTTTGTTCTAATTCCCAAGGTCCTGGTGTTGCAGAGACAAATACTGTTTGTGTTCTCATTAAATCCCATTCCTCAAATTTAAGAGGCCTATTGTCCATACACGATGGAAGTCTAAACCCATATTCTGCTAAAGTACTTTTTCTTGATCTATCTCCTTTATACATTCCATTAAGTTGTGGAACAGTTACGTGACACTCATCGACAAAAATTAAAGTGTTGTCTGGAAAGTATTCAAATAATGTAGGAGGTGGTTCACCTGGTTTTCTCCCTGATAAAAATCTAGAATAATTTTCTATTCCCGCACACGAGCCGGTTGCTTCAATCATTTCTAGGTCAAATTTGGTTCTTTCCTCTAATCTTTGTGCCTCTAGTAATTTATTTTCAGCTTTATGTTTTTTAAGAGTTATATCTAATTCTTTTTTTATATTTATTATCGCTTGTTCAATGGTGGGTTTTGGGGTGATATAATGACTATTAGCGTAAACTTTTACGAGACTTAAGTCCCGAACTTTATCTCCAGTTAATGGATCGAATTCCTCAATTTGTTCAAGTTTATCTCCAAATAAGCTTAATCTCCATGCTCGATCCTCTAAATGAGATGGAAAGATTTCTAGATATTCACCTCGAGCTCTAAAAGTACCTCTATAAAAATTTTGATCATTTCTTTTATATTGTAATGCAACTAAAGACTTAATAATTTGTTCTCTGTTGTAATCATAATTTTTTTGAAGTGTTAAAGTCATCTTACTATAAGCTTCAACGGAACCTAGCCCATAAATACATGATACACTGGCTACAATTAAAACATCATCTCTCTCTAACAGAGATCTTGTTGCGGAATGTCTCATCCTATCTATTTGCTCATTTATCGATGCTTCTTTTTCAATGTATGTATCTGATCTAGGAACATAAGCTTCTGGGGTGTAGTAATCGTAATAAGATACAAAATATTCTACAGCATTATCAGGAAAAAAAGTTTTCATTTCACCATATAGCTGTGCAGCAAGTGTTTTATTTGGAGCTAAAATTAATGCTGGTCTGTTAGTGGCCTCAATTACTTTGGCCATTGTAAATGTTTTGCCCGAACCGGTCACACCGAGTAATACTTGGTTAAATTCCTCTTTATTTGCCCCATTAACTAATTTTTTAATTGCCTCTGGTTGATCGCCTGCAGGTTTAAAATCAGATTTAATTTTAAATTTTTTACCACCTTCAAGTTTTCCACTGATTTTTGGGTTTTTACTCTGAATATCCGTAATTAAATCTTGATATGTATTTTCCATATATTAAAGAACGTATTAGAATTAATTTATATTTCAATGAGCATAATATCAGACAGTTTAAAAAGAATTAAGCCATCCCCAACAATTGCCGTTACTCAGAAAGCAAGAGAATTAAGAGCAGCTGGAAAAGATGTTATTGGTCTTGGTGCTGGGGAGCCAGATTTTGATACTCCAGTTAATATAAAAAATGCAGCAATCAAAGCTATCAAAAGAGGGGACACAAAGTACACTGCTGTTGATGGCACACCTGAACTTAAAAAAGCTATTATCAAAAAATTTAAAAGAGAAAATAGATTGGACTTCACCTTAGATCAAATAACTGTTGGCACAGGTGGTAAACAAGTTCTTTATAATGCTTTTATGGCAACTCTTAATAAAGGTGACGAGGTAATTATACCGGCACCGTTTTGGGTATCATACCCTGATATGGTTTTATTAGCTGGCGGAAAACCAAAAATAGTAAAATGTACAGCAGCAGAGGGCTTTAAATTAACTCCAAAAAAATTAAAAAAAGCAATATCTAAAAAAACTAAATGGATAATTCTTAATTCTCCATCTAATCCAACAGGAGCAGGGTATTCAAAAAAAGAAATTTATGATTTAGCTAAAGTTTTAATTCGAAATAAGAAAATTTTTATTTTAAGTGACGATATTTATGAGCATGTTAGATATGACAACTTTAATTTTTTCACGATGGCTCAAGTTTCAAAATTGAAAGATAGGACACTTACCATGAATGGAGTAAGTAAATCATACGCAATGACAGGATGGAGAATAGGTTATGCTGCTGGTCCTAAAGAAATAATTAAAGCAATTGGAAAAATTCAATCTCAATCTACTTCAAATCCATCTTCAATAAGTCAGGCAGCAGCAGTTGAGGCATTAAATGGAAAGCAGGGTTTTATAAAAACTAGAGCAAAAGCATTTAAAGAGAGGAGAAATTTTGTTGTTAAAAGTCTTAACAACATTAAAGGAATTAATTGTTTAACTCCTAATGGTGCATTTTATGTGTTCCCAAGTTGTAAAGGATTATTAAATAAAAAAACAAAATTAAAAACAGATACTCATTTTGTTCAAAAATTGCTTGAAAAAGAGAATGTCGCTGTCGTTCAAGGATCAGCTTTTGGCTTAGATGGTTATTTTAGAATTTCATATGCTACGTCAATGAATAATTTAAAAAAAGCTATGTTGAGAATTAAATCTTTCTGTGAAGGATTAAATAAATAATTATTTTTGACTTAAAATCTTTTTTGCTGGAATTGTTTTTTTTATCCAAGAATTCGGAATTGAATTAAATCCTTTTAATGCAGCGAAGTATGCTCCAGTAAAATTTGCTCTAGAGCAATTGCAACCACCTGCCTTTATTGTTTTTAATATAGCTTCTTTATAATTTCTTGAATTAATTATTGTATATATTGAACTATTAAAAGTTCCTGGATAACTACATGCCATACCAAGCTTTTTAATAATGATAGGATGAAATTTTGAATTTAATCTTTTTATTTTTTTAATATCATTAACAATAACTTTAAATGATGTGTCTTTTTTAAATCTTTTAATAAATTCATGAACTGGATCTTTGGCTCCTTTAAGAGCAAAATCAATTATATAAAATTTAGCTAATGCATATTTTAAACTAATTTTTGAAGCAGTCACAATTCTTATGATTTTTTCTAGACTTTTGAAATCATAACCATAAAGAAAGTATGGAAGTGTAGCACAAAACCCATCAGATTCATTAACTTTTACTCCACCCGAAATCTTCTTATTTGATTTAATATTGTTTACAGTTTCTATAATATTTTGGTGTATCCATGGTCCTTTGATCATACCACGCCAATCTTTTACTTTTTTATATTTTGATCTGAGACTCAAATTTTTCCAATATTCACTTCCAGGGCCAAAATTCTTCAGAATATTTTTTTTAAATTCTTTCTCTATATCTTCATAATTTTCTAGAAGTGTTTGAAACATAACTTGTCCAATTTCATTATAACCTGATACTTTCCCAGTTTTAATATTGTAGAAAGGACTTTTATTTTTTTTTAAAAAAGTAAAATCTTTTTTACCTTTAATATAGGAATTAAGTTTTTTTTGATTGTATACCCAATGTAATGGTCTTGCAGCTGCATCAGCAACTGTTGCTCCTAAAAATACATGAAGGTTATTTTTCACTTTAATGTGATAAAAACTTTTCAGCCTCTAGTGCTGCCATACAACCCATACCAGCAGCAGTCACTGCCTGTCTGAATGTTTTATCTTTTACATCTCCAGCCGCATAAACACCCGGTACATTAGTCTCAGTTGAATCTGGTTTTGTTATCAAATAACCTTCTTTATCCATGCTTAATTGATTTTTAAATAATTGCGTAGCTGGATCATGTCCAATTGCGATGAAGACACCATCTAATTTAATTTCGTCAATTTTATTTGTTTTAACATTCTTAATTTTAATTCCTTTAACATTTTTTGGATCTTTATCACCAATAACGTCCTCAACAACACTATCCCAAATAATTTCAATTTTTTTATTCTCCATAAGTTTTTTTTGAAGCATTTTTTCAGCTCTTAAATTATCTCTTCTGTGAATTAATTTTACTTTTGATGCAAATTTCGTAAGAAACATCGCTTCTTCAACAGCTGCATTGCCTCCTCCAACAACAGCAACTTCTTTGTCTTTAAAGAAAAAACCATCACATGTTGCACATGCGGATACTCCAAAACCTCTGAACTCTTGTTCTGATTTTAAATTTAACCATCTTGCTTGTGCACCTGTTGAAATTATTATGCTATCAGCAGTGTATTTTTGACCAGTGTCTCCGATAGCTTCAAAAGGTGTTTTTTTTAAATCGACAGAACTTATATGATCTTCAATCATTTCTGTTCCAACTGCTTTTGCTTGCTCTTTCATTTGATCCATAAGCCAAGGACCCTGAATAACATCAGCAAACCCTGGAAAATTTTCAACATCCGTTGTTGTAGTTAATTGTCCACCTGGCTCTGAACCATAAACTAAAATTGGATTTAACATTGCTCTTGCTGCGTAAACAGCTGCTGTATATCCAGCTGGACCAGACCCAATTATTAACACTTTTGTGTGTTTAGTTGGATTTTGATTCATATGAAAGCTATATAGTGATTAATGACTAAATTAAAAGGTTTATTATTGACCGAGGGCATGCATGGCATGATTAGCCAAGTTGAAGGACTTGCCAAAGCTTTAGATTTAGATTTTATACACGAGAAAATTGAACTGAATAATTTTTGGAAAATGATCCCCCCAAAAATCACACCAATTAAAAGGTTTGTTTTTAAAAATGATATTTTAGAAAAATTTAATGTTGTGATATCTTGTGGCAGAAAAAGTGTAATTCCTTCAATTTTCTTAAAAAAAAAGTTTGGAAATAAAATCATGAATATTCATATCCAAGATCCGAAGGTATCTTTAAATAATTTCGATTTTGTAATTACCCCAGAACATGATGATCTAAAAGGTGAAAACGTATTATCAACTAAAGGAGCCATCCACTATCTACGAGAAAGTGAATTAGATGATAATATAAATTATTTAAAACCAAAAATTCAAAAAGAAAAAGTGGTTGTACTTGTTGTTGGTGGTCCAAATAGATATTATAATTTTAGGGATAATTTAGTTGAAGAAATTTTCCATAAAATCCAAAAAAATTTTCTTGATAATGGCTACCAATTAATTTTTATTCCTTCAATGAGAACCCCTCAAAGAATTATTGATAAAGCTAAAGATTTTTATAATGGGGATCAAATCATTATTTCAGATGTTGATAAAAAAGCTTATTTATCATCACTTAAGTTAGCAGACCATATAGTGGTAACTTGTGACTCAACGTCCATGATATCTGAAGCTGCAATAACAGGTAAACCTATATATGTAGCAGATATGCCACCTATTAAGAACAATTATCGCTTCAAAAAATTTTTTGAGTTGTTCAAATCTTTAGATATTATAAGAAATCTGGACTCTTCTGTTGAGAGTTGGGATTATAAAAAACTTAATGAAACTGATAGAATAGCAGGTTATATAGAAAAAAAATTTCAAAATTATGACTTTTCTTAATTCCATTTTAAACAACTCCAAAAAATATGAATCTCCTTTTAATCATTGGGAATACAATAATGCCTTAAGCGATGAAGCAATTAAAGAAATTGAAAATGCAGACATCCCCGACATCAGTAAACATAATCTTAATTATGATGGAACAAGAGCTATCGATGGTGGTGCGGCAGAATTTAGAGAAGGAATAGCATCTGGGGGAAAAGCAATTAAGTTTAGATGTTTTGTCACAAAAGAAAATGCTTCACAATTTCCAAATTTGGTAAAATTTATTACCGAGCTTCAATCAAAGGCAACTTGTAACGCAATTTCAAAAATGATTGATAAAGATTTATCTAATTCATATGTTAGAGTTGAAATTATATGTGATCGTGAAGGTTTTTGGCTTAAACCGCATTGCGATATTAAAGAGAAATTAATGTCAGGTTTGATTTTTGTTAATAATGCAAAAGAGTCTGAGGATCTAGGTACTGATTTTTATAATGAAAAATTAGAAAAGGTTAAAACAGTTCCTTACAAACATAATTATGGATATTTATTCACTAGTGGACCTAATACTTGGCATGGTATGGAAAAAAAGAAGATTATCAAGGAAAGAAGATGTATTCAGGTAAATTATGTCACTTTTCCCACTGATTGGAAAGTTGAGTGATTAACTTAATAAACTCGAATATAAACCAATAAAACTAAATACGCCCAATACTAAACAGATTCCTCTTACTGCTTTCAACTGGTCACCATCTTCATGAATATTTGTTTTGTCATAAAGTGTCCAATAGGCACATTTATCTAGATTAGTGGTCTTTGATTTTAAAATTTTTTTTTTGATAGGAAGTTTTAATAGTTGAGCACTAAAAATTTCACTTTTTTTAGATGCGTCTTCGATGATATATTGACGAACTTCTGAACTCATATGAATAAATTTTAAAAAATAAATTTGATGAATACAACCTAACGATTATTCATTTTGGGCAATTATTCCTCAGAAAAAAAATTTTACAACTTTCAATTGTAATATTATTTTAGTTCTTGCAGTGCAATTATATCAAGTTTTTTTGTTTTAAGAGATTTTATTGCCTCCAAACATGCTTGAGCAGTTGACATATTTGTACAATATGGAACTTTATTTTTTAAAGTTGCTCTTCTTAGTGCAATAGCATCGTTTATTCGATGCTCACTATTTCCTCCACCAGTATTAATTACAAGAGCTATTTTTTTTGAGTCTAAAATATCCACTATGTGAGGTGTTCCACTGCTAACTTTATTTATAATTTTACACTTCATTCCATGTTTTCTTATGTACTCTGCGGTGCCTTTTGTTGCACTTAACTTAAAATTTAACTTAATTAAATCTTTAGCCAAATCAATCCCCTCATCCTTATGAGAGTTTTTCAAAGATATAAATGCAAGACCGTTTTTTGGAAGTGAATTCGCAGCAGCAATTTGACTTTTTGCAAATGCCATGCCAAAATTTTTATCAAACCCCATCACCTCACCAGTTGATTTCATTTCTGGACCAAGAAGTAAGTCGCTATTTGGAAATTTATTAAAAGGAAATACTGCTTCTTTAACTGCATACATTCCTTTTGATTTTTCCTTTAAATTGAATTTCAATAATTTCTCTCCAGCCATTACTCTTGATGCAATCTTTGCTAATGGCAAACCTTTTGCTTTAGATACAAAGGGGACGGTTCTACTAGCTCGAGGATTTACTTCAATCACATAAATTTCATCTTTTTTTATTGCAAATTGGATATTCATGAAACCTTTAACTTTTAAAGCTAACGCTAGTTTTTTAGTTTGATTTTCAATTTCCTTTACTAAAAATGGCTTAATAGATATTGGAGGTAAACTACAAGCAGAGTCCCCAGAATGAATACCAGCTTCTTCAATATGCTGCATAATACCAGCTACATATACCTCTTTACCATCAGATATTGCATCAACATCCACTTCCATTGCATGATCAATAAATTTGTCAATTAAAATTGGATTTTTTTCTGCAGCTTTAAAGGCTTCTTCAATAAAATTTTTTAATTGTCCTTTTTCATAAACTATTTCCATTGCTCTTCCACCCAAAACATATGAAGGTCTTACCATTAAAGGTAATCCAATTTTATCAGCAATCTTGATCGCTTCTTTATAAGTTTTGGCAATTCCACTTTCTGCTTGTTTTAATTTTAATTTATTCAATAAATTTCTAAATCTATCTCTATCCTCTGCTAAATCTATAGAGCTGTATTGAGTTCCTAAAATAGGTAATTTGTTTTGATGTAAAAATTTAGCAAGTTTGATTGGAGTTTGTCCTCCAAACTGGGCAATTATACCAATTAAGTTTCCATTCATTTGCTCTTTTTTGATGATATTAAAAACAAATTCTTCTTTTAAAGGTTCAAAATAAAGTCGATCACTAGTATCGTAATCGGTAGAGACTGTCTCAGGATTACAATTTACCATGATTGTTTCAAAACCAGCGTCTTTTAAAGAAAAGCTTGCTTGACAACAACAATAATCAAATTCTATTCCTTGACCAATTCTATTCGGCCCTCCTCCTAGAATAATTATCTTTTTTTTACTAGTCGGCTCTGCTTCACACTCTGAAACTATTGAAAAGTTTCTTTGATAAGTTGAGTACATATATGGAGTGAAAGATTTAAATTCAGCAGCACAAGTATCAACTTTTTTGTAAACAGGTAATATTTTTAGTGCTATCCTTTTTTTTCTAACAACGTCCTCAGAAAGATTTGTTAATTCTGATAATTTTTTGTCTGAGAAACCTATAGATTTAATCCTATTAAATTCTGTAAAATTTTTTGGTAATCCTATTTTTTTTAAATTTATCTCACAATCAACTATTTCTTTAATTTGGCCTAGAAACCATGGGTCAATTTTAGATAATTGAAAAATCCTATCTAAACTAATTTTTTTTCTTATCCCCTCAGCAACTAGTAAAATTTTGTTTGGAATATTTTCTTTTAGTTTTTTTTCAATTTGTTGTTTTGATAAATAAAATATTCTATCAAGACCTGAAAAACCGGTTTCTAAAGATATCAAGGCTTTTTGAAGAGACTCTTTAAAATTTCTCCCTATAGCCATAGCCTCACCAACAGATTTCATTGAAGTACCAAGAACTGCAGGGGATGTTGAAAATTTTTCAAAAGTAAATCTTGGTATTTTGGTTACTACATAATCAATACTTGGTTCAAATGATGCTGGAGTAACTTTGGTAATTTCATTTTTGAGTTCATCTAAAGTATATCCGACAGCTAATTTTGCTGCTACTTTTGCAATTGGAAATCCAGTTGCTTTAGATGCCAAAGCTGATGATCTTGATACACGTGGGTTCATTTCAATTATGACCATTCGACCATTTTTAGGATTAATTGCGAATTGAACATTGGATCCACCTGTCTCAACCCCAATCTTTCTTAAACATTCGATAGATGCATTTCTCATGACTTGGTATTCTTTATCAGTGAGAGTTAGTGCTGGTGCAACTGTTACCGAGTCACCCGTGTGTATTCCCATTGGATCAATATTCTCAATGGAACAAATAATGATGCAGTTATCTTTCTTATCTCTAACTACTTCCATCTCAAATTCTTTCCAACCCTCCAAGCATTCTTCAACCAAAACCTGGCTAACAGGTGACTCATGTAGTCCGTTTTTTACAATTTTAAAATATTCCTTCTTTGTTTTCGCTATTCCTCCACCAAGCCCACCAAGTGTGAAAGCAGGTCTTATGATTGCGGGCAAACCGATTTTTTTTAGAACTCTAGTAGCTTGATTATTGTTGTTTAGGATTTCAGATTTAGGTAAATCTAAACCAATTTCTATCATATTTTTTCTAAACTTTTTTCTATCTTCAGCGTTTGAAATTGCCTTCGAATTTGCCCCAATAAGTTCAATTTTGTATTTTTTCAAAATCCCTTTTTTTTTAGCATCCATTGCAAGATTAAGTGCAGTTTGGCCCCCCATTGTAGGAAGAATTGCATCAGGTCTTTCTTTTTTAAGAATTTTTTCTAAAACATCTAAAGTTATTGGTTCAACATAGGTTTTGTCTGCAATATCTGGATCTGTCATTATGGTAGCAGGATTTGAATTTATCAAAATTACTTTATAACCTTCATCCCTAAGCGCTTTGCAAGCTTGTGTTCCTGAATAATCAAATTCACATGCTTGTCCGATGATGATTGGGCCAGCTCCAATAACTAATATTTTTTTAATGTCTTTTCTTTTTGGCATTTCTTTTTATGTTATGAATAAATTCTTGAAATAAATAAACACTATCTTGCGGCCCAGGATTTGACTCTGGATGATACTGAACAGAAAATACTGGTTTATTTTTTAATCTTATGCCTTCTATACTACCATCAAATAAAGACTTATGAGTAACCTCAATATTTTTTGGCAATGTTTCTTTAACTACTTCAAAACCATGATTTTGACTAGTGATTTCAACATTATCATGAATTAAATTTTTTACCGGATGGTTTGCTCCTCTATGACCTAATTTCATTTTTTTTGTTTTACCACCAAGAGCCAGTGCAAGAATTTGATGACCTAAACAAATACCAAATATTGGTAAATTTTTTTTAATAAGTTCTTTGATAATTTTGATTGCATATTTGCCAGTTGCTGCTGGATCTCCAGGCCCATTAGATAAAAAAATTCCATCAGGCTTTAAGCTCAATATTTTTTCTGCAGAAGTCTTACACGGAACAACAGTAACTTTACAATTAAAGTTCGAAAAATATCTTAAAATATTTTTTTTTATTCCATAGTCAATTGCAACAACATGCAAAGACCTTTTTTTATTTTTCTCAAAACCAGTTTCTTTTTTCCAAGTTTTAAGCCCTTTCCAAATATAATTTTTTCTGGTAGATACGCTTTCGGCAAGATCTAAATTTTTTAAACCACTCCATTTTATTGTTGTATTAGTCAGTTTTTTAATACTGAATTTTCCTTTATTTGAATAACAAATGCTACCTTTAGGGGCTCCTTTGTCTCTAATGAAATTTGTAAGGTTTCTAGTATCTAATCCAGTAATACCAATAATTTTGTTTTTTTTAAGCCAATAATCTAAATGTAAAAATGATCTGTAATTAGAGGGATTAGTTATTTCGGAATTAAAAATTACTCCTCTAGTCCAGATTTTGTCTGACTCATGATCCTCATGGTTTGTTCCAACATTTCCTATATGAGGAAAAGTAAAATTGATGATTTGACCTGCATAAGAAGGGTCAGATATAATTTCTTGATAGCCAGTTAATGACGTATTAAAACAAACTTCTCCTGTTGCAACACCTTCGTAACCAATTCCAATACCCTTAAAAACTTTTTTATTTTCAAGAACCAAAATACCTGTGTAAGTTTGAGAAATTTTTGAGCGTTTATTTTTTGCTTTTTTGATCAATTACAACTCATGAGTTAAAGGTTAATACAATAAAAGGTTTATTATCGCAACAGAGATGTATTATAAAATTGTAAAAAAACAATTTTTCTTTTGAAGAATTTTTTCTTTAAAGTAGATTAAAATTATGTCGTTAAAAGAGACAATAGAAACTGAATATAAAAAAGCCTTAAAATCGAAAGATAAAACTAAAATCTCAACTTACAGGTTAATTCTTTCATCCATTAAAGATTTGGATATCGTTAATAGATCTGGTCCAAATAAAAAAGAGACTAATGATGACGATATTAAAAAATTATTTAAGAAGATGATGAAACAAAGAGCCGAATCAATTGAAATTTATAAAAAAAATAATCGGTCTGATCTTTTGGAAGTTGAGCAAAATGAATATGATATTTTATCAAGTTTTTTACCAAAACAATTAAATGAGGAAGATACAAAAAAAATATGTGAAGAGATAATATCTAAGGTAGGTGCTAATTCAGTAAAAGATATGGGCAAAGTTATGGGAGAATTAAAAAAACAACATGCTGATGAGATTGATTTCTCCAAAGCAGGAGCGCTAATTAAACAATTACTTAATAAGTAGTCATGAAATACCCAAAAGAATATTTAGAGGAAATTAAAACAAGATTAAAAGTTTCAACAGTAGTTTCAAAATATGTCAGTCTAAAAAAAAGAGGTAAAGAATACGTTGGTCTTTCGCCATTTAAAAATGAAAAAACTCCATCCTTTACTGTAAATGATGAAAAAGAATTTTATCATTGTTTTGCTACATCTGAACATGGAAATATCTTTGACTTTATAATGAAAACTCAAAACTTTAAATTTGGTGAGGCCGTAAAGCACTTGGCAAATTTAGCTGGTATGCAACCCTATATTTTTTCAAAACAAGATGAGGAAAGAGAAAAAAAGTGGAAAATATACTCATCTATTTTCTTGGATTATGTAGACTTTTACCACAATCAACTTTTGAAAAATGAAAAATATTCCAAAGCAAGAGATTATCTTAAAAAAAGATCCCTTGAAAAAGATCAAGTTAAAAAATTTAAGATCGGTTTTGTAGAAAAAAATCCAAATTTATTTGAAGAATTAAAAAAAAATTATCAAATTGATGATTTGTTAGAAACTGGATTATTTTATTTAGATGAAAAGAAAAATATTTATGTTGAAAGATTTAGAGGAAGATTAATTTTTCCAATCAATAATATTTCAGGACAACCAATTGCTTTGGGAGGTAGAATAATTGAAAAAAGTGATTTTCTTGCCAAGTATGTAAATTCCCCAGAAACATTATTCTTTAAAAAAGGATCAAACTTATACAATTTAGATTTAGCAAGAAAATTATCTAATCAGTTTGACAATATTTTTTTAGTTGAGGGTTATATGGATGTAGTTGGTTTGAGTAAAAATGGAATAGATAATGCTGTTGCTAATTTAGGTACTTCTTTAACAGATAAACAAATTTTTACTCTTTATCAGTTTTTTAATGACATTATCATTTGTTTTGATGGTGATGAGAGCGGTTACAAGGCAGCTTTAAGAGCTGCAGAAAACTCTATAAAAGATATGAAACCTGAAAAACAAATATCATTTTTATTTTTACCAGATCAAGAAGATCCAGATAGTTTTGTTAATAAAAATGGTAAAGAATATTTTTTCAATTATTCAAAACAAAATAAAATATCAATACATCAATTTATATTTAACCATTATAAAAAAAATACGCAAAATAATCCATCTTCCATGGCGATTTTTGAAAAAAAATTAAGATCTATAGCTAACACAATAAAAGATAATTATATAAAAAAATACGTATTAGAATATTTCTTAGAAAAAATTTCTGACTTAACCCCATACACAAGTCAAAATCAAAAAAACTTTTATAAGAAAAAAACTAAAACTTTAGAGAAAACTAAAAAGCACTTTAACGAGAGTCAATCATTATCAGGAGTAGAATTAAAAGAATTTTCGTTGATTTACCTCACTATTAATAATTTAAATTTGATGAGAAATCACATCCATTTGCTCGAAAATATAAAATTATTTACTGAAG